>JACVJC010000007.1 GCA_015711795.1 Candidatus Geothermocultor quzhuomuensis
TCACTTACTGGCTTTAACTTGATAAGTGAAAAACAGAAACTGGGTTCCAAATACCAAGACGAGTAATCACTTTCTGATATTATATTTGTGATCGTCTGCGGTAAAGAGCAAAAAGCAAAATAAAAAAGAGATTATGAGCTGCTACAAAAGATTTTTAAAGAAGGAGAGGAAAGATTTTTGGATACAGTGAGAGTTCATCCCTTGAAAGAAGGGCAAAAAGAAAATAGAATAACAACAGGAAGATGGAGGAAACTATAATTAAAGATTTTAAAGTTTTTTATGATGAAGAGGAAGATATTCTTTATCTTGCAAAAGAAGGGAAAGAAGCAGAGGTTGTTGAAGTTCCCTGGCGTAAATATGGAACTTGACAGTAAAGTAATCTTATTGGAGTCGAACTTTTTAAAGCATCGCATAGGTTTAAAGATGTGTTAAAATTGATGGAGAAAAAGCTTCAAATTGCATAGCTCTGGATTATCGACTATCTTTAAGAGAGTAGAACCACATCAAAAAACTCTAAAATTCTAGCATTATTTCGACTGATAAAGATTTTGACCTTGTTTTTGGAGTTGAGATAATAAACCCGATAAATTTTGCTACTTGATTAATTAGCTTTGAGGAGTAAAAATGAAAGTTCTTTTACATACTTGTTGTGGGCCTTGCTTGATTTATCCATATGAAAAACTTGGAGAGAAAAACTACGAGGTCGATTGCTTCTTTTTTAATCCTAATATTCATCCTTATGTTGAGTATTTAAGGAGACTTGATACTCTGGTAAGTTTTTCTCAAGAAAAGGCTATTTCTTTAAAAATCCCTGATTATCAGCCAGAAATTTATTTCCGGGCGGTTGCCTTCCACGAAAAGAAAGGGGAGCGCTGTGAGCTTTGTTATCAAATTCGATTAAAGGAGAGTGCACGGAGGGCAAAAGAAGAAGGATATGATTTATTTACCTCGACTTTGCTTGTCAGTAGATATCAGGACCATGATAAAATAAAAAAAATTGGGGAAGAGCTTAGCAAAGCTGAAGGAATCCCCTTTTTTTATTATGATTTCCGTGAAGGGTATTATCAGGGAGTTAATCAATCAAGAGAGATGGGGATGTATCGCCAGAAATACTGTGGCTGTATCTTTAGTGAAATAGAGAGAGTAAAAAAGAAAAGCAAATAGTGATTGATAACAGAATTTAGCATAGAATTTCGGATTTATGGAGTTTAGTTGGGATGAGTTTGGAGCAATTTGGAAAAATTTTAATACTGTTCGCTGTGATTTTACTTGTTACTGGCATATTGTTTATTGTTTTTTCCAAAATGATTAAAGGGTTAGGTCTCCCCGGGCTACCAGGAGACATTTATTATAAGAGAAATGGCTTTACTTTTTATTTTCCAATTGTTACCTGCATTATTATCAGCCTTCTCCTTACTTTAATCCTCAACCTAGTATTTCTTTTTTTCAAGAAGTAAAAAGCTCTATTTTTTGCTCTGCTGCTGGTTAATTTGTTTAAGTAAGGATTTGATTTCATCTAAGCTCTTTAGCATTGCTGAATTTTGAGTTTCTTTAATAAGGTTGAGTTCTTCCTGTAGGTGTGCAATCTCTTTTTCAGCTTTGAGATTTATTTCGTAGTCGTGGTCTGCTTGAAGTCTATCTTTCTGGGCTTGCCTATTTTGGTTCATCAAAATAATTGGCGCTTGAATGGCAGCCAAGCAAGACAAAATAAGGTTTAAGAAGATATAAGGATAAGGGTCGAAGCTTTTATTGTGGGCAATAGCGGTTTGGTAGAGCATCCATAGAAATAAGGCAAAGATAAAAGAGAGAATAAATGTCCAGCTTCCTCCAAAAGAAGCTACTTTATCCGCTACTCTTTAGCCAATAGTTAATTGTTTCCTAAATTCTTTATTAATGTTCTTTGCTAAATACTTTTCATAGTTTTCATTACGAAGTTTCATCGTTAAACCTCCTTTAAAATACTTTTCGGCCTTAATTTTTTTATATAAGATATATTCACATTAAAAATGAAACTGGTATTCTTTGTTTTATGGAAACAGCACGATTTGATTATTTTTTACCACCAGAGTTGATTGCCCAAGAACCAGTTGAGCCTAGGGATTCCTCTCGCCTCCTTGTGCTTAATCGGAAGAATGGCCAAATTGAGCACCGAACTTTCTCTAGTATCCTAGAGTATTTAAACGAAGGAGATTGCCTTGTTTTAAATAATACACGGGTTATTCCTGCTCGACTCATTGGACGAAGAGTAGATACGGGAGGTAAGGTTGAATTTCTTTTACTTTCCGAGGTTGGAAAGAACAGGTGGGAAGTTTTAGTTAATCCAAGTCGGAGAGGAAAGGTAGGGACAGAGATAATTTTCAACCAGGCTCTTTTGAAGGGAAAGATTGAAGACAAGACGGAAGCCGGCGGGAGATTGGTTTCCTTTGAGTACGAAGGTGATTTTGAAGAAATTTTGAAAAAAGTTGGAAAAGTTCCTTTGCCTCCTTATATTCATCAATCTCTTAAAGACCCTGAAAGATACCAAACAATTTATGCGATGGAGAAGGGTTCAACGGCAGCTCCTACTGCCGGACTCCATTTTACTCAAGAACTTATGGAAAGAATTATCCGAAAAGGTGTTAAAATAGCCACTCTTACCTTGCATATTGGATTAGATACCTTCCGACCGATAAAGGAAGATAATATTGAAAATCATAAGATTCACCGAGAATACTTTAGGCTTCCCCAAGAGGTAGCTCAAATTATCAATGAGGCAATTAAAAATGAGGGAAGGATAATTGCTGTTGGGACAACCTCTACTAGAGTGCTTGAAACAAAGGCTTACCAAGTGCCTTCAGCAAGAGGAGATAAAAGATATTTGGTGGAAGCGGGCGAAGGAATGACAAGCCTTTATATTTATCCTGGATACGAATTTAAAATTGTTGATGCTATAATAACTAACTTTCATTTACCCCGCTCGACAATGCTTGTTTTGGTGAGTGCTTTTGCTGGAAGGAGCTTGATTTTTAAGGCTTATGAGGAAGCAATAAAGAAAAAATACCGCTTTTACAGTTTTGGGGACGCAATGCTCATCCACTAGCTAGGAGTTAACTTGGAAGAGATTAAGATTGAGGTAAAAATTTAATAGAATTTAAGAGAGTTTTTAGCTTCAGCTTATTCTTGTAATTTAGTCTATGTGAGGTGCAGTTGTTTAAGTTTGAACTAATTGCAAAAGACAAAAAGAGTCAAGCAAGAATAGGGAGGATGACAACTACCCACGGGGTTGTTAATACTCCTCTTTTCATGCCGGTTGGAACTAAGGGGGCAGTTAAGACAAAGATTCCAGAAGAACTAAGAGAAATTGGTATTGAAATGATTCTAACCAACACTTACCATTTACATCTCCAACCCGGTGAGGAGCTTATTAAAAAAGCAGGTGGAATTCATAAGTTTATGAACTGGGAAAAGCCAATCTTAACTGACAGTGGTGGCTATCAGATTTTTAGTTTAAGTAAAACTTTTAAAGTTAAAGATGAAGGAGTTGAATTCCGTTCTATAATTGATGGTTCTCTTCGTTTTTTCTCGCCTGAAAGGGTCATTAAAATACAGGAAAAAATTGGTTCTGATATTGCAATGATTCTTGATGAATGCTTGCCCTTCTCAGCTCAATATCAAGAGAAAGAAAGGGCTGTTATTAGAACTTACAAGTGGGCAAAAAGATGTAAAAAAATTCACCAGAAGGAAAATCAAGCCTTGTTTGGCATAGTTCAAGGTGGAACAGAAGAAAATTTGAGAAAGCTTTCAGTTGAAAAAACTCTTGAAATTGGTTTTGATGGATATGCACTTGGGGGGTTAAGTGTGGGTGAACCAAAAGAGCAAACTTATCACGTTCTAGGTTTTGCTACACCCCTTTTACCTCAAGATAAACCACGATATTTAATGGGTGTTGGTGACCCCATCGGAATTCTTGAAGGGATAGCTTTCGGAATTGATATGTTTGACTCTGCTATACCCACTAGAATGGCACGGGGGGGAACAGTTTTTACTTCAATCGGTAAGCTTAACATTAGAAATTCTCAATATGCAAGTGATTTTCTCCCTTTAGATAGTAAATGTTCCTGTTATGCTTGCCAAAATTATTCTCGCGCTTACATTAGACATCTTTATCTCTTGGATGAGATTGTTGCCTTAAGACTTTTAACTTGGCATAATTTGCAGTTTTTGATCGATTTAATCAGGAAGTCTCGAGAGAGCATTGAGAAAGGAACCTTCTTGGACTTTAAAAAATCGTTTAGTCGTGAGTTTAAACAGCTAAACAGCTAAAGGAGAAGGTAGAGGTTAAGAATTAATTTTTTGTTTGCCTTAATCTGTCTTTGTCTAGGGTTTGAAAGCTAGACAGCTAGATAGCCATAGGGTATAAATGGAAAGAAACAAGGAGGGAGAAAATGAGTCCTCAAAGTGTACAATTAATTGTTTTTCTCGGTTTAATTGCCGTGATGTATTTACTTTTAATTCGTCCCCAGCAAAAAAGAATAAGGGAACATCAGGAGCTCATTTCTCAACTTAAAAAGGGAGACAAGGTTATCACGGTTGGTGGAATCTTAGGAGAAATAAAAGAAATTAAAGAGGAAATAGTTATCCTAGAGATAGCCCCAAGGTTAAAAGTAAAGATTCTTAAAGAAGCTATTGGGAAAAGACAATAAAAACAGTGACTGCTGACTCGTGGATAGTGACAAGCTAAAAGGATTAAGGGTAAAGGAGGAAAGAATACAACTAGACCTTGACAACTACTTCTTAAGGCATAATGACCCCAAAAGAGTTTGCAATGAAAAAGAGGTGAGAGTGGTTAAGAAGAAAGAAACTAAGAAAATTAAAACAGGTCTTGTGACTTTGGCGACTGTTGAGGCTGATGCTGAGACTTCTTCCTTAATTGAAAGGGCAGATAAGTTTTTGGGTGAAATTGGCTATACTGAGCATGGATTTCGTCATGCTAATTTAGTTGCTCACATCGCTAGAAATATTATGTACCGTTTATCTTTCCCCGAGAGAGAAGCAGAACTTGCGGCCATCGCTGGTTATCTTCACGATATTGGAAATGTTATATCAAGAGAGTTTCACGAGGTCTCAGGCGCTCTCATTTCACGCTCAATCTTAAAGAGGCTGGGAATGTCCTATAGTGAAATAGCGGTTGTGATGAATGCAATTGGTAATCACGAAGAAGAACATGGTTGCGCAACTAGCTCAGTAGCTGCTGCTTTAATCATCGCTGATAAGTCAGATGTTCACCGGAGCCGAGTAAGAAGCACTGATCAGCTTGTTTTTGATATTCACGATAGAGTTAATTATGCTGCCCAACGTTCTTTTTTAAATGTGAATCCAGAAACTTGTATGATTACTTTAGAAATTGAAATTGATACTTCCATAAGTCAGGTTATGGAATACTTTGAGATTTTTTTAAGTAGAATGGTTATGTGTCGAAATGCTTCTAAGTTTCTGGATTGCAAATTTAGTCTAGTAATTAACAAAACCCAGTTGTTATAATATTGATATTTTGGGGTCTGAAAGAGCTGAAAAATTTTAAGGAGGAAAAAAGTGAATCCCACTCAAAAGCATGCTTTATCAATAAGTGTTGTTTTATTCCTAGTTCTTATTTCAATTTATTTTATTTATCCCCCTGCTAAGTCAACTAGGTTGGGCTTGGACTTAAAGGGTGGAATGCATGTTATTTTATCTGCTAAACCTTTTCCTGGTTCTCCTGTTACTGAAAACGCGATGGATCAAGCAATGTTGATTATCCGCCAACGAGTTGACAAATTGGGTGTTGCCGAGCCTGAAATTACTCGACAAGGCAGAAACAATATCCTAGTGCAGTTACCGGGGATAAAACGTCCAGAAAAAGCTTTGGAGATAATTGGAAAACCAGCTTTTCTGGAATTTAAAGAAGTTAAGGGAACTGACAAGAAAGGGAAAATCATTTTGGGGAAGACTGAGATGACCGGAAGATATTTAAAGGATGCCCAGGTTGATTTTGATGAATTGGGTAAACCTAAGGTAAATCTTCAGTTTACCTCAGAAGGTGGAAGAAAGTTTGAGGAGGTCACTGGTCGCTTAGTCGGGAAACAACTGGCTATTGTTTTAGATGGTAAAGTTATGTCTGCTCCTCAAGTGCGAGAGAAAATTAGTGGAGGAAGGGCTGAGATAACAGGCGATTTTACTATTGATAAGGCTAAGGAACTAGCACTGGTGCTTCAAACTGGTGCTTTACCTGTGAAGCTGGAAATTGAAGAGAACCGTACAGTCGGTCCAACCTTAGGTGCTGATTCACTAAGAGCAGGTATAAAAGCTGGAATTATTGGTTTGATTTTAGTTGCTCTTTATATGCTTCTTTATTATCGAGGATTGGGGGGAATTACCTGTGTTGCCCTCCTTGTTTTCGCCACACTTTTCTGGGGTGTCATTGTTATTATTAATAAGTTTACCTCTTGGGGCTGGCCCCTCACTCTTCCTGGAATTGCTGGAATCATCTTAACCATTGGTGTAGCTGCTGATTCCAGTATTGTTATCTTTGAGAGGGTTAAAGAAGAAGTTAAAGTAGGTAAAACACTAAGGTCAGCGGCAGATTCTGGCTTTACCCATGCCTTTAAAACTATTCTTGATGCTGATTTTGTTACTTTAATTGCTGCAGTAATCCTTGTTTTTGTGGGGATAGGTCCTGTTAGGGGTTTTGCTATCTCTTTAATTTGTGGAATTTGCCTTGACTTGTTTACTGCTCTCTTTTTTACCCGACCTTTACTTGCCCTTTTAGTTCGGTTTAAACCTTTTACTCGTCCTACTCTGGTTGGAATAAAGGAGGTTGTGCCTGAATGAATTTTGATTTTATTGGGAGAAAAAAGATTTGGTTTTCGATTTCAGGAGTAATAATTGCTGCCGGGGTTATTGCCTTCTTTTTCAAAGGAATGAATTTTGGGATTGAATTTAAGGGAGGAACTATCTTTGATTTTAAGCTAAAAAGGGAAATTTCTGTGGGTGAAGCAAGGAGAGTTATGAGGCAATTTAACCTTGAGAAAAGTATTATTCAGTTAGTTGGCAAGAGAGAAATCCTTATTCGAACTCCTTCACTTTCAAGAGAAAAGCAAGTTCTCATTAGAAAAGTATTTAACCAAGAAGTGGGGATAGAAGAGATAAAATATATTCAAAATGTTGGTCCTGGTTGGGGCGCTCAGATAACTCGTGCTGCCTCATTAGCTTTGATAATTTCTCTTGTTTCTATTCTCGTTTACATTAGCTTTCGCTTTGAGTTTAAAATGGCTGTTACAGCCATTGTTGCTTTATTTCACGATCTTTTAATTACAATTGGAATTTATGCTTTAGTTGGAAGAGAAGTAACACCATCAACAGTAGCTGCTATCTTAACCATTTTAGGTTATTCTCTTTATGACACTATTGTTGTTTTCCATCGGATTAGGGAAAACGCTAAGCAGTTGGGTAAAAGAACTTATTCCATGATGGTTAATGACTCAATTAATCAAGTTTTAATGCGTTCTATTAATACTTCATTAACAACTCTTCTTCCTGTCGTTTCCCTTCTTTTAATTGGTGGGGAAACCCTAAAAGATTTTGCCTTTGCTCTCTTTGTTGGGCTGATTTCGGGTGCTTATTCTTCAATTTTTACAGCAAGCCCCCTTCTTGCTCTTTGGAAAGAAACAGAGCCATACTACAAGAGCTTAAAGAAGAAATATGGTAAAATTAATGCTAAGAACTGAAGAGACAAGAATAATTCAGATTGACTTTAGTGGGGGTGAATAAATTGAAAGATTTGTTAGAAAAAGGGTTACTTTTTACCCTTGGAGCTTGGCTTTATCTTCACGAAAAGGCTGATGAAGTTATCAAAGATTTAATTGAGAAAGGTAAAGTTGCTCCAGAAGAAGGACGCAAGTTTTTAGATGAATTTTCGGTTAGAGTCGAGAAAGAAAAGGAAGAAATCAAAGAAACCATAGCTGACCTTTTACAAGCTTCCTTTAAAGACTTCGGGTTCCTAACTAAGAAAGATATTGTGGAGTTAGTTAATCGATTAGAAAAGCTAGAAAATAAAGTTGCCCACCTAGAGAAAAAATCTCCAAAGTAAAAAAGGAAAACTTAAGATCCAAAAAACTAAATACCAATCGGGAGCAGTATTTAAAGGCTAGGGTTCAGGATTCAGCGAACATCAGTGCTCAAATATTAGTGTTCAGAGTTCAGTCAAAATTCATTAGATCCTAGATCCTAACAACTAAATCCTAAAAATATTTAGATTTTAAACATTTGAATTTAGAATTCTCGCCTACCAAAGCTGAGTGCGATAAGAACTCTCTAACAAATGTTTAACAAGTAAACAGAAAAGAAAGGTGGAAAGATAAAGTTTTCTTAGAAAAGCTTGGTTTGAGTAGGCAGGTGTTTGGGATTTAAATTTTAAGATTTAGTATTTATGTTAGAAAAGGGGATATTTTTGAGAGGAAGAAGAAGGAAAAGCATTAGAAGGCTTGTAAAAATTGGTCAAATTGCGTTAAAGCATGGATTTGGCTATTTTCTAGAAAAATTTGGCCTTTTGCAGCTGTTGCCAGGGGGGGAAAAACAAACTTTTACCCCGCCTCCCTTAGAAACAATTGGTCGTCGCTTAAGACTTCTTCTAGAGGATTTAGGTCCAACCTTCGTTAAGGTAGGGCAGCTTTTAAGTGTTCGCCCTGATTTAGTCCCTCCGGATGTTTTATTTGAACTTGAGAAACTACAAGATAAAGTTCCTCCTTTTCCTTTTGAACTGGCTAAAAAAATTATTGAAGAAGAGCTAGAGAGAAAGATTGATGAAGTCTTTTCGCATTTTAATCCTGAGGTAATTGCTTCTGCCTCCATTGGCCAGGTTTATGAAGCCTTTCTTAAGAATGGAGAAAAGGTAGCGGTAAAGATTCAAAGACCTGGCTCGAAAGAAATGATTGAAAGTGATTTGGACTTATTTTTCTTTCTTTCGGAACTTCTTAAGGAGAGAGTCCCCTTTATCGACTTGGTTGGAGTGGCTCAAGAGTTTTCCGATTCCCTTCACCGAGAACTTGATTATCGGATTGAAGGCCGTCATATCGACCGTTTCCGAGAAAACTTTCGCCTCGAGCCTTTAATAAAAATTCCCATCGTTTACTGGAATTATACTACTAAAAGAGTTCTTACCCTTGAATATGTTGAGGGAACAAAGGTTAGTGATTTAGCAACGCCGGAAAGGGCAGGAATTGATACTTATTCTTTAGCTATTAAGGGTGCTCAAGCTTTTATGAAGCAGGTTTTAGAAGATGGCTTTTTCCATGGTGACCTCCATCCAGCTAATGTATTGATTACTCCCGATGGGAAAATTGGTTACCTTGATTTTGGAATAGTGGGTGAATTGAAAGAAGAAGATAAAGAGATAATTACCAATTTACTTTCGGGAATTGTTCGCCAAGATGCAGAAAAGATTGTTGAGGAAGCAGAGAAGTTAGGGGTAGAGATACCAAGGAATAAGATTCCTCAAATGAAAACAGAGCTAAAAGAAATATTAGACCGATATTACGGAAGAACCCTTGGCGAACTTCAAATTGATATTATTGGAAAAGAATTCCTGTCTCTCATTTACCGTCATAAGTTAAGGATTCCTAAAGAATATGCTCTTTTGGCAAAAGCCTTAATTACCATTGAAGGGGTGGCTAAGAAGCTTTATCCTCAAATAAATATAATTGAAGTGGCTAAGCCTTACGTTTACGAGGTTTTGAGGAAGAGATATTCAAGAGAAAAGATGGTTAAGGACTTATATGAGGAGTTAAAGAAATATTCCTTTTACGCCATCGATTTGCCAAAACAAGTTTACTCAATTTTGGGACAGCTTCGGCGGGGTGAAATGCAAATAAAATATAGGTATGTCGGTCTTGAGGAGCTTTCTTCTAGTATAAAAGAAGCTTCAAAATCAATATCAGTTGGTCTAGTTTTAGCCTCTTTAATCTTTTCCCTTCCCCTCATTGTTCTTCTCTTTAATTTTTATCCACTTTGGGGAATATTGGTTTTAATTTTTATCTTACTAATTTTATCCATTTTCTTATTTATTTCCCGCCAAAAAAGCTAAACTAGAGCTGAGGACTGAAGCAAAATGCCTTAATTTCCTTTTTGCTAACTCACTGGAGTTTATTAGGTGCTTTCTAACAATTCCGAGAAAGTGAGAAAAACAACTTATTGGAATTTTTTCTTACTAGTCTTTTTGCCTCGAGACTTCTTTTTCTCAAGTTTTACCCCTCTCAAAACTTCTTCCTAAGAAATTGATGGCTCCTCCTTTATTCTATCTACGAAAGCTTTAAACCTTTTTCTTTTTAAGTGACCTCAAAACAAGTGGTGTTTTTGCTTAAGCTCTTTTAATCCTATCAATGCCATAGAGGAGTCCTTAGTGTTACTTATATAACTACTTTAAGAAAAGTTAAGCTTTATGTCAGCCTGTAATATATGCAATGTTGGATTAGAGGACGGACCTTTTTACCTTTTATTTTATTGCCAGCAATTACCTAATTTTGGTAATAACTTTTCTGATGTAAGTCTTTAAGATATTACTTTCAATTTTCTTCTTTTTTATCAGTTCAAAAAGATATTGACAACTCAAAGCTTGAGTTGTACAATTAGGCCATGGAAATTGTAGCAGATGTAAGCGCATTTCTGGCTGTTGTTCTCAATGAGAGTGACCGCGATTGGCTTATTTATAAAACCGCCGGACGAAGCATTGTTTCACCGGAAGTTTTACCTTATGAAGTTGGCAATGCCTTAATCGCTATAAGAAGAAAAGGACACCTTAATGATCGAGAAATCCTTCGGGCGTTTGACCTGTCGCAGCGAATAGCAGTTAGGTTGGTGTCAGTCAAGATACATGAGGCGATGAAAATCGCTTTGCGGTTCAACATCAATGCTTATGATGCGTACTATCTCCAGTGCTGCATAGAAAACAAATTGCCTCTCATTAGCCTTGATGATCGCATATGTGGAGTTGCAGGAGATCTTGGAATAGAGGTGGTGGAGTAACTTATGAAGATTTATACCTATTCACAAGCTCGCGCGAAACTGGCAGACATACTTGAAGAGTCTAAGAAAGAAGAAGTCATCATTCGGCGTCGAAGAGGGGATATGTTTTCTATTGTGCCAAAAACACCCTCTCGTCGTTCTCCCTTTGATGTGCCGGGCTTGCGTAAAAAGATTACCCGAAAAGAAATATTAGAGGCGATACGCGAATCAAGGGAAAAGGCATAATATCACTGCTGAGGACAGCTAATCGCCACCGCTGAGCACGGGCGTTGTTTCCACCATTTATGATAGGACAGTTGGAATATTTACTTTCGCTTCTATTAGATGTAGGTTGAATTTGTTAAAATTAATAAGGCAATGGTTTTTACCCCTTTTGAAGGGTGTTGGTTTATATGCTTACTAAAACTCCAGTTGAAGACCTGATTAAAAAAATAAAAACTTATAATCCTTTAGTCGATACTGACTTAATTAATCGAGCTTACGAGTTTGCCAATAAATTACACTCAAAGCAGTATCGAGATTCTGGCGAAATTTTTATTACTCATCCTTTAGAAGTTGCTAACATCTGTGCTGATTTGGGCTTAGATACTGTGACTATTGCTGCTGCTTTACTTCATGATGTGATTGAAGATACTCCTGCTTCTCTCTCTCAAGTTAAGAAAGAGTTTGGGGAAGAAATTGCTACACTGGTTGATGGGGTGACTAAACTGGAGAAGTTGAAATTTAGGGTGGAGGAAGAACAAGCTGAGAATTTAAGGAAAATGCTGGTCGCAATGGCAAAGGACATAAGAGTTATCTTGATAAAATTGGCTGACCGCCTTCACAATATGCGAACAGCTGATCATATTCATCCAGAGAAACAAAAGGAAAAAGCTGAAGAAACTCTTGAAATATATGCTCCTTTAGCTCACCGTTTGGGCATTTCTCAGCTTAAATCGGAACTGGAAGACCTTTCTTTTGCTATTTTGGAGCCGAAAAGATATGCTCAAGTGAGAAAGCTGGTAGCTGAAACAAAAGAAGCAAGGGAAGCTTATCTTAAAGAAGTTATTAATGCTTTAAGCAAGGAATTAGAAAAGGTGGGCATTAAGGGTGAAATTGTAGGACGGGCTAAGCATTTTTACAGCATTTATCAGAAAATGAAGCAACGAGGTAAAGATTTTAATGAAATTCATGACCTCTCAGCAGTTCGAATAATTGTTGATACAGTTAAGGATTGTTATGCATCACTTGGGGTTGTTCACACCCTTTGGAAACCAATTCCTGGGAGATTTAAGGATTACATTGCAATGCCTAAGTTTAATATGTATCAAACCCTTCACACTTCAGTTATTGGACCGCAAGGGAAGCAATTAGAGGTTCAAATCAGGACAAAGGAAATGCACCGCATAGCTGAGTTTGGTATTGCTGCCCATTGGCGCTACAAAGAAGGAATGAAAGAGCCCAACAAGTTTGAAGAAAGGTTAGCTTGGCTAGCTCAAATGCTTGAATGGGAAAGCGAACTTAAAGACCCAAGAGAATTTATGAAAGCTTTAAAAATTGACCTTTTTGAAGATGAGGTTTTTGTTTTTACCCCCAAAGGGGATGTCATAAGCTTACCTGTAGGTTCTTCCCCAGTCGATTTTGCTTATGCTATTCATACAGAAGTTGGCCATAGCTGTGTTGGGGCGAAAGTTAATAATGCTATTGTCCCTCTTGATTATAAACTCCAGATGGGGGATATTGTTGAGATAATGACTTCTAAGTCAGCGAGTGGTCCAAGCCGAGACTGGCTTTACTTCACTCGAACATCTCGAGCTCGAAACAAAATAAGGCAGTGGTTTAGCAAGGAAGTTAGAGAAGACAGTATTAATCTAGGGAAAGAAGCCTTACAAAAGATTCTGCGCAAGCATGGTTTAAGCTTAAAAGTTTCTTTAGATTCATCCTTGCTTAACTCAATAGCCAAGGAGTTTAACTTTGCTCATTCAGATGACCTTTACGCAAGTATTGGGGCAGGAAATATTTCCCCGAAGCAGGTAGTCACAAAAATAATCCAGTCACTCTCAGATCGAGAAAGGTTAGCTAAACCCACTGTTGCTAAGCACCGTCCTAAGAAAGTAGTTAGTGCGGGGGTTAGGGTGAAGGGAGTTGAAGATATTTTAATCAGGCTGGCTAGATGTTGTAACCCTGTTCCTTATGATGAGATAATTGGTTTTGTCACTCAGGGAAGAGGAGTTTCTGTCCATCGGAAAGATTGTCACAATGTTCAAGACTTTTTATTATTTCCTGACCGGCTAGTTGAAGTAGTTTGGGATATTAAAAAGCCTGGTACATTTACGATTGAAATTCGGGTTGAAGCAATTGATAGAACAAAACTTTTACGAGATGTTAGCACTGTTATTAGTGATGCAGGGGTAAATATTCTTTCAGCTAATGTTACAACAACTAAGGATGGTTTAGCTTTTCTCCGTTTTGTCTTTGAGATTGGAAACCTCTCTCTTTTAGATAAAATTCTTGAAGAAGTGAAGAAAGTTGATTCTGTTTTTGATGCTTATCGGGTTTTACCTTCTTAATTTATTTATTCCTCTTTCAGTAGAATGAAAGTTCTATTTTGTGTTAAAATTCCTTGAAATTCCTTATTTTTGAGGTGTTGTTTGAGGGCTGTTGTTCAAAGAGTGAAAAGCGGAAGTGTTTTAGTTGACCAGGAAATTTTGGCTCAAATTAAGAGGGGATTAGTTGTTTTTCTTGGCGTGAGTAAAGATGATAATGAAGAAGATGCTAAATTAATCGCTGAGAAGCTGGCTAACTTGCGAATATTCGATGATAGTGAAGGAAAATTAAATCTTTCTCTTCGAGAGGTTGGAGGGGAAGTTCTTATTGTTTCTCAGTTTACGCTCTATGGAGATTGTCGAAAAGGGCATCGTCCTAGTTTTGATCAAGCAGCTTATCCTAAAAAAGCTTTACCCCTTTATCAGAAAGTTATTAACCTTCTTTCAGCTCAAGGGTTAGGGGTTAAGGAAGGAACATTTGGGAAAAAGATGCTAGTTAAAATTGATAATGATGGGCCAGTAACCCTTTTGCTCGATAGTAAAAAAATATTTTAGGAGAATTTAAGTGATTATCGAAAAACTGGTTGTTGGACCTCTTTTTACTAATTGCTACATCTTAGCGGCTGGGAAAGGTTCAGAGGCAGTTATTATTGACCCAGGTGCAGAAGCCAATCGAATTTTAAAGACTTTAAGGGAATTTGAATTCAAATTAAGATTTATTCTTTTAACTCATAGCCATTTTGACCATATTGGAGCAGTTCAAGAAGTTGCACAAGCAACTCACGCTAAGATTTGTCTTTACCAAGATGGAGAGAGTATTCCTTTTATCCCTGACATTTTTTTAAAGGAAAGTAAAGATATTCTTATTGATGGCTTGACTTTAGAGATTATTTATACCCCTGGGCATTCTCAAGATAGTGTTTCCCTTTACTTTCCAGGTCATTTGTTCACTGGTGATCTCCTTTTTGCTGGTTCAGTTGGAAGAACGGACTTGGCAGGTGGCTCGATGAAAGATTTAATCTCCTCGCTAAAAGAAAAAATTTTGAGTTTACCCGATGATACACTAATTTTTCCTGGTCATGGTCCTGAGACAAAGCTTGGTCTGGAAAAAAAGTCAAACTACTTCTTAAAGGAGGTTTTTTAATTTTGGGAAGGAATAAGTTTAAAGCACCCAAAGGAACCCGTGACATTTTACCGGAAGAAGCTAAGAAGAGAGAATATATTGAGGAGATAGCTAAGGAGATTTTTCAATTGTATAACTATCAACCGATTATTACACCCCTTTTTGAAAAAACTGAACTTTTTATTAGGGGTATCGGTGAGTCAACTGATATTGTTCAAAAAGAAATGTATACTTTTCAAGATAAAAAAGGAAGGAGCTTAACTCTTCGGCCAGAGGGAACAGCTTCCATTGTCCGAGCTTTTCTAGAACATAATTTTAATCAAAAACCTTTTCCACTTAAGCTGTTTTATATTGGTCCAATGTATCGCTTTGAACGACCTCAAGCAGGCCGTTCTCGTGAATTTTGGCAGATTGGTGCTGAAGCAATTGGCTCAATTGAACCAGCTATTGATGCTGAAATAATTTGTTTAATGATTGAATACTTAACTCGATTAGGTTTAAAGGATTTTACTCTTTTGTTAAATAGTATGGGTTGCCCTAAATGTCGGCTTAGTTTTATTAAAGTTTTAGAAAAATATCTTCATCCTTTTAAAGGTGAGCTTTGCCCTGATTGTGTGAGAAGACTTTCTACTAACCTCTTAAGAATATATGATTGCAAAAACAAAAATTGCCTGAAAATTTTACGTCAGGGGCCAATAATTTCTCATTTTTTATGTGAGGAATGTCTTTCTCATTTTAAAGAACTTCAAGCCCTCTTAACTCAAGAGGGAATCCATTTTCAAATTGAACCCTTTTTAGCAAGAGGTCTTGATTATTACACCAAGACGACTTTTGAAGTAAGGAGCCCTTATTTAGGAGCTCAAAATGCCATTGGTGGCGGTGGAAGGTATGATGGGTTAATTGAGGAGTTGGGGGGTGACTCTACACCCGGTATAGGTTTTGCAATTGGTGTAGAAAGGCTCCTTCTCCATGCTGAAGTTGAAAAAATAAAAATTCCTCAAGCTGCAAAACCAAAAGTTTTTATCGGATTGGTCGAGAGGGATTTAAAAAGGGAAGCTTTTAAGATTCTCCAGGACTTGAGGGATGCTTCAATCTCAGCTGAAATGGATTTTCTAGGAAGAAGTCTTAAAAGTCAAATTAGACTAGCTGATAAACTTGGCGTCTCTTTTGTCTTATTTATTGGGCCGGATGAAATGGAAAAAGGTGTCGTTAAGGTAAGAGATATGGAATCAGGCTTAGAAGAAGAGATTAAAAAAGATAACTTAATATTTTCTTTAAAGAAAAAACTCTCAGTAAAAGATGGGGGAAACAATGAATCCTAAAATTAAATACTCCCAAAAGACTCACAACTGTGGGGAAGTTAGGTTAAAGAATGTTGGTGAAAATGTTACTCTTTTTGGCTGGGTTCATCGGAGAAGAGATCATGGTGGTTTAATCTTTCTTGATTTGCGAGATCGGAGTGGGTTGATTCAGGTTGTAGCTGATCCTAGCTTATCAAGGGAAGCTTTTAAGATAGCTCAAAAAGTGAGAGGTGAGTATGTTATCTCAGCTAAGGGTAAGATTTGTCGCCGACCACCAGAGACTGAAAATCCTAACTTGCCCACAGGGGAAGTTGAGTTAAGAGCTGATGAAATAAGGATTGTAAGTAAAGCAAAGACTCCTCCTTTCGAAGTTGAAGATGGAATTGTAGTTGACGAAAACTTAAGGCTTAAATACCGTTATATCGATTTGAGACGAAGGGAGATGCTTTCATCTTTAGAATTACGGCATAAAGTAGTTGCTTGCTTGAGGAATTTTTTAAATCAAGAGGGTTTTCTCGAAGTAGAAACACCTTATTTAACTAAGAGCACTCCTGAGGGAGCTCGTGATTATCTTGTTCCGAGTCGGGTTCATCCAGGGCATTTTTATGCTCTTCCTCAATCTCCTCAGCTTTTCAAGCAAATCCTTATGGTGGCGGGAATAGAAAGATATTACCAAATTGCCCGGTGTTTCCGTGACGAGGACTTACGAGCTGACCGTCAGCCTGAGCACACCCAGATTGATTTAGAGATGTCTTTTGTCTCTCGCGATGATATCCTTTCCCTGGTTGAGGCAATGTTAAAGAAGGTTTTTCTCCTAATTAACCAAGATTTAATTATTCCATTCCCTCGGATGACCTATGATGAAGCAATGAGAAGATACGGAACAGATAAACCTGATTTAAGATATGGCTTGGAAATAACTGACTTAACTCCGATCTTTAAAGAAACTAATTTTAAGGTTTTTGCTCAAGTGATAAGGGATGGGGGAGTGATTCGGGGAATTAAAGTGGAAAAAGAATTTACTCGGAAGCAAATTGATGATGTTATAAATTTAGCTCTTCAAAATGGCGCCAAGGGGTTGACTTGGTTTTCTTATTTAGGGGGAGAATTAAAATCCCCAGTTGTTAAGTTTTTAAATCAAGATGAGATAAAAAATTTAATTCAGGCTTTTCAATTGAGAGGCAAAAATACACTTTTCTTGATGGCTGATCAATCTCATGTGGCCAGTCAGGTTTTGGGGATTTTAAGAGAAAACCTTTGTAAACAACTTAACTTGGTTAAGTCTAACAATTTTAAATTTCTTTGGATTATTAACTTTCCTCTTTTTGAATATGACGAAGAGGAAAAGCGGCTCAAGTCACATCACCATCCCTTTACATCTCCAACGGAAGAATCAATTCCTCTCTTAGATAGCGAACCTCTAAAAGCTAAAGCAAATGCTTATGACTTGGTTGTTAATGGAGTTGAGATTGGGGGAGGGAGCCTAAGGATTCATTTGACAGGGCTTCAAGAAAAAATTTTTTCTCTTTTAGGTCTCTCGCCGTTAGAAATTAAAGAAAAATTTGGTTTTCTTCTGGAAGCTTTTAAGTATGGCGTTCCACCCCATGGAGGGATTGCTCTTGGGCTCGATAGGTTAGTGATGCTGATGGCTAGGCGCGAGAGTATCCGTGATGTCATTGCTTTTCCTAAAACTCAATCTGCTTTTTGCCCTCTTACGAAAGCTCCTGACGCTGTGAAGGAAAAACAGTTAAGAGAACTTCACATTCGACTTCGTTAAAAGAGCTAAAGACATGAAGAGGACTGAAGAGAGTAGACTGAAACAAAAAAGCAATCTTCTGACTGAAGGCTTAAGACAGAATCAAAATCATCTAAAATTAAATATTTAAAGGAACATTTAACTTTAGTCTTCAGTCTTTGAGTGGTGGACTTTATTACGTTACTTGTTTATGCTAAAATTAAGCTAGGTGGCTCGGCCTTGTGCGTGTGAGGGAATATACTCGCTTGAGCCAACACACAAAGCGAGGGAGCCTGGCCTTTATTTGTAGATAGAATGCCTCCAAAGTATGAGGACTCTAGAAGCAAGTAAGAGGGCACCCACAATATGTGGGGAAGGGTTCAGCAGAGTTTTCCTGACACGGCAAGGCGGAGCTTCAAAATGGGGGAAAGTTTTGAGAAAGATAGTTATAGGGTTATTGGTAGTAATTGTTGTACTAGTAATAACTGGTTGTGGAGGTGGAGAGCCTACCCCCTCTACGGAAGTGACTCCTAGCATATCTACTTCCCCAGCTGGAGGAACAACTGCCACAGTTAGTATTACTAAACTTGAGGTTCCTCGAAAATTTACTCTTTCTGAACGGACACCAACTTTTTTTAAGGAAGCTCTTGAGAAAAAAGAGCCAATATTGTTAATGTTTTATTCTCCAACTGACATTGTTTCCAATAAGCTTAGGGAAGTAGTGAGAAAAGTAAATGAAGATGTTGATTACCAAGGTAAGTTCATTCTTCTCCTTCTTGATATAGATGATATTGACAAGACTTTTGTTCTTGCAGAAGAGTTTGGGGTAGGAGATATACCTCAACTCTCAATTCTTGATGCTGAAGGAAATGTGGTCAGAGAGTTTCGAGGTGAGAGTGAATATATTGATGAGACACTTTTAAAGCAAGTTCTTTATAATATTATTAAAAAACCAAAATAAAAGAAAATTTAAATTAACTTATTGGTTCTGGGGTAATAAGTAAGGAATGTACTATGAATTGTCCAAAATGTGGTAGCAAAAACCCAGAAGATAATTTATTTTGTGGTAAATGTGGTGCTTCGCTCTCTTCTAAAAGCGAAAGTCAGCCAAAATTGCCATGGAAAAGATATTGTAATTATTGTCAGTTTAAAGAAGAAAATCTTCCTAATGGTTCTTCTTACTGCTCTTGGTGTTATGAAGAAGCTTTTCAAAACCCAAACCTTCAAAAGCCACCATTTTTAACTGATGAAGAGAGCACTCAGTCAAAAAAAGCAAGTTTGAAAACTTCATTGTCGGTGAGAGGTCGTCCCTCTTTTGCTCAAAAAGCTTCACGGCTGGAAAGGACTCTTTTTAGAAAAAAGGAAAAAATTAGTTGGAAGTCTTACATCAAGGAAAACCTAGGTTTATTTCTTTTCTTTTTATTAATTATTTTTATTTTTGCCATTTTTTTATTTTATTCTTTAAAAATTGAGAGCAGCAAAAATCTTAAAGAAGCTAGGGAGTACCTTGAATTTACCGATCGAGCAATAAAGGCTTATCCAGAAATTGTTAGGGATATGGGTTCAATTGCTAATCAAGTTTACTTACCAGGTAAAGGAGATTTCGAATCAAGACGAGAAGATGCTCTTAAGAAAATTGAAGATTTAAAAGAAAAAGTTAAAAAAAATTACAATTTGCTCAAAAAATCAAAGCCAAAGAAGAAAGAACTAAAAAGTCTTAAGGAAAATCTCTCTCTGGCTTACAAAATTTTACTTCAAACTGACCTACCTGAACTGGAAGAATTTATCAGAACAATTGATACTAATCTTATCAGTTCAATGATGAAAGGAGAATTAAGTCAGGCTCCTTTTATCCGAGCAATTTCTATTTCAAAAGATGCCTCTTCTCATTTAGATAAAGCTATTGAGATTTGGTATGAAGAAAAAGACCTCATTTCATAAGGAATAATAAATTTTTTCTAAATTTTTGTCTTAATTTTCATAAAGCAATTTACTTTTTGCCAGAAAGAAAAAAATTTATTAAAATAATGAAAAGTAAAGGAGTTGATGATGAAGAAATTAAAGTTAACTTTAATTATATTTACTCTTATTGTCTTGATTGTTGGTTGTGCCCCCAAAATTGAGAAAATTCCTAGGATACCAGAGGTTAGAGAAAAAAAGCTTAAGGAATATTCTTTAAGTGAAGTTCAAAAAGATTCACTTCTTGCCTTAGCCGAGGGTGAGATAGGTGTTTTTGAAGGTGACCCAATCTTAGCTCAACTTGAGGTTTTTAAGGAAAGGGAACTAGTTAAAGCCATTCGAATTCCTGAGATTATGATAATTGAACCAGAAGAAGGTGCTTTTCTCAAGGGGAGAGTGGATGTTAAATGTTCTATTAAGAATGTTAAAGATGTTGAAGAAGTGCGATTTTATGTCGATGGAGTTTTACGCCAAACGGTTAAAACATCTCCTTTTCAATGGAGCTGGGATACAAATGTTGAAACAAAGACTTCTCATACACTTAAGGTAGTTGCTAAAAGCAAAGTTGGTGAAACTCAAGATACAGTTAATGTTTATGTGGTGGTTGAAGGCTCGATGGGTTTTCCATCAACTAACTACACTAGTGCTAACGGCAACGTAAAGGCAGTTACCTATTACGATGTAAGCTCAGCTCAGTATTTAACTGGCCTTTTAGCACAAACTTACTCCACTACTGCGACCTTAACTTATACTTTTACGCCCCCCCATCCCAATAGTTATTTATCTGGTGCAATAGATGTGAAAGGAGAGTTAATATCAGGGGATGAACCTACCTACAAGATTTATAACTGGTCAACGGAGCGATATGAAAGTGAAGTTTATGACCCAAAGGCACGAGCTTACACTGGTAGTTACGGTTCTGGTACAGCCTTTCAGTTTCCTTACTTTCAACCAAAGCAAAATAAGGTCAAAATTAAAATTGAAATCCCTCCCTTCACCACCTATCGCTTTGAAGATCTCAATTTTTCCTACCAGTATGTTTATGATAAAAAAGCACCAACAGTTAGCTCTCTCTTTACTGACTTTACTTTAATTGCTGATGAATCTCCTAACGCTGTTAGATTCTTTTACAACCTTTCAGAAAATTCATTTGTTAAGATAAAAATTTATAATCGTTCAGGGAAGCTTGTAACCACTATTAAGCGAACTGATTGGATTGGTTTTCAATATAGTGATTACTGGAATATCCCAAAGGGTTATTCTTCAAGTGACTTAAAGTTTAAGGTTGAAGTTCAAGATTCGGCTGGTTACACTGGTTCATCAAAAACTTACTATCTCTCTCAAGTAGCAACTGGCTTTCCTAAAGAGTGGCAAACTCTTGAAGGGACACTGGTAATTCCTTTAAGTTCTTACTCTGAAGCGAGGGGAAGCATTAAGCTTAAAACTTTTTATGATGAAGAAGTGGGAGGCACAAAGCAGGCTTTAGAGATTGGTTCAAATGCCAGCCCAGCTCAGGTTTGTTTCACTTTTTACCCTCCCCACCCTTTTAATTACTCTATAGGTAATGTTCCAATTGAGGGTAAAATACTTTCAGGGGAGGAGCCAACTTTTGAGATATTTGATTGGGCAAGTGAGAAATTTGTTGAGAAAGTCGAAGATGTCGAAGAGGGTGGAAGCGTAGATTTTGGGCCTGAGGTTCCCTTTGGTTTTCAATACTTTGAGCCAGGCGGGAACAGAGTTAAAATTAAAATCAAGTTACCTCCTTACAGTCTTTATCGCATTGAAAGCATGAGACTTTATTACAAGTGCTATTATGATAAAACTCCTCCCTCGATTAGCCGAGTTTCTAATGCTTATTCTCTCGAAACAAGGGAGTATTTACCAATTGTTAACTTTTATTATGAGTTATCCGAGAACTCTTTTGTTAAGATAAAAATTTATGACTCAAGCAACAATTTAGTTAAAACGATTTCTGAAGCAAAAGGGAAATATTACCAAAGCTCTAGTTGGAAAGTTCCAAAAGGTTATTCGCTGAGCAATCTCAAATTTAAAATTGAGGTTAGAGATTCAACTGGTTTTTCAGCTACTTCTCTTACTTATCCTTTTGGTCAATTTGCTCTTACTCTTCCTGAGGAAGGAGCTCCAAACTTATTGCCTTTCTTTGAGTCAACTCCGGGGGCAATTGAAACTACTTCATCATTAATTAGTGCTTGGTCTTATACTGGCTACTCAGGTAATGTCCGAAAAGTAGTTTATTATGACCAACCCCACTACTCAGCTACTCTTATTGGGCCAGATGAAGCAACTTCATCGGTCACCTATGCTTTTAAAGTTAATCCACCTGCCTTTTCCTCTAAGGCTTTTAAGATGATATTTAATAAAGATGCAGCTATTCCCAAGGTTACAGTTGAAGGGGAAGCTATCTACACACCTGAGGGGAAAAGTGTTTCTTATAGTGTCTACAATTATTTAACTGAAAGGTTTGACTATAATCTTTATGATTGGATTGAGTCAAGAGAGAAAGATAGTGTCTTAGACGAAGAAATTTATAAAGAACCCTATAGCAGTGGAGCTAATTTACCAATTGTTTATGTTGATCCAAAGACCAAAACATTTAAGGTTCGCATAGAGGTTCCCCCGAGAATGATTTATCGAATAAAAGATTCAGGAGGAGCTTTAGCGATAAAGGTTGATTATACTTGTGAATTTGATACCGAATTGCCATGGGTTGAGAAAGTTAGTGTCAGTGACATTGTGCCCAATGATGGTAAAGTTGAAATTCGCTATCTTTTAAGCGAGGATGCCTTTGTTAAAATTCGAGTTGAAACAGCTAGAGGAAGCTTAGTTGATACCATTAAGTGGGCAGATTATCAAGGGATAAAGGCAGGTTCCGAGTTTGTCTATCACTACTGGAAGGTTCCTTCACCTCGATATTATGGCTCATATTTAAGGTTAAGATTTGATTTAACTGATTTGGCAGGAAATGAATATACTTCTGATTATTACCCAGTGACCATTCCATTTAATCCCTAGCTTACACTTTGAGTAGGCAGCAGTTCTCTTTTCATACTAAATCTTTTTTCTGCTCTTTCCTTTTTGTTTGTATTTTCTATTAGCTAGTGAAATTAAAAATTAAAAGTGCCTGTCTGGTTGAGAATCAGGCAAATAAAAATCTTCGCATTTTAATAAATCATTTTGCTTACTCTCAAGCCAGACTGCCTAACTCGCAGGTGGGGCTTTTAATCTTTTATCTTTAAGTTTCACTCTCCACCGCTACTAGTTACTTGTCACTCATTTTTATAAAATAAAGATAGATAGGGTGGTTAAGTTGAACCTTTTTGATAGTGAATTTAAAAAGGAGAGTAAACCTTATCAGCCTTTAGCTTTGCGAATGAGACCTCGCAAGTTAGAAGAATTTGTTGGTCAAGAGGAAATTGTTGGCGAAGGAACTTTTTTAAAGAAAGCAATTGAAGAAGATAAACTAGTTCCAATAATTTTATATGGTCCACCTGGTTCGGGGAAAACAAGCTTAGCAAAGATAATAGCTGAAGCTACCTCTGCTTATTGGGAGCAAATAAGTGCTGTTACTTCAGGTGTAGCTGAAGTACGTAAGGTAATTGAAGAAGCGCGTGAGAGATTTTCTCTTTTTGGGCAGAGGACTATCCTTTTTATCGATGAGATACATCGCTTTAATAAAGCTCAACAAGATGTTCTTTTGCCGGCGGTTGAGGAAGAGGTAATTATTTTAATTGGGGCAACCACTGAAAATCCCTATTTTGAAATAAATTCCCCTCTTATTTCTCGTTCAAAAATTTTACCTTTAAAGCCTCTTTCTTCCAAGGAGATTGAATTAATTTTAAAAAGAGCTCTAAAAGATAGAGAAAGAGGCTTAGGCAAAGAAAAAATTTTAATTGAGGACGAGGCACTTCAATATATTATTGATAAATCAAATGGAGATGGCCGTGTTGCTCTTAATACACTCGAGACAGCAGTTTTTTTGGCTTCTGGAGAGAAAAGAAAAAAAATTGTTAATTTAGAAGTTGCCAAAGAGGCAATTCAAAGGAGAAGCATATATTATGACAAAGACCGTGACATCCATTATGACACTATTTCTGCTTTTATTAAGAGTCTAAGAGGGTCTGACCCTGATGCTGCTATTTATTATTTAGCTAGAATGCTTAGGGGAGGAGAAGACCCTAGGTTTATTGCCCGAAGAATGATTATTTTTGCTTCTGAAGACATTGGAAACGCAGATCCTCGTGCTTTAACTATTGCAACCTCAGCATTTGAGGCAGTTGAATTTGTTGGAATGCCAGAGTGTCGTCTTAATTTAGCTCAAGCTGCTATTTATTTAGCTACAGCTCCAAAGAGTAACTCAGTTATCAAAGCAATCGATAAAGCTCTGGAAGCCTTAGAGGAAGAGGCTACTCCACCCATCCCTGACCACTTAAAAGATTCTCATTATCCTGGAGCAAAAAAGCTGGGGCACGGTAAGGGTTATAAGTACCCTCACGTTTTTCCTCACCATTATGTTGAGCAACCTTACTTGCCTGAGAATTTAAAAAAAAGGAAATATTATTTTCCTTCTGATGCTGGGTATGAGAAGAAAATAAAGGAATTTTTGAGATATTTAAAGGAAGCTGATAAAAAGACTAGTTAATAAGCTGACAGGCTTTTAATTCAGGAGACTGCAGAAATTTCTCGCTGTTAAATTAAAGGGTTTGAAATGGTTTTTTAGAAATAAGAAAATATTTGTGATAGCATTTAAAAGGAGGAAAGAATGAGTTTAAATTTGGCAATGGATATTATTTTAGTAATACTTGCAGCAATTTTAACCCTTTTTTTTGTTTATGTTTTAATCCAGCTCTCTAAAACTCTTGGTAGTATCAATGAGTTGATTAAAGATGTTAATAAACAAGTTCCTTCGCTACTTGAAAAGCTCCAAATCACAATAGATGAAGTTAATTCGGAGTTAGGGCAGGTTGGTGAGATAGTTAAATCGGTTGAGGAAATAAGCGATAAGGTTAATACAACAACTAATGTTGTTCAAGAAATAATTTCTTCACCATTAATTAAATTAGCTTCATTTTCAGCTGGGGCTAAGAAGGCAATTAGTACTTTAATTAAGGAGAAAAAAAAGTGAAAAAAATTTCAGGAAAGCATATCCTTTTAGGTATCTTTGGGGGTGTTTTGATTTTTTTGTTAACTACTCCTGTGGGGAGAGAAAAAGCAAAGAGAATCTTTTTACAAATTTCTGGACAATTTGTCTTAAAGGTTAAAGAGGCAATTGACCAATCTTCGGCTCGCTTAATGAAGGCAATTAAGGAAGGAATAGAAGAAGCAAAAAGAAAAGAAGAAGAATTACAGGAAAAGATGATGCTTAAGACAGAAGACTAAAGACAGAAGGCTGAAGCTATAAAGTTCTACTTCGGTCTTTATCTTATAATTTAAAGGGATGTGATTTGAAAAAAACCAAGGAAGTTTTAGAAAGATATAAAGAAATAGGCGTTATTATCTGGTCCTATATTGGTATATTAATTTTAGTCATTTTTTTTCTCTACATCCTTTCCTTAATTAGCTCTATTTTGCTTCCTTTTGTTTATGCTATGGCTCTCGTTTATATTTTGCGTCCCTTTGTGAATTTCTTTGAGAAAAAAGGATTAAACCGAGCTGTTTCCCTCATTTTAATTTATTTGGTTCTTGCTTTGATTGTGACTATCTTTTTATTTTATTTAGTCCCAGCTCTTAGCTATCAATTTAGTCAATTTTTAAAGAACTTCCCTCTTTACCTTAAAGCAGTTCAAGGGTTTTTAAAAACTTGGCAAGGTAAATTTACTCGTCTTCGCATTCCAAAAGAGGCAGTTAAACTTTTTGAGGAGGGTATCCAAAATTTGCAGAATTGGATTGTTTCAGCTCTTACTCGTTTACCTCGAGTGAGCATCAATCTTGTATCAAATCTTTTTTATCTTATTTTAGCCCCCGTGATTGCTTTTTATATTCTTAAAGATTTAAAAGCAATAACAGAAACTGCTTTTGCTCTTGTTCCGGTAAGGTATCGAGAAGAAGCAAAGGTTATTGCAAAAAAAATTGACACAGTTCTTGGGAGTTTTATTAAAGGGCAGTTTTTGGTTGCTCTTTCGGTTGGTATTTTAACTAGTATTGGACTCTCTGTTATAAGGGTGGATTACGCCATTGTGATTGGAATGATTACTGGTGTTTTAAATATAATACCTTATTTTGGACCTGTTGTTGGTGCTTTGCTCGCTGGCATAGTTGGTTTGTTTAGGTCACCTCTTACTGCTCTTTGGGCAGTTTTAGTTTTACTTATAGTTCAGCAAATTGATAGCCTTTTCTTAACCCCTAATATTATGAGAAAACAAGTGAGCCTTCATCCTGTTTTAATAGTCTTTTCCCTTTTAACAGGGGGGGTTTTATTTGGTGTTATGGGAATGTTACTAGCAATTCCAGTAGCAGCTGTAGGTAAGGTTTTAATTTATCATTTTGTTGAAAAATACGAGGAACATTTTTAGTAGAGGTCAAATTGAAAAGTAAGGAAATTCGAGAAAGTTTTTTAGAATATTTCAAAGAGCACAACCATTCTATTGTTCCTAGTTCTTCATTGATCCCTGAAGACCCTACACTTCTTTTAACAGCTGCAGGCATGGTTCAGTTTAAGCCAATTTTTTTAGGCAAGATTAAGCCTGACTTTACCCGAGCAGCTTCTTGCCAGAAATGTGTCCGAACAACCGATATTGAAAAAGTAGGGTTAACTGCTAGACATTTAACCTTCTTCGAGATGCTGGGCAATTTTTCTTTTGGGGACTATTACAAAAAAGAGGCAATTTCCTGGGCTTGGGAATTTTTGACTGAGAAGATGGGATTGGAAAAGGAAAAACTTTGGGTGACGATTTTTCGGGAAGACGAAGAAGCTTATCAAATTTGGCGAGACCTTATTAAAATACCTGATAAGAAAATTGTAAGAATGGGGGAAGAAGACAATTTTTGGGCAGCAGGTTCCACCGGCCCTTGTGGTCCTTGTTCCGAGCTCATTTATGACCTTGGTGAAGAGAGAAGTTGCAGGAAGCCCGATTGTGGCATCGGATGTGATTGCGATCGATTTTTGGAGGTTTGGAATTTAGTTTTTATGGAATTTGAAAGAGGAGAAGATGGAGAGCTGAACCCTTTACCCCAAAAAAACATTGATACAGGTATGGGGCTAGAGAGAATTGCTTTAATTAAACAAAATGTAACGAGTACATTTGAGACTGATTTAATGAAGCCGATAGTAGAAGAAATTCTTTCTTTAACAAAGGAGGAAAAAGGTGCAATTTCTACCAAAATTATTGCTGACCATGTCCGAGCAATAACTTTCTTGGTCAATGATGGGGTAATTCCCTCCAATGAAGGAAGAGGTTATATCCTTCGGCGCCTTTTAAGAAGAGCAGTTCGCCATGGCCGGTTATTAGGAATTGAAAAGATTTTTCTCCCCCACTTGGTAGATAAGGTGATTAAAGTTATGGTTGAAACCTATTCTGACTTAAAAACAAATGCTCAATTTATTAAAAAAATTGTCCAGAAGGAGGAGGAAAGATTTTCTCATACTTTAAAGCAAGGATTGAATATGTTAAGTGAAATAATTAAAAAGGCTCATTCTCAAAAACTTTCAACTGTACCAGCCAATTTTGCTTTTGTTCTTTATGATACTTATGGTTTTCCTTTTGAGTTGACTAGAGAAATTCTGGCCGAAAGCAGCCTCTCAGTTAGCGAGGAAGATTACCAAAAATTAATGGAGGAGCAGAGAGAGAAATCAAGACAAAGCTTTGAGGGAAAAACTTTTACATTTTCAAAAGATGTTTATCGATTAGTGACCGAGAAATTTGGCCCAACTGAATTTGTCGGATACGCTGAGTTAGAAACTACTAGCAATGTTAAAGCGATAATTAAAGGGGAAAACATGATTTTAAAAGCCAAAGAAGGGGAGGAAGTAGAGATAATCTTAGATAAAACACCATTCTATGCTGAAATGGGAGGACAAGTTGGTGATAAGGGTCAAATAATTACCGATACTGGTATAATGGAAATTTATGATACCACAAGCCCTTTTCCTTCTCTTTATACCCATAAAGGAAAAGTGGTAAGTGGTTATATTGAAGTTGAAACTTCAGCAAAAGGTAAGGTAAACCAAAAGAGGCGGCAAAGCATTTCTAGTAACCACACTGCAACTCATCTTCTTCACTGGGCACTTAGGATTGTTTTAGGAGAGCATGTTAAACAGTCTGGTTCCTTGGTTGATGATAAAAAATTGAGGTTTGACTTTACTCATTTTGAAGCTTTGACTCCTGAACAAATTATTAAGGTGGAAAAGTTAGTCAACAGCAAGATTTTTGAGAATCACCCAGTCAGAGCTTATATTACTTCCATGGAGTTTGCTAAAGAAATTGGAGTAATTGCTTTATTTGGAGAAAAGTATGGGGACTTTGTTCGAGTTGTCGAGGTGGGTAATTTTAGTAAGGAACTATGTGGAGGTACCCATGTTACCAGGTCAAGTGATATTGGTCTCTTTAAGATTGTCTCAGAAGGCAGTATTGGAGCAAATTTAAGGAGGATTGAAGCTTTAACTCTTTATGAGGCTTTGAACTTTGTTTACAAGGAAGAAGAACTTTATCGTCAAATTTCTCGAACCTTAAAGGCTCCTTTTTCAGAAGTTCCAGCTAAAGTCGATTTTTTAATCACTTCTTTAAAGGAAAAAGATAGAGAGTTGGAAAGGTTAAAAAAGGTTTACTTTGCTGAAAAGGTTGAAAGATTTTTAAAAGAAGCGGTTGAAGTAAATGAAACAAAAGTAGTTGTGGAAAAATTAGAGGTCGAGGAAGCTCAGGACTTAAAGATATTAGCTGACGCTTTGCGCTCTCGGGTGGAAAAGGGAATCTTTCTTTTTGGAGCTTCGATTAAGGGGAAGGCGATATTGCTTAGTGCAGCAACCCCCTCAATTGTTCTTAAGGGATTTCACGCTGGTGAGTTAGTTGAAAACATTTCAGGTTTAGTAAGAGGCGGTGGAGGAGGTAAAGCTGATTTAGCCGAAGCTGGTGGAAAAAGCCCAGAAAAAATTGATGAGGCTTTAAAAGTCGGGAAAGAAAAAATAATTAATATTTTAAGAAAAATTAAGAGTTAAAATGACCAAAATGGCATTTGATATCGGGGAAAAGAAAATTGGTGTAGCTATATCTGATGAGTCGAATAAAGTTGCTTTAAGCTTAGGGGTTATTTGGAGAAAAACATTTAAGGAAGAACTTAAGGAAATAAAAAGGCTTCTTTTAAAATATAAAGTAAAAGAAATTGTTGTAGGTATTCCCTACAATTTAAAGGGAGAAACTTCAATTCAAGCAGAAAAAGTTAAAAAATATGTTGATGAACTTAGGAAAGAGCTTTTTGTTCCTATCCGTGAATGGGATGAACGACTAACAACTCGCATAGCTAATCGTACACTTTCCTATTTTAAAACACCTTGCAAGAGAAGAAAAGAAATTGTTGACAAATTGGCTGCTACTTTAATATTGCAAAGCTATCTCGATAGCTTGAGGGATCAGTAGTGAATAAGGGTTGGTTAAAATACTTTTGGAGAATACTAATCCTTACTATAATTTTATTTTTTATCTTTTTTTTGATTAATCAATTTTCCTTATTTCCATCTTCCAAGAAAGTTCGAGTGATTATTTCTCCTGGGCAATCTATTGATGAAATTGGCAAGTTGTTAGTTGAAAAAAAAGTCATTAGAAATGCTATTATTTTTAAGTTATTAGTTTGGTATTGGGGAGTTGACCGAAAAATTGATGCAGGTGAATATCTTTTTAAAGAAGACATGGGTTATAGAAGAGTTACAGAAATTTTAACTAAAGACCCTCTGAAAAAAGTTTTTAAAGTGACTATTCCAGAAGGATTTACTATCGAACAAATTGGTAACCGATTATCATCTCAAACAAACATCGATGGTAATGAGTTTAAAACTATTGCTTCTACAGGAAATAAAAAAATTTTCAACTATTCCTTCCTCTCTAGTAATCCTTTAGGAACACTCGAAGGCTACCTTTTCCCTGCGACCTATTATTTAGTTGAAGGAAGTTCTCCTAGAGAGGCAGTAGATTTGATGCTGAGGCAGTTTGGCAAAGAAATTTCTTCTCAAGATCTTGAAAAAATAAAGGCGAAGGGATTGAATCTTCATCAATTAATTACTATTGCCTCAATGATTGAAAAAGAGGCTAAGTTGCCTCATGAAAGACCGATAATCGCTGCGGTAATTTATAATCGCCTTCAAAGAAAAATGCGTCTTGAAATAGATGCGACTGTCCAGTATGCTTTAGGGGAATGGAAGTCAAGGTTATACGAAAGAGATACCCAAGTAAATTCTCCTTATAATACTTATATTCATTTTGGACTTCCACCTGGGCCAATTTGTAGTCCTGGTTTAGCTTCAATAAAAGCTGCATTAAATCCTTCTAAAGTAAATTATCTTTACTATGTTTTAACTGACCCTAAGGGAAGCCACACTTTTACTCAAACCCATAAAGAGTTTTTAAAAGCTAAAGAGAAAGCAAAAAAGATATTTAAAAATTAGAATTAGTCAATAAAGTGCTGAAGAACTGAAGGCAGTGATAAGGGAGGAGTAACCAGCGAGCCAACTAAAGACAAAAGAAATATAAAATTAATTTCAGCTCTAAATTTTATTGTGGCTGTTAATAGCACAGGTTATAATTTTTTAAATAAAGAAGGAATTTTGGTTTGGATACTAGTAAGAATAATTTTAAATTGTAAGGAGTTATTAAAGAAAAATTTGTCTTTTTAAGGAGAAAGTAATTTGATGAGGGAAAAATTTTTAAAAATCTTGCTTCCAGATAAATATTATTCATCAGTAAACCAAATAAACTTAATTAATTTAAAAAAAGAGGGAGTGAGAGGGTTAATCATTGATTTGGACAATACCATTGTTCCAAGGAAGGATGAGATTGTTACGGAAGAAATTAAAGACTGGTTTAAGTTGCTTTCTTCTTTAGGTTTTCGGGTTTGTCTTGTTTCTAATAATTGGTCATCACGGGCAAGTAAGATCGCTGAGGAGCTGAAAATTCCATTAATAGCCCCAGCTGGTAAACCAAGGAGGAAGGCTTTTCGGCGTGGGTTAGAACTTTTAGGGATGGAAGTTGAGCAAGTAGCAGTCATTGGTGACCAGCTTTTTACTGATATTTTGGGTGGTAATCTTCTTAAGATGAAAACAATTTTGGTTTCACCAATGAGTAGCCAAGACCTTTTTCACACCCAGCTTTTAAGGAAGTTGGAAAGGAGAATCTTAAGAAATATAAAGTTGGAAAAATAAGTAAAGAGTTATCGATTTTTTCAAGTTTTCTTGGGGACTTGAGAAAATCATTTTTTTTGACGATAAAAAAATGTAATTATTTGTCTTCAAAAAAATTGCTAATAAATTTTGCTAGTTTGACGAGAATGAGGTAAGATAGAAGAGATAACGATGAAGATAAATGGAGAGACAAAATTAGTTGGAATTATTGGTTATCCTTTGAAGCACACTTATTCGCCGTTTATTTTTAATGGTCTTTTTGATTATTATCAATTGAATTGGGCTTATGTTCCTTTACCAGTTTTAAGGGAGGAAAATTTGCCTTCTGCGCTTAATGGAATTCGAGCTTTGAACTTTGTCGGGGTTAATGTGACTATGCCATATAAGGAGGCAGTTATTTCTTATCTCGATGAGTTGGATACTTATGCTCAAATGGTCAAGGCAATTAATGTTATTCATGTTCAGAATGGTAAGTTAATTGGATATAATACTGATGGGAAGGGTTTTTTAAATTCTTTGGAAAGAGATGCTAATTTTTATCCCAAAGGGAAGAGCTTTCTAATTATTGGTGCTGGTGGAGGTGCTCGGGCGATTTGCTTAACTTTAGCTATGGAAGAACCAAAAAGAATTATTATTGCCAACCGCACTCCTGAGAAAGCTAAGAATTTAAGAGACATGGTAAAAGAGAATTTCCCTTCAGTTCAAGTTGATTGGATTTCTTTAAATGAACCACTGGCTAAAATTTTTAAAGATGTTGAGGTGGTTATTAATGCGACACCAGTTGGTATGGGTTCTTTAGAAGGGGAGATGCCAATTTCAAGGGAAGATTGGGAAGGAGTGACGGAAAAACATTTAGTTTGTGATTTAATTTATTACCCTGAAGAGACTAAATTTTTAAAGACGGCTAGGGAAAGAGGCGCTCAAACCTTAAATGGCTTGGGAATGTTAATTTTCCAGGGGATAGGTGCTTTTAAAGTCTGGACTGGCTTAGAGCCACCAGCTGAGATAGTTAAAAGGATTATCGATAAGGAACTTTCGTTAGTTAAAAGTGGAGCCTAAAAATGGTTAGATTAAAGAAAAGATTAGGCAAAATATTAGTTGAAGCAGGATTAATAACTGAAGAGCAGTTACAAGAAGCAGTTGAAGCTCAAGATGGTAAGTCAGTCACTTCAGCTTTAATTGATTTAGGCTATGTTTCAGAAGCTGACATTGCTAAGGTTATAGCTAAGGCGACAGGCTTACCTTATGTAGATTTAAGCAAATATGAAATTAATCCTAATGCTGCTACTTTAATCTCAGAAGATATTGCTCGAAAGTATTCTGTTCTCCCCATTGATTTTGAAGATAACAAATTAGTTGTGGCTATGGCTGAGCCTGCAAATATATTTGCCATTGACGATTTAAGAATTATCACTGGTTATGAAATCAAGACAGTAGTTGCTTTAGAATCCGCAATTCAAAATGCTATAAATCAGTTTTGCCGGATGGACCATGAAGTAGAAGAGATGACTGAGAGTGTGGCTGGTGAAGAGGAGGAAGCTGCTGTTTCAGCTACCACTGTGGAGGAAGAATATGAGGTTGAAGAAGCTCCCATTGTTAAGCTCGTTAATGTAATTATAACCGAGGCTGCCCGGAGTCGAGCTGCTGATATCCATATTGAACCTCAAGAAGGAGATATTAGAATTAGGTATCGAATTGATGGCGTTTTACATGAGGTAATGCGTTCACCAAAGAGAGTTCAAACTGGAATGGTTGCTCGGATAAAGATTCTTGCTAACATGGATATTGCTGAAAAGCGGCTTCCTCAAGATGGCCGTTTTAGCTTAATGGTTGATGGAAAACCTATTGATTTTCGGGTTGCAACTTTACCCACTGTTTACGGGGAAAAAGTTGTTCTCAGGCTTTTGGAGAAAGAAAGCATTTTAATGCAACTAGAAGATTTAGGTTTTCTCCCTGAAAGTCTCAAGAAGTTTAAAAAGTCTTTAAATAAGCCTTATGGAGCTATTTTTGTTACTGGTCCAACTGGTTGTGGGAAGACAACAACCCTTTATGCTGGATTAAATTTGTTAAACAAAGATGAAAAGAACTTAATTACTGTTGAAGATCCAGTTGAGTATCGCTTGCCTGGAGTAAATCAAGTTCAAGTTAACCCTAAGGCTGGTTTAACTTTTGCTTCAGCTCTTCGTTCCATTTTGCGAAATGACCCTGATATTGTAATGATTGGTGAAATTAGGGATCAAGAAACAGCTCTCATTGCCATTGAATCTGCTTTAACAGGCCATTTAGTGCTTTCTACTCTTCACACTAATGATGCTCCATCTGCCATTACTCGTTTAACTGAGATGGGTATTGAGCCTTTTTTAACTTCATCGGCTATTGATTCAGTTGTTGCTCAAAGATTAGCTAGAAAGCTTTGTGACCAATGCAAAGAAGCTTATACTCCTTCCCTTGAATCACTTCAAAGAGTAAAATTTCCTTTAGGAGAAGGGGAAAGTTTACCTACTCTTTATCGAGCAAAGGGTTGTGATGCTTGTAATGGTACAGGTTATCGAGGCAGAGTCGGGATTTTTGAAGTAATGGAAATGAGTGAAACAATTGAGAGGTTAACTGTTGAGAGGGCATCAACAGATGAGATAAAAAAAGTAGCTATTGCTGAAGGAATGTTAACTCTCAGAGAAGAAGGGATGGAAAAAGTGAAGCAGGGGATTACTTCAATTGAAGAAATCATGAGAGTAATTGTTTAATTTCAAGCCTATAAGTAATTGTTGACTAAATAAAAACTTAGAAAAGTTTAAGCCTTTTCTTAAATAAACGGAAAGAATGAAGGAGGAAAATTAGGATGGATGAGATAAAAACTGGCGATTGGGAATTTGAAGAGCCTGAAAAACCAAAATATGATGAGGGAGAATTAATTAAGTCTGACTTTGAAGAGGCTGAAGAGACTTCAGGTGTTCCTGTAGATGTTTTTGAAACGGAAGAGGAAAAAGTAATAGAGAAGAAAAAAGAAGCAGTTAAAGAGAAAGAAACTGAAAAAGAGGGTAAGAAAATAAAGCTTGGAGATTTTGAAATTACGGCAGAAGGAGAAGGTCCAAAAGCAGAAGCTGAAAAAGTGATAGAAGAGAAATCTAAAGAAAAAGGGGAAACTTTGGAAGAAAAACTTATGGTCATATTGAGTGATTTTATTGCGCTTTCACCAAGCATTGAAGCAGCTGCTTTAGTAAGTTTGGATGGTTTAATCATGGCTTCAGCTTTACCACCTGGCGCTGAGGAAGACAGAGTTGCTGCAATGTCTGCTGCCATTTTGAGCTTAGGTGAAAAAGCAGCATCAGAGTTGGGGAGGGGAGATTTAGCTCAAGTTTTTGTTGAAGGCAATAAAGGTTATGTATTTTTAATGTCAACGGCTGGTAAGGCTGTTCTCACTTGTTTAGCTGGGAAGGAAGCTAAGATTGGATTAGTCTTCTATGATATGAAAAAAATTGCTCATCAGTTGGGGGAAATATTGTAATTTAAGAGGTTAAGAGATGGCTCTTAAAGGAAATTTAAAAGATTTCAATCTAGCTGATATTTTTCAGTTAATTACATTGAGTAAGAAAAAGGGAGCCTTGGTTATCGAGAGCTCTGAGGGAAAAGGATCAATTTATTTTAAGGATGGGGGGATATATTTTGCTTCAACCCCTTGGAGTGAAAAATCATGGCTTCAAAAGTTACTAACTTCTCAAAAGGTTTCTAATGAAGAGCGGGAGAGAATTTTGAAGGATAAGGAAAAGGACACTTCAAAGAAGGTGGGAACCGCTTTAGTTGAAAAAGGTATATTTTCCTTAGAAGAACTCCAAAGTTTTCTTGTCAATCAAATTGCTGATGCTATTTTTGATCTATTTACTTGGAAAGAAGGTGATTTTAATTTTGAAGGGGATCAAGAAAGAGATGATGAGGATTTGGGGATAGTTGCTGACTCTTCAAAGGTTATTTCGGAGGTAAATGCTCGCCTAGATGAATGGAAGAAGATAAAGAAGATAATTCCTAGCTTGAAGATGTATTTTAAAATAAGTTCATCTCCCGGTGAGGGAGATAAAGACATTAGCTTAAAACCTAAGGAATGGAAAGTTATTAGTGGTTTGGATGGGAGAAAAGATATAAGCACAGTTTCTAAGGAAGTTGGTTTGAGTGAGTTTGAAACTTGTAAGATACTCTCTGATGTTTATTCTAAAGGTTTAATTGAGGTTGCAGAACCGCCAGTAGCTGAAGTGGTCGAAAAGGAAAAAAAGGAAGAAGTTATTTCTTTAGAAGAGGTTAGGGAGGAAAAAAAGGAAGAAGTTATTGAGGAGAAAAAAGAGGAAGTAAAAGAAGGACTTCCTGTTGAAGAAATAAAACCTGAAGAAGCTGAAAGGAAAGAAGCAGTTGCTGAGGAAATTAAGAAGAAGGCGGACCAAGTAGTTGAGGAGATTACAGCTAAGATTACTGAGCAGATTCTCGGAGCAAAGAAAGAAAAAGTTAAAGGAGGCAAGCCGAAAGTTGATGTGGAGGTGGAGAGCAAAGGAGAAGTTCCTGTTGAGGAACTTGAAGAGATGCTTGAGGAGCTAACATCTTTAACCGAAGTGGCACCACCTGAATCTTCTTCTGAATTGGAAGAAGCGACTAAGGTTGAAGAGGAGGGTACTTCTTTAGATAAAGGAATCACAAGGGAGCTTGTTTTAAAAATTATTAAAGGGATCAAAAGATTATAGGAGGGTAAATTGCGCTCGGTAAAGGTAGTGGTTACAGGTCCTTTTGCAGCTGGGAAAACAACATTTATTCGAACAATCAGTGAGATAACAGTTCTTTCTACTGAAAGAGCGGTTTCAGACTCGAGTAAAGAGGTAAAAAGGGAGACAACTGTTGCTATGGACTTTGGTCGAATTACAGTCGATGACGATGTGGCTCTCTATCTTTTTGGAACCCCAGGTCAGGAACGTTTCAGTTTTATGTGGGAAACTCTTTCCAAGGGAATGCTCGGCTTTATTGTCTTAGTTGATTACTCAACCCCTGAGGGTGTTGCAGAATCACAAAAAATTTTAAATTATTTTAAGACTCTTTCCAGAGTTCCTTATGTTGTGGCAGTGACTAAGTTTGATGGAGCAGTTACTCCTCAGCTCCTTGAGGAGATTAGAGCTGGTCTCAGCATAAAAAGCAGTGTTCCTATCTATTCTTGCGATGCTAGAAATAAAGAGGATGTTAAAGAAGTTCTCTTAGGATTGATGCATAAAGTTTTAGAGGTAGTCGATAGGAGAGAAAAGCAAGCTACTTCTTATTAAAAATTCTTATGAAAACTTTTTATAAGATATTAATTTCTCTTGGTTTAATTGGTCTAATTGCTCTTTGGTTCAAAAAGGGTAAAAGAAAATCTGAGCCAAAGAAGGTGGAATTATATTTTAATGATGGAAGCAAGCTAGAGGTGGGTGAGGATTCACCATATTATAGTGATTTTACCAGTATGGCTGATGAAATTTTTGAATTATCCACTAAAGAAGGGGACGAATAAGTGGCAAAAAAAGATTTGGCCAGTTTACTTAAGGAATCTAATTTAATCAGTGACGAACAGCTTCAGGAGGCAATAGAAATTCAAAAGAAATCTGGTCTTCCTTTAGGCAGGGCTTTAGTTTACCTTGGCTATGTTAGTCAGAGGGACCTTATTTCAAAGATTGCTGAACAATTAGGTTTAACATTTGTCGATTTTTCAACGGAAAAAATTGAAAAAAGGGCAGTTCAACTTATTCCAGAAGAGCTATGTCGAAAATTTCTAGTTTTCCCAGTAAAGATTCGTGACAACAAACTTTTAGTTGCGATGACTAACCCTAAGGATGTTATAGCGTTAGAAGAGTTGAAATCTCTTAGTGGGTATGAAATTGAGCCAGCTGTTTCAACTAGGGAGGATATTTTAGCTGCAATTAATCGATATTTTAAAGAGGGTGCTTTTGAGGAAGAGCTAACCAGCCTCTTGGAAGAAACAGAGAGAGAAGCTAGCTTAAAGGAGCTGGGAAAAACTTTTGAAACGGTTGAAGAAGTTGATTTAAGTAATTATTCAATTGACCCTAATGCAGTTATGACTATTTCTGAAGATTTAGCTCGCAAACATAAAATAATCCCTCTAGGCTTTGATGATAATCTTCTTCTTGTGGCTATGGCTAATCCAAGAGATATTTTTCTCCTTGATAACTTGAGGATTTCTAGTGGGTATGACATTAAACCTTTTAAAGCTAGCGAGGAAGATATTTTAAATTCAATTAATCGCTATTATAAGATGGCAGAAGTTGTCGGAGTTGAAGAAGAACTGGAAAGTTTCTTTGCTGAGATAGGCAAAGAGGCTGATTTAACAAAGGTAAAAGAAGTAGTTGAAGATGCTCCTATTGTTAAGTTAGTTAATTTGATTATTACCAGAGCGGTTAGGGAGAGAGCAAGTGATATTCATATAGAGCCTCAAGAAAAAGATTTGAGAATAAGGTATCGCATTGATGGGGTGCTTCATGAAGTTATGAGGTCACCGAAGCGCATTCAAGCTGGCATTTTATCTCGTTTAAAAATTATGGCAAGTATGGATATTGCTGAACGGAGAAAACCTCAAGATGGTCATTGTGCCTTAATGGTTGGTGGTAAAGCTATTGATTTTCGAGTGGCTACCTTACCAACCATTTATGGTGAGAGAGTTGTTTTGCGAGTTTTGGCAAAAGAAAGCATTTTATTAAGGCTTGAAGACCTTGGTTTCTTACCTGAGAGTTTAGAGAGGTATACCTCTGCATATACTTTACCTTATGGTGCCATTTTAATTACTGGTCCAACTGGTTCTGGTAAGTCAACAACTCTTTATGCTACTTTAAATGTTTTAAATACACCCGAGAAAAACATTGTTACCATTGAAGATCCTGTTGAGTATCGTCTTTCAGGGATAAATCAAGTTCAGATTAACCCCAAAGCTGGTTTGACTTTTGCCCGAGGGTTAAGGTCGATTTTAAGAACCTCTCCTGATATTGTTATGGTTGGTGAGATTCGAGACCAAGAAACAGCTCAAATTGCCATTGAGGCTGCTTTAACTGGTCACCTTGTTTTATCAACCCTTCATACTAATGACGCGCCTAGTGCCATCTCTCGACTTATTGAAATGGGGATTGAACCTTTTTTAGTTGCTTCAGCAGTTGACTGTGTTCAAGCTCAAAGATTGGCAAGAAGGCTTTGTAATGAGTGTAAAGAGCCATATACTCCTTCCAGAAAAGCTTTGGAGGAAATTGGTTTTCCTTTGGAAGATGATGAGGTTCCTACTTTATATCGGGCAAAAGGTTGTCCTAAATGTGGTAATACTGGTTATAAGGGTCGAGTTGGGATTTATGAGGTTATGTTGGTTAGCGAAACCATTGAGCGCTTAGCAGTGGAAAAGGCTACAGCGGAGCAGATAAAGAAAGTGGCGATTGAAGAAGGGATGTTTACATTAAGACGAGATGGTTTTGAGAAGGTTAGAAAAGGGATAACTTCAATTGAGGAGGTTTTAAGGGTAGTAGTCTAACGCTAATTAAAAATTGGAAATTTTGAGGAGGATGATTAAGTGATTGATTTAAATCAGCTTTTACTCGAAATGATTGATAAAGGAGCATCAGATCTTCACATAACAGTTGGTGCCCCTCCAGTAATTAGACTACATGGACGCTTAGAACCTTTAGATTATCCCAAGTTAATGCCACAGGATACCAAGGAAATGATTTATGGAATCTTAACTCAAGAGCAAAGAGAACAGGTAGAGAGAAACTGGGAGTATGATTTTTCTCATTCTCTTCCTGGCAAAGGCCGTTTTAGAGTTAATATTTTTTTCCAAAGAGGGAGCTTAGCTGCTGCTTTTCGTTTGATACCAGTCAGAATTCCAACCCTTGAGGAATTAGGGCTTCCTCCTGTTTTAGTTGAATTTACCCGCAAACCTCGGGGTTTTGTTTTGGTTACAGGACCAACTGGCGCTGGTAAATCTACAACTTTAGCTGCTTTAATTAATATTATTAATGAAACTCGAAGTGAGCACATTATTACTATTGAAGATCCGGTTGAATTTCTCCATACTCACAAAAAATCAATTGTTAATCAACGAGAAATTGCATCAGATACAAAATCTTTTGCTAGTGCCTTAAAATATGTCTTGAGGCAAGACCCTGATGTTATTTTAATTGGAGAGATGAGAGACATTGAAACCATTTCTGCTGCCTTAACAGCGGCTGAAACTGGTCATCTTGTTTTTACTACTTTGCATACTCAAGATGCCCCCCAAACTATAGACCGAATTATTGATGTTTTTCCACCTTATCAACAGCAGCAAATTAGAATTCAGCTGGCTGGGACCCTTCAGGGGATAATCTCTCAACAACTCCTTCCTACTCGAGATGGTAGGGGTAGAGTTGTAGCTGTTGAAGTTCTTATTCCAACTCCGGGTATTCGCAATATGATTAGAGAAGCAAAAGTTCACCAAATTTACACCGCAATGCAAACAGGAGGAAAACACGGGATGCAAACGATGGACCAAGCCTTGGCATCGTTAGTAAAAAGAGGTAAAATAACATATGATTTAGCAATTCAAAGGGCAATTGACCCTCAAGACTTAAAAACTCTTTTAAGACAATCAGGGGTGGTGATTTAAATGCCAGCAACCTTTGTTTATAAAGTAAGAGACCGAACAGGTAAAATTATTAGTGGTGCCATTGAGGCTGACAGTCAAATTGCTGTTGCCTCGAAACTAAGGAGCATGGGTTATATTGTTGTTAATATTAGTGAGAAGAAGGAAGGTCTTTCCTTTTCTTTACCTGTTAAAAGGAAGGTTAAAGCCAAAGATTTAACTGTTTTTGCCCGACAATTCGCTACGATGATTAATTCAGGTGTTTCTATAACTAAGTCGCTTTCTATTTTAGCTGATCAAACTGAGAGCCAAGCTTTAGCCAATATTGTTCTTCAGCTTCAAAAAGATGTTGAAGGGGGACTTTCCCTCTCGGAAGCTTTATCAAAGCATAGCAAGATTTTCCCTCCTCTTTTTATTAATATGGTTAGAGCTGGTGAGGCTGGTGGTGTTTTAGATGAAGTGCTTTTAAGAATTGCTGAGCATTTTGAAAAAGAGCAGGGTTTAAAGTCAAGAATTAAATCTGCTTTAGCTTATCCTGTGGCTATCTTTAGTTTCTCAGTCGTTTTAGTTTTCATTATGATTACCTTCATTGTCCCTATTTTTGTTGGGATGTTTGCCACTTTAGGTGGAGAGTTACCTTTACCAACCAAGATACTCTTAGCAATGAGTAATTTCATTCGGGGAATTGGTGGACTTTTCTTGTTGGGTGGAGTTATTGGTTTTATTTTTGGTTACCGCAGTTTCACTGCTACAGAGAAAGGGAGATTCCTTGTTGATAAAGTTAAGTTGCACTTACCGGTTTTTGGTTCATTGACTCAAAAAATGGCTATTGCTAAATTTACTCGAACTTTTGGTACTTTAATCTCAAGTGGTGTTCCTATTCTCCAAGCCTTAGACATTGTCGCTGATACTGCTGAAAATGCAGTCGTTACTAAATCAGTCAGGGAAGCCCGAGCTAGCATAAAGGAAGGGGAAACTATTTCAGCTCCTCTTTCTTCAAGTGGGGTTTTCCCTCCCATGGTTGTTCAAATGATTGCAGTTGGAGAAGAAACTGGAGCTCTAGACTCAATGCTTAAAAAGATTGCTGACTTTTATGATGAAGAAGTTTCATCAACGGTTGATACCTTAACTTCCCTTATTGAACCTTTTATGATGCTTTTCCTTGGTTTAACCATTGGAGGCATTGTTATTTCTCTTTACATGCCAATGTTCAAAGTCGTCACCTTAATTAAATAATGCTCAAGCTTTAAAGGATTTCAGTCTTTTTGTAATATCCCTCATTTGAGGGAGAAAAAAGTCACCTTTTTAGTTTCTATTTAGATTTTACTAAAGTTTTTTTAATTTTTTGCCGATTAATTTATTGCAAGGAAGTTTTTATGAGAGGAGGTGAAGAAAGATGTTTAAGCATGAAGAAGGTTTTACCTTAATTGAGTTGATGGTTGTCGTCCTTATTATCGCTATTTTAGTTGCTATCGCTGTGCCTGTCTTTAATGCTGCTCGTCAAAATGCTTGGAAGAGAACTTGTCAAGCAAACTTAAGAACAATTGATGGACAAATTCAAGCTTACTGGGCTGAATATGAAGCATTTCCGGCTGGTTTTAATGGTGTTGCTGTTCTTACTAGTAATCATGCTTTAGTAACTGCTCAATATATTAGGACTGCCCCTCAGTGCCCAAGAAGTAAAGCGGAAGGAGATATAGCTAATTCCTATTACACAATTGGTAATTCTACAGCTGGAGATTTAGTTTCTGGAGCGACACCTCAATCCTTCTGTGTTAAATACAATGCTCAAGGCCACTCCTATTAAAGTGTTCTTCAAGCAAAGGGCGGTCTAAGAGACCGCCCTTTTTACTTTAATCTTTGGCATTTAGCTTGCCAGTTAAATCACTCCCTGCCTTAGTTTATTTACAAAATGAAGAAGAAAATATATATTTCTTTTATGTTTAAATTTCAAGAAGGTTTTACCTTAATTGAGTTGATGGTTGTCGTCCTTATTATCGCCATTTTAGTTGCTATTGCTGTTCCTGTCTTTAATGCGGTTAAGGAAGGGGCTTGGAAAAGAACTTGTCAAGCAAACTTAAGGATAATTGATGGTCAAATTCAAGCTTATTCAGCTGAGACGGAATACTTACTTCCAGCTAATTTTCAAGGTTTGCGGGTTCTTAATTTAAACCATCCTTTAATTACTGGTCAATACCTTAAGTCGGTTCCTTTATGTCCACGGACAAAGGCGGAAGGAGATGTGACAAATGCTTTTTACTCAATTGGTGATTCCTATGACGGAACAAATGGAATGGTAGGAACAGTTACTAATGCTTCTAGTGGACGAGAAGCTTCTGCTTTTTGTACTTTATATAATCCTTCTCATAGGTATCGAGGCGAGTAAATATAAAACAAAGGCCAGGGGAGCAGTAGGAAAAAAGTTGAGTTGGAAATGGCTTTTAACTTGTGGCTGATAACGGTGAACTGGGAGCAGAGCAATTTCTTTCTCAAAATTCTGAGAAAGTGGCGAAGTCAAAAAGATAAGTAGAGAAGGGCAAAAAGCAAGGGAACAGATGGGATTTATAATGAGCACCTATTTACAAGCGAAGGTGGGAAATATATATTTTTTTTATGCTTTTTAGAGAAAAGGGCTTCACTTTAATTGAGATTATGGTAGTGGTGCTAATTTTTGGATTTTTACTGGCCATAGCTATTCCCTTTTATGCTACTTTAAGTTCCTCCGTTAAGAAAAATGCCTGCTACGCTAATTTACAGGTTCTCGATAACACACTGGCTCGTTATAACATTGACAAGGGAAGTTATCCTCCCTTGGCTGATGGTTCACCTTTAACTGATTTTGAACCTTATTTTGTTCCTGAATATTTAAAGAGGCTTCCCTCCTGTCCTCAAGGTGGAGATTATACTTATCATCTTCTTGGAACCAATGCTTACTTTTCATGCTCAATTCATGGCAACCTTCCCAAGAAGTGAGGTTTTTGCCTTGCTTTCTCTTTTTTCTTTTCTCTTTGGTTTATCTTTAGGGAGTTTTATTAATGTTCTTATTTATCGATTGCCCAAGGGTGAATCAATTATTTTCCCTCCTTCTCACTGTCCTCATTGCCAGATTCCCCTCAAGTTTTATGATAACATTCCTCTCTTGAGTTTCCTTATTTTAAAAGGAAAATGTCGCTCTTGTAAGCAAAAAATTTCAATTAGATATCCAATAGTTGAAGCGTTAACTGCCTCTTTAGTTTGGCTTTCTTTTTACAAGTTTGGGATAAGTTTTCAAGCTTTTATTTCCACTCTTTTCTTTTCGAGCCTTGTTCTTATTTCCTTTATTGACCTTGACTCTCATTTAATACCAAATAAAATTGTTTATCCTCTTCTTCTCATATCCCTTGTTTTATTTCTCTTTTCCTGGATTTTTAAATTACCCTTAGTGCCCTTAATGAACTCATCTTATTTTTCTTCCATCTACGGGTTTTTACTTGGGGGGGGAATTCTTTACCTTGTTGCTCTTATTTCCCCCTTTGTTTTTAAAAAAGAAGGGATGGGAGGGGGGGACATAAAACTCGCTTCTTTTATTGGAATTTACTTAGGTTATTATATTCTTTTAGCTTTACTTTTTGCCTTTTTCTTTGGGAGTATTGGCGGGTTACTTTTAATTAAAAAGGGGGGTTCAACCAAGAGCGAGATTCCCTTTGCTCCCTTTTTAAGTTTGGGAGCTCTCTTTACTTTTATGTTTGGTTTTCCTATTGCCCGTTGGTACTTTTCTTTTCTTTAATCCCCTAAAGGAAAAACCTTTTTCTGACGATAATATATAGGAAACAGTGAACAGGATTAAGGTTAAGAGCTTTGAAGAAAGAAATGTCAATTTCAAAATTTTTTTAAGCGATATGGTAAAATAAAAAAGGTGGTTAAGTTGATGATAGTTTCAAGAGAAAAGGGTATGACCTTATTAGAGATTGTTTTTGCTTTCTTTGTTTTAGCTCTGGTTTTGGTTTCTTTAATTGGAGTTATGGGGGTAGCAACTAGGCTGATTAGAGAAAGCAAACTTGAAACCATAGCTACTGCCATTGCTAATGAAGAGATTGAACGAATTCGCACTCTTCCTTATGGGCAGGTGGGGCTTCTTTCACCTCCTAGCCCTGATGTTCCAACTGGAACCTTGCCGGAGACAACCCAAGTAACAAGGATGGGAGTAACTTTTACAGTTGCTTATGATATTCGGTGGGTCGATGATGCTTATGACGGTTTGGGAGAAGAGGACAAAACTAGACCTGGTGAAGGAAAGGGACAAGATTATAAAATATTAAAAGTTACTGTTAGTTGGCAATCAGGGGGAAAAACCTCATCAGTTAGGGTATCATCTTATATTCGGGAAATTCCTCGAACTAATCGTCGCCCCTTTGTCAAATATCAAGACCTAGCTCCAAGTGCTGGTTCAGTTGTTTGGGATCAAGGGGAAGGAGTTAGCATTCCACTTTATGCTCTAGATTATGATGGATATATTTCTACAGTTCGCTACTCAATTGATGGTTACTATCCCCCTGGTTCTTCCTACAGTTATTCCAGTCCAGAGGTTAATCACATCTTTATTTGGAATACCTATTATATTCCAACTGGCTCGACTACACCTTTTAAAGATGGAGCTAGGAAAGTAATAATTGAAGCTTGGGACAACTCAGGGGGTCAAGATAGAAAGGAAAGGATTTGGTGTCTTGATAACTATCCACCAGAAACCCCAACTGGTTTAGAAACATCAGAAACAGCAATTACAACAGAGACTATTCCTCTCTTTTGGACAGCTTCTTGGGATGCAACCACTCCTGGTTGGGCTACTATTCATGCTTATTCTTACTTAATTTATCAAAGTAGAAATGGCAGTCCCTTTAGCCAAGTTGGGGCAGTGACTGCTACAGGGGAGTTACCATACATTATGGATAATTGTCCCACTACCTATACTGATAAAAATTTAACCCCCTTTACTTATTATGGTTATTATTTAGTGGCAAAAAGTCCTAGAGGACTTACTTCTTCAGCTTCAGCCATTCTTACTACCAAAACTAGAATAAGAGCTTGGGTTTCGGGTATTATTTCATCCGGCGTAAAGAGGCAACTTGTTTTCAGCTGGGAAGGTCCAACTTTTACTTCAGATTCAACTTATACCCTTGAGCGGTCAACAAGTTCTAGCGGACCCTGGACTCAAGATGCTGGTCCGACTACATTATTAACCCTTACTGGAAGCCAAATTACAAAGAATGATACCTATTATTACCGAGTTAAGGCAAAATATCTATATGGTGTTGTTTCAGATACAAATATTAGCAACCTTATCTTGTTTGATCGAGACACAATTTCATATCCATAGGTGATTTAAGATGATAAAGGAAGAAAAAGGTTTTACTTTAGTAGAGCTGCTTTGGGTCATTTCTTTAATCGTCATTTTATTAGTTTCAACTTATTACATTTTTGAAGGTGGCTTAACTCTTAATCAAGTCGTTGGTGACCAGTCAAAAGTTCAAACAGAAGCAAGGGCTTCTCTTGAGCGGATGGCAAAATATTTAAGGGGTGCTACTTTATGGGGAGCAGGAGATTATGAGATTACATTTCGATGTGATGTGGATGACGATTTGATGGGAGAAGATACCACCTTTACCTTATCAGGGACAAGGCTCATCCTTAAAATTGAAGAAATGAATGATGTGCCAATGAGAGATATCACTCTAGCAACTTATGTTCGAAATCGTGAGCAAGGTGTTCCCATTTTTACTTATTATGGGGAATCAACTGGGACACTCGGTCCTCAGTTAATTGAAAACCCAGAAGAGGAGTATAGTAACGTTCGGATGATTCACATTAAATTGATTGTTGATGTTGATCCCACTAGGAAGCCAGGTCCTTACACTGTAGAAACCGATGTTAAGCTAAGAAATTTTGAGATTTAATGAAGGAGGTAATGATGCTCAAGATTTTAAATAAAGAAAATGGTATCGCAACAATAGTAGTCATTGGGGTAATGATGGTTATTAGCATATTAGTTGTTGGGCTTATTTTTATGGCTGTAACTGAGCGAACAGCTAGCCGAAAAGGGAAATATTCTGAGAGAGCTCTTCATGTTGCTGATTCTGGGATTGATAGAGCCCTGTGGTATCTTAGAAATTTAAAGCCTGGGGAATCTTTACCTTCAACCTTTGAGGTAGTCGTTGAAGGCGAGGGAACAGCAACTGTTGTAACTAAGGTAACTGGGGCTGATTTTGCTTATGAGGTTGTTTCGACAGGAAGAGTTCAAGCTCCTTTCGGTGACATCTTTCGCCGTGCAATTAAGGTTCAGGTTTATGGAATTTCAATTTGGCAGATGTATATTTCTGCTTCTCCTGAGCCTTTAACGGCTGGAGGAAACGGAGTTGAAGGAAACACTGCTGTTATAGGACCTTTTTACATTCGCGGCAATGTACCTTTATCTGGAAATTCCTTTATTAAGGTGGGACCTTTAATGATTAAAAATGGTTATCTTTCTTTTCAGTCTAATTCAGCATTGGTTGAAACTACAACAATGCCTTTAATGGTAACTGAAGGTGTTTATGATGCTAGGGGCGGAGGGCAGCTAATTCGCATCACTGACCCAGTTTATCCTCCTCTTCTTTATTGCAAAGAAATATCGGAAACAGCTCCCGAACTTGAGCTTCCTGCCTTAGAGGCTGATAAAGATTATCAAGCTGATGCGGCTAATGAATCAATTCCTGAACATCTCAATACATCTTCAACACTCGGTTACCCTACTAAATTGGGAAATCCCTATAAAGTGGTTGACATTGATTCTTTTGATTGGGGTGGTAGCAATATCAACGAAAATACCCCTTTGATAATTAGTTCTATAACACCATCTTTTGGTATGTGGGATGGAAATGGTGATGGTTATATTAATGAGAGTGACTCTCTCTATTGGAAATTTGCTTGGGACCAAACTAATAAAACTCTTTATATTGACGGAACTATCTTTGTTGACGGTCCAGTTTATTTAGGAGGAACAGTAAATGGAAAGAATACTTGCGATATAACTTATAAAGGCAATGGGAAAATTGTTGCCAATGGTAGTAGTGATGTGGGAGTTGTTATTTGGGAAAAACTTATTCCCCCTTCTGGTGAACTTACCTCAACTTCAGTTATGGGCTTGGTGACTGATAAAAGTATTTATATGTGTGGAGATGGAGCTAATAACGATGTGGGTGGTAAAGTTGGGTACGATGTGGCAGGTGCCTTTTTTACTCCAAGCAAGATTGTTTTTGTTGATCAAACTGATAGCTTTAAAGATGCAGCTAACCTTTCTTTTAGTGGAAGTTGTATAGCTGGTCTTTTAAAGTTTGGTGATAAACCCAACAACCAACTCTTTACTCATCCCCAATTACCTAACTTCTTACCTCGCGGCATGCCAGGTGCTGATATTTTAATTGTTTCTCTTTCCGGCTGGCACGAGATAAAACCTAAGTAAGATATGGTGAGCAGCCCAGCTTCTCTTGTGGAAGGATATTGGGGGCCAAATAGTAAGATTTTATTCCTTTCCCTTTCTCTCTACCATAGGTAAGCTTTTGAGAAGAGAAAAGGGGAAAGAATTACTTCCTGGTTTGTATGCTCAACCTAGAAACTTCAGTTTGATATTATAAAGAGGAGCAAAAAATATTTAAAAAATACTTTAAAAATTTATAGAAAACTAGTAAAATAAGAAGAAGGGATTGTCAAAAGGTCAGATATATGGTTTAATAGAGCCCAAGGTAATATTAATTTTAGCAAAAAAAATGAATTTAGTCGTAGTTTTTAAGTAGGAGGAAAAATTTTTGGGCATTTTTTCATTTGGAAAACCAAAAGTCAGTTTAGGGTTGGACATTGGTTCTGACACCTTTAGAGTTGCTCAAGTTCAACCTTCCAAAGGTCTCCCTCTATTAACCAACTGTGGAAGCATTAGAGTTCCTCGCGGAGCAGTGGTTGGTGGTGAAATTGTTGATTCTGAAGTTGTTTCTTATTCCCTTTCCGAACTCTGGAAAAAAGCTGGTTTAAGTGAGAAAAGAGTCATTCTCGGGGTATCCAATCAAAAAGTTGTCGTTCGTTTAATTGACTTACCTTATATGGAAAAGAGTGAGCTTAAAAGCGCTCTCCAGTTTCAAGCTCAAGATTATATTCCCATTCCTGTTGAGGATGTTATCCTAGATTATCTTGTGGTTAATGAATATACCACTGAAGCTGGAGAGAGAATGCTTCAAATCCTTTTAGTAGCAGCTCAAAGAGATATGATTCAAAATATTGTCAGTTCAGTTGAAGCAGCTGGTTTGAGACCTGAAGTTATTGATGTCTCCGCTTTTGCTATTACTCGTTCCTTAATTTCAGCTCCACCTCCAACTCTCGCTGAAGAGCCTCGCCCAAAAGAAACAGTGGCTCTTTTAAATATTGGAGCTGGTATTACCTCTATGGTTGTGGTAGAAGGAAATGTTGTCAAGTTTGCAAGAGTTATAGCTCTAGCTGGTGATGACTGGAGCGAAGCTTTAGCTGATGGGATGGGAATTACCTTTGATGAAGCTGAAGATATAAAAATTAGAGTCGGTCTCCCTCCTCTAGTTGGTGATCGGTTTATTGATGTTCCCTCAGAGCTAATGGATAGAGCTGATATTGCTCAAGATATTATGGAAAGGGAGGTTATGAGGTTTATTGGGGAGTGTCGACGTTCTTTTGATTATTATCTAGCTCAGGTCCCGACAGGAGAAATTCAGCGAGTTATTTTAAGTGGAGGTGCCTCAAAACTTAAAAATTTAATTCCTTACATGGAAAAAGGTTTACAAACTGAAGTTATTGCAGGACATCCTTTGCAATCTGTCAAGGTCAGCCCAAGACTTTCTCAAGAAGCTTTAGGAGAGGATGAGCCATCTTTAGCTATTTGTTTAGGCTTGGCTTTAGGGGGGATTGACTAATGGCAGCAAGAATAAATCTCCTTCCCCCTGAAATAATCGAAAAAAGGCAGTCAGAGAAGAGATTAGCTGTTCTCCTTTTGGTAGTAAGTTTATATATTTTAATGCTGGTTGGGATTTATCTCTTAATGCAAGTGAAGATTTTTCAAGAATCACAGGTTTTAATGCAAAGGAGAGCCCATAATACTAAACTAAATCAAAAAATCGCTGAATTTGAGGTTTTTAAAAGGAGAAAAGAAGAGGCTCAAAAGAGGGAAGAAATAATTAATAAAGCTTTAAGCGGAGAAAAGTCGTGGTACCGACTTTTGCTTAAATTAAGCATTATTATCCCTGGAGAAGTAAACATTACTAGTTTTTCCGGTGATGAAATAGCTGGGTTAACCTTTTCGGGTCAAGCTCTAGGCTATAATTCTTTAGTTAAGTGGTTAGTTCGATTAAGTGAGATTAAAGAATTAAGTGAGATTTGGTTGGGAAGTGCTTCTAAATCGGTGGTGGGAACGACTGAAATAGTTAATTACTCAATTACGACTAAGTTTAGTCAATAAATTAAAAGCTAGTCCTGCCTCGCCTTCTAGGATTGGAGTGGGAAAGTTGGAAATAAGGCTAAAGCTTCAAGAAGCAATAGCTGTTGGGCTTGTTGTTATAATAATTTTAACTATTTTTTTTGTTATGTTTGTTTGGAAACCTCAGATGACTAAATTATCTGAGATTAGAAGGGCAATTGAGGAAGAAAAGAAGAAATCAGAGATGGCAACTATTACTCTTCAAAGACTTCAGGCTTTAAAGCAAGAAGAAGCAGAAATCGAAAAAAGTTTGATTAAGTTAAGTTTAAGAATGCCTGAAAGCCCTGAACTTCCTTCTTTAATCGTTGAACTTCAAGAATTAGCTAGTCAATCTGGGATGGATTTGATTTCGATATCTCCTTCTCCTCCCACATCTGTTGGGGAATATAATGAAATGGCCTTATCCCTTAATATTAAGGGCTCTTTCAATAAGGTTAAAGACCAAGGGGGCAGTTTACTTGATTTTCTTTACCGTCTGGAACATTTTCCAAGGGAATTGAGAGTGAAAACAATAAGCATTTCAGGTGAGGAAACTCTTACTATCTCTCTTCAAATGAGCACTTATGTTTTATCTGGAGCTCCTCCAGCTGGGGCACCAACTGGTCAACCAGCCCAACAAGAAGTGCCAGCGGCACCATAGAAAGGGGAAAATAATTGCCGGAGTTTATTGATAAAGTAAAAGATTTTGTTAAAACACCACGAGGGAAGCTAGCTATTGGAGCTGCAGCTGGTGGTATCTTTTTTATTATTATTTTAATCATTATTTATTTTATTTTTTTAGGTGCTCCACCTGAAGTTACTCCTGAAGTTAAAGAGCTAATTCCTTCTCCACCTGTTTCCAAAGAAGTAGAAGCAACTGTAACCGTTCCGCCTTTAACTGAAGGGTTTGAAGTATATGGAGCAGAAGGTTTTAAAAACCCATTTAAAAAACTTTATATTGAGTCAACTACTACTCCAGCTAGTGGCTCTCTCGCGGAGCACCGAATTGCCTTAAAGGGAATTACTTATTCTGATGGTGTATATTCAGCTGAGTTAATTTATAATGGAGAGTCTTTTCAAGCAAAAGAAGGAGAAATTGTTTCTAATTCTCCTTATATGGTTTTAAGTATTGGAATGGACTGGGTAAAGCTTCTTTATGGGGATAATACTTTTACTTTACATTTAGGCGAAGAACATGTTGAAAGAGAAGAATCTTCAACTGAATTAGCAACGGAAACTATTCCTTAAGAGATTTATAATACTCATCTTCACCTTATTCCGAGATTCAAGTGAAATGTTATATCTCAAATAAATTAGAAAAATGCAAAGGGCACTTTTTACTTGAAAAGCAGGGTGAGCTTAAAAATTCCAAATAAAAAGGACCAAACACTAAACCCCGAAGAGAAGTCAAAGATTTTCTACGAGGTAGGCAAGATCAAATGACCAAAAATTCAAGTAAAACATAGAGATTAGTGTTAGTGACTAGTGTCGAGCCTTGATTTGGCTTACAAAATTTTACTGGCACTATTTTAACTTAATTGTTTGAGATTTTGAGCCTTTAAATTTATCAGGGGGATAATTTGTTAAAAATAATTACTGCCGGTGAATCTCACGGAAAGTGCATTTTAGCAATTGTTCAAGGGTTACCAGCTAATTTGGTGATATCAAAAGATTTTATTGATAAGGAATTAGCTAGAAGGCAAAAAGGTTTTGGCAGAGGTCCCAGAATGGAAATTGAAAAAGACAGCGTTGAAATTTTAAGCGGCGTGAGACATGGAAAAACATTAGGTTCTCCAATTGCTTTAATGATTAAAAATAAAGATTGGTTGAATTGGCAGGAAGAAATGAGGGTTGAAGAAAGCAAGCCAGTAAGTCCTCTCCTTAACCCTCGTCCGGGTCATGCTGACCTAGCTGGAGCTTTAAAATATGGATTTAATGAGATAAGAAATGTCCTTGAAAGGGCTAGTGCAAGAGAAACGGTAGCTCGAGTAGCTGGAGGGGCATTGGCAAAAATTTTTCTCAAGGAGTTTAAAATAACTATTTTAAGCCAAGTCGTTAAAATTGGAGCCATTGAAGCTCCATTAAGAGAACTATCTTTAAAGGATGAAAGAAAAATCGAATCCTCACCAGTCAGATGTTTTGACCAAGAAGCTTCAAAAAGGATGGTTGAGGCAATTAATCAAGCTCAAGAGAGAGGGGAGACTTTGGGGGGAATTTTCGAGGTAGCTGCTTTTAATGTTCCACCAGGCTTAGGAACTTATGCAATTTTTGAAAAGAGACTTGATGCCCAACTAGCTTCTGCTTTAATTAGCATCCCAGGGGTAAAGGGAGTTGAATTTGGGGATGGTTTTAAATTGGCAGACCAAGTGGGAAGTGAGTCCCATGATGAGATTTTTTATTCTTCTAAAAAGGGTTTTTATCGAAAAACTAACCATGCTGGAGGAATTGAGGGAGGGGTTAGTAATGGAGAAACTATTTTAATTCGGGCTGTAATGAAGCCTATACCAACCTTGGGCAAGCCTTTAAGAACGGTAAACATTTTGACCAAAAAGCCTTCACAGGCTTTTAAGGAAAGAGCAGATATTTGTGTTGTTCCAAGTGCAGCTGTTATTGCAGAAAATATGGTTGCTTTCGTTTTAACTCAAGTATTTTTAGAAAAATTTGGTGGTGATTCCTTGATTGATATCAAAGGAAACTATCAAACTTATCTTAAGCGAATTAATTGGAGAAAAAGATAAGATGAACATTGTCTTAATTGGCTTTATGGGTTCGGGAAAATCTAGTATCGGAAAGATACTCTCCAAAAGGTTGAAGATGAAATTGGTTGATACTGACAAGTTAATTGAGAAAAAAACCAAAAAAAGAATTTCCGAAATCTTTAAGGAAATAGGTGAGCGTGGCTTTCGTCAAATTGAGGTGGAGGTAATTGATGATGTTTCCTCTCTTGACCAAAGAGTAATAGCTTGTGGTGGAGGGGCTGTTTTAAATCCTTTAAATGTTAAAAATTTAAAAAAAAAGGGGATTCTTGTTTATCTTAAAGCCATCCCGCAAGTTCTGGAGAAAAGGCTTGAGAAAGTTACTGACCGCCCTCTTTTAGAAGGTAAAAACCATCAGTTAGAGATAATCAAACTTCTTTCAAAAAGGGAACCAATTTATCAAAAAGTTGCTGATTTAATTGTTGAAACCTCTTCTTTGTCTCCTGAGGAGGTAAGTGAAAAGATTATTGAAGAGTTAAAAAGAATAGGGAAATGGAGAAAGTAGTAGTTTCTTTAGGGAGGAAAAGTTATCCTATTTATATTAATTGGGACCTTTTTTACCTATTGGGAGAAGAAATTTCTTCATGTGAAAAAGTTGCGGTGATTACTAACCCAGAAGTGAAGATGCTCTATGGTGAGAAGGTTAAAGAAGCATTTAAAAAGACGGATATTGAAGTAATTTTCTTTGAGGTTCCTGAAGGCGAAGAACAGAAATCTTTAAAGTCAGCAAATCGTCTTTATAGCCAGCTCGCAAAAAATAATTTTTTAAGATACCATCCGATCATTACTTTAGGTGGAGGTGTAATTGGGGATTTAGGAGGTTTTGTTGCATCTACTTATATGAGAGGAGTTCCTTTCATTCAAGTTCCTACTACTTTGTTAGCTCAAGTTGATAGCAGTGTTGGAGGGAAAGTAGCGGTAAATCATCCTCGGGGAAAAAATTTAATCGGCACATTTTATCAGCCAAAGTTTGTATTGATTTCCCTTTTAACCCTTAAGAGCTTACCTTATTTTTATTTTAAAACTGGGATAGCTGAGGTAATAAAGTACGGTTTTTTAGCTGGGGAGGATTTCCTTTCTTTTTTAGAGAAAAATCTGGAAAAAGTAATTAAATGTGATAGAGAAGTTATATTAAAAGTGGTAAAAGAGTGTTGTGAGATAAAAGCAAGGATTACTGAAGAAGATGAGCTTGATTTATCTGGAAAAAGAGCAATTCTTAATTATGGGCATACTATTGGTCATGCTTTGGAAACAATTAGTGAGTATAAAGAACTTCAGCATGGAGAAGCTATTTCTCTAGGAATGGTTGTTGAGTCTTGGATTTCTCATAAGCTTGGTTATATTTCTAAAGATGTGGTGGAGAGGCAGATTTCCTTGCTTTCCAGAGTTGGACTCCCAACCTCTCTTCCTAGCCTTTCAGTTGATAAGGTTTTATCTCAAATCACTTTGGATAAGAAAGCGAAGGTAGACAAGCCTATTTTTGCTCTTTTGAAAGGGGTTGGAAATCCGAGCATCCAAGAAGTCCCTCAAAAAATAATTATTGAATCTTTAAAAGAAATTATTAAAGTTTAAGTGATGAAAAAAGAAATTGATAAGAGTTTGCTTTTTCCTGGATTACCCGCTGAGGAATTTAATTTTACCTTAAGACTTTTTCTAATTTTTCTCCTTTTCCCTTGGGATTTTTTATTTCCTATTTTAACTGGGGGCGGCATTTTTTTTGAGATGAGGGCTTTGATTTATCTCTTTATCTTTTCTCTCTTTATCTGGTTTATTTGGCAACCTGCCTTCAAATATCCATACCTTTCAGTAAATTTATTTATTTTTACTCTTTTCTTTTCTTCTCTTTTTTCTCTATCTCAAAAGGTTAATTTTCAAGCTTCTCTCGATGGGCTCCTTCTCATTCTTTCCTATTTTATCCTTTTTTTAATCATTGTTTCGAGTGTTAAAAACTATCAAGAAGTTTTTAAATTTACCTCAATTTTAATTTTTGGTGGTTTTTTACTCTCACTTTATGGGATTTACCAGTATCTTTGGGGTTTTAAGCAATTAAGGGAGCAAGTTGAAGAGATGCAGCTAGCTCTTCCCGTAGTAAGCAGGGTCTTTGCCATTTTTAGTAATCCTAATTCTTTAGCCTGTTTGCTTCTTCTGCTTTTACCGTTTTCATTTTTCTCCTTTTTTGAAGAAAAAAGCCGTATAAAGAAAACTTTTTTTGGAATTTCAACAGTTTTTATGTTAACTTGCTTTTTCTTCACTTATTCTCGGGTTGGTTTTTTTGCTTCTTTAATTTTATTTCTTATTCTTTTTACTGGGATTTTTACCAGTGGCCAAGGAGAAAAAATTAAATTTTTTTTAGGCTTCTTTGCTTTATCTTTTGTCTTAGGGCTTTTCCTTCACTTAGCTTTCCTCAAGCTCTCTTCTCAAGTTGGTGTTTATGGTAAAGCAATCGTAACAGGGTTGGTTGGCAGTGCAGCTGGTCGATTAAACTTATGGCGAGGGACTTTTAAAATAATTAATTTTAATCCTCTATTGGGAACGGGAATAAATACTTTTTCCTCAATTTATCCTTTTTATGAGTTTGGCTCATTTTACTCAAAGTATGCTCATAATACCTTTTTTCAAGTTTTTTCTGAAACTGGCTTTTTAGGTTTTCTCTCCTTGGTTGGCTTATTTTTTTTAATTTTAAAACATCAATGGGGCTTGTTTTTTGAAAGGACTATGAAGAGAAAAAATTTTGGCTTAGCAACTTTTGCTACTACTTGTGCCTTTATTGTCCAAAATTTTTTTGATTACCATTGGTATGTTCCAGTGGTTACTTTAACTTTTTGGAGCTTGATTGGGTTAAGTTTCTCCGAAGCAATAGTTGGAAAGGACAGAGTAGTAGAAAGGAGGGTTAAAAGCAAAGTTATTCCCACACTTTTCTTTGCTTTTTTGATTCTTGTCGCTCTTTCTTTAATGATTGGTTATTTCTATGGGGAAATAGGCAAGGATTTTTTAACCAAAGGAGAAGTTGAAGGAATTACTTATTTGGAAAAAGCGGTTATTTTTGCTCCTTTTTCCGCTCGCAATCATTCAAGATTATCAGAGGGATATCGGCTCAAAGCCACTTTAGAGCCAAATTCAATACAAAAAAAGAAATTGTATAAAAAAGCTTTAGTTGAAGCAAAGAAAGCGGTATTTTGGGAACCCTATTGGTCAGAATTTCACGCCAAGTTAGCCTCTCTTTATGGGGAATTAAAGGAGGAGGAAAAAGCAACATTTCATTTTAAAAGGGCAATTAATTTCTATCCTTCTAATCCCCTTTACCCCTTTTTGCTTGGGGATTTCTTTTTAAAGGAAAAAAAGTTTTTTGAAGCAGCTAAATTTTTTCAAAAAACATTAAAATATTTAAAATATTATCAACCAGCTCTTACCGATGGTAAAATAACTAGAAAGTTTGTAAAAGAAAATAATGACCCATTGACCGTAATTGAGAAAGGCTATTTGGGTCTGGGCGAAGCATACTTTCGTCAAGGAGATTTAGAGAAATCTTTAGAAGTTTATAATAAGTTAATATTGTTGAGTTCGAAAAACCCTTGGGCTTATGCTAAAAGAGGATTATTGTTTAGAGAAAAGAAAATGTATAAAGAAGCAATTTTTGATTTTAAAAAGGCTATTAAAATTGAAGGAAGGAATGCTAATTTTCATTTTTGGCTAGCTAAAACTTATCATGATAACTCAAAGATAAAGCTAGCCAAAGTGGAATTGAGAAAAACTCTTGCTTTAAATCCAAGACATGAGCAAGCAAAAAAACTTCTTTTAAAGCTTGAAAAGGGGGAAAAGAAATGAAAGTTTTAGTTATTCATGGTCCGAACTTAAATTTAACAGGTCTTCGGGAAAAAGAAATTTATGGACAAATGAAGTTAGAAGAGATTAATTCACTCCTTTTAGATAAAGGAAAAAAGTTAGGCATGGAATTAGATATTTATCAATCTAATCACGAAGGTGAGATAATTGACCGAATTCATCAAGCAATGGAAGTTGATTGCATTATCATTAATCCAGGGGCTTTTACTCATTATAGTTTTGCAATTAGAGATGCATTAGCTGCTTGTCAAGTTCCTGTAATTGAAGTCCATCTTTCCAATATTTACGCTCGAGAAAAATTTCGGCATCACTCAGTCATTTCTCCAATCGCCAAAGGGCAGATCTCTGGCTTTGGTTATCTTAGTTACTTATTAGCTCTTGAAGCAGCGGTTGAATTAGTTAAAAAGTGACCCTTTGGTAATGAAAAAAAGAATTGGACATCTTAAAAAGATAATTAAGGATAATGACTTAGATGGAGTAATTCTAACTAGTCTATCGAATATTCGTTATTTTACTTCTTTTAGTGGTGCATCCGGTCTTGCTTTTTTGGGGAGGAATTTTTCTTATTTGCTTGTTGATTTTCGGTATTTCGAACAAGCTAAAATTGAAGCTAGAAACTTTAAAGTAGAAATAGTAGGAAAAAATTTTTTTAATAAATTAGCTGAAATAGTAAAGTCTCACGAGTCGTTAAAGACTTTAGGTTTTGAAGAGGATAATTTGACCTTTTCTCTTTACCGTCAAGCGAAGGAAAAGCTTAAAGAGGTTAAATTGGTGCCTCTTCAGTTAAGTAATGTGAGGATTATTAAGGAGGAAAAAGAGATTGAGAAAATTAAAAAAGCAGCAAAAATTGCTGATAATAGTTTTTCTGAGATAATTCCTTTCATAAAACCCGGGGTCCAAGAAAACGATATCGCACTAGAGCTTGAATATTTAATGCGAAGAAAGGGAGCAGAGAAAGCTTCTTTTGATATTATTGTTGCTTCGGGAAATCGCTCAAGTATGCCTCATGCTAAAACATCAGTTAAGAAAATAAGAAAAGGTGAGCTAATTAAAATCGATTGGGGATGTGTTTATGAAGGTTATTGCTCTGATTGTACTAGGACACTTGCTCTTGGAGAGATAGATGAGGAAAAGAAAAAAATTTATTATTTAGTGAAAGAAGCACAAAAAATGGCTTTAGAAATTCTTTCAGTGGGGAGAAGAGTGCGAGAGATTGATCAGAAAGTAAGAAAACATTTTTCTCGATTTGGGGTGGAGAAAAGATTTGGGCATAATTTAGGACATGGGGTTGGCTTAGAGGTTCACGAGGCTCCAACTATCAATTCAAAGAGTAAGGAAGTTCTTAAATCAAGAATGGTTTTTACTATCGAGCCCGGTCTCTATTTTGAAGGAATTGGTGGTGTAAGGATTGAGGATATGGTGGTGTTACGTGAGAACGGTCCAGAAATTTTAACCAGCTTTTCAAAAGAGTTAATTGAACTCTAACAATAAGAAGAGTGATGGGTGGATAGTGGTCAGTAGTTAGTGAAAATCAGCTAACAAATTAACTAATAACTGATTTAAAAGGGGGAATGATGATTTCAACAAGTCAATTTAAAATAGGGATGGCGATTAAGGTTGAGGGAACTATCTATATAATTTTGGATTTTCAGCATGTAAAGCCAGGGAAGGGTCAAGCTTTTGTGAGGACAAGATTAAAAAATTTAAAAACTGGTGGAGTCATTGACCGAAATTTTCGAGCTGGTGAGGAAATTGAACAAGCCATATTGGACTTGAGAGAAATGGAATTCCTCTATTCAGAAGATGACAATTACTACTTTATGGATACTCAAACTTTTGAACAAATAGTTTTGGATAAAGAGAAGGTTGGTGAAGTTAAGAAGTTTCTTAAGGAAAATTTAGTTGTTGGAATTACTATTCATGAAGGTAAACCCGTTTCAGTTGAACCACCTATTTTCGTTGAATTAAAAGTTGTTCAAACTGAACCTGGCGTAAGGGGTGATACAGCTTCAGGAGGAGGAAAGCCTGCAACTTTGGAGACTGGTTTGGTTATTCAAGTTCCCCTCTTTGTTAAAGTTGGGGATATAGTTAAAGTAGATACGAGAACTTGTGAGTATGTGACCAGGGTTTAAACAGACTTGGTGAACAGGGAACAGTGAACAAATAGCAGCAAGAGCAGTGAGGGAAAAGAGCTCTTCTGAACTAAGGCAAAAAGTTGCTAACTGCTTATTTCTCACGAGGTTTGGATTGGGAGAGAGTTAAGTTTGTATTCTAAGTTATACCTCAGGGGCAAAATAGGGTATAATTTTTAATCAAACTTAAAGGAGGTTATTTTGGAAAGTAAGCCAATAAAGATTACTGATACTACTTTAAGAGATGCTCATCAATCGCTTTGGGCTACTCGAATGCGGACTGAACATATGGTCCCTATTTTAGAAAAGATTGACCAAGTTGGTTTTTTCTCCCTTGAGATGTGGGGCGGAGCAACTTTTGATGCTCCTTTAAGGTTTTTGGACGAGAACCCTTGGGACCGGATTAGGGTGGTTAAAAATCATGTCCGAAACACAAAACTTCAAATGCTCTTAAGAGGGCAAAATCTTGTTGGGTATCGGCACTATTCAGATGATATCGTGAGGAGGTTTGTGCGCCACGCTGCCGAGTCAGGGATTGATATCTTCCGAATTTTTGATGCCTTAAATGATGTAAGAAATTTAATTGTTCCAATTGAAGCTGTTAAAGAAGCAGGAGCCCATGCTCAAGGTGCGGTTGTTTATACTATTAGCCCAGTTCACACCCTTGAACACTATGTCGAAACAGCTCATAAGTTAGTTGAGATGGGGGTCGACTCAATTTGTGTTAAAGATATGGCTGGTCTTTTGACTCCTTATCGAACTTATCGATTAATTGAAAGATTGCGAAAAGAAATCAAACTTCCTATCCATCTTCACTGCCATTATATTGGAGGAATGGCACCAATGAACTACCTTAAAGGGATTGAAGCAGGGGTTGATATCATTGATACAGCTACTTTTCCTCTCGCATTTGGTAATTCTCAACCAGCAACTGAAATGATTGTTGCTGCTTTAAAGGATACTCCAAGAGACCCTGGTTTTGACCTTGAGTTGCTTTATGAAATTGCTGAATATTTTGAAAAAGTTAGGGAAAAAGCCAAGTTTCATCGTGGTGTCACTTCACTTGTTCATATGAAGATTTTTTCTCATCAGGTTCCTGGTGGGATGATTTCTAATCTTTACTCTCAGCTTGAGCAACAGAAATCTCTTGATAGATTGCCTGAAGTACTGGAAGAAATCCCCCGAGTTAGAGCAGAAGTAGGCTTTCCTCCTTTAGTGACTCCTCTCAGTCAGATTGTTGGAACTCAGGCAGTTTTGAATGTTTTATCTGGGAAAAGGTGGGCAATTGTCCCTGGTGAGATGAAAGATTATCTCAAGGGGCTTTATGGAAAGCCGCCTGGACCAATTGAACCTGATATTCTTAAAAAGGTTCTTAAAGATGAGGAACCAATTGAGTGTCGACCAGCTGAACTTTTAACGGAAACTTTTGAAGATTACAAGAAAGAAATTGGGAATCTAGCTCGATCAGAAGAGGACATTTTATCATATGCTTTATTTCCTAAAGAAACAAAAGCATTCCTTGAAAGGCATCAAGAAGGAGTGGAAAAAGCTGTTTTTATGGTGAGTGGTGAAATTAGAGCGGTGAGGGAGGTAGATACAATGGACGTTTCTCAAATAAAAGAGCTAGTTAAAGTGGTTGAGGAGAGTAATATTGATGAAATAATTGTTGAAGAAGGGGATGCCAAGGTAATTATTCGGAAGGGGAAAAAAGAGGAAGAAGCCCTTTCTTTAGTTGGAGAGAAGGAAAAGATGGTTCTTGAAGAAGATAAGCCTAAAGAAACACTTCAAAAGATGTCTGATACAGAAGAATATCCCGACCATTGGAAAGCAATTATCTCACCAATGGTTGGAACTTTTTATCGAGCACCTAATCCAGATGCTCCACCTTTTGTTAATGAGGGAGATATAGTTAAAGTTGGTCAAACAGTTTGCATACTTGAAGCTATGAAGCTTTTTAATGAGATAAAAGCTGAAGAAGAAGGGGTAATAAGAAAGATTTGCGTTGAGAATGCTCAGCCAGTTGAGTATGGACAACCGCTTTTTCTTTATGAACCTTTAAACGATAAAAAAGTCCCTCAAGGGTGAAAAAGGAGAATGTTTAAAAAAGTTTTAATTGCAAACCGGGGGGAGGTGGCAGTTAGAGTAATAAGAGCTTGTCAGGAGTTAAATATTTCAACTGTTGCAGTTTATTCTGAAGCAGACAAAGATTCTCTCCATGTAAAATTAGCTGATGAAGCTATTTGCATCGGTCCACCCCCTGCGATTAAAAGTTACCTTAACATTCCTGCCTTGATTAGTGCAGCCCAGGTTTCTGGAGCTGATGCAATTCACCCTGGTTATGGTTTTTTAGCTGAAAATTCTTCTTTTGCTGAGATTTGTAAATCTTCAGAAATTACTTTTATTGGTCCTTCTCCTCAAGTAATTGAGAAGATGGGTCATAAATCTTTAGCTAAAAAAATTCTAAGTAAAGTAGGTTTACCAGTTATTCCTGGCACTAAGGAGCCGATAAAATCAGAAAAAGAGGCCTTAACCTTTGCTCAGGAAGTTGGATATCCTCTTATTGTTAAAGCGGCTGCTGGCGGTGGGGGCAGGGGGATGAGGATAATTCATAACGAAAAGGATTTATTAAGGTCACTCCAGGTTGCTCAGGCTGAAGCTCATTCTTCATTTGGTAACTCTGAGGTTTACCTTGAAAAATACTTGGAGGAACCACGCCATATAGAAGTGCAAATTTTAGGGGATAGCCATGGAAATATCGTTTATTTAGGTGAAAGGGATTGTTCTATCCAAAGAAGACACCAAAAGCTAATTGAGGAGTCACCTTGTTCCATTTTAAGCTCAGAACAAAGGGAATCTTTAGGTAAGATGGCGGTAAAAGCGGGAAAAACAATTGGTTATCAAAGTGCTGGGACAGTAGAATTTCTGATGGACAATAAGTTTAATTTTTATTTTATGGAAATGAATACCAGAATCCAAGTTGAGCATCCGGTTACTGAAATGGTAACAGGGATTGATATTGTTAAGGAACAAATTTTAATTGCTGCTGGTGAGAAGATTAGTTTTACTCAAGAAGATGTTAAATCTAGAGGTCATTCTATCGAGTTTAGGATTAATGCTGAAGATATTAACAAAAGTTTTTTACCTACTTCAGGTCGGATTTTGCGTTACATTCCTCCTGGAGGGATTGGGGTAAGAGTCGATAGCCATCTTTATACAGGTTTTTCAATTACTCCTTTTTACGATTCTCTTTTAGCAAAGTTGGTTGTTTGGGGAAGAAATCGAGAAGAAGCAATTATTCGGGGGAGAAGAGCTTTGAACGAATTTATTATTGAAGGGGTTCCCACTACTATTCCTTTTCATTTAAAGGTGGTTGAAAATGCTTTTTTTCAACGAAATGAAATTTATACCAATTTTGTCTCCCGCCGTATTTTATGTGAGGACTAGGATGGAAAAGGAGATAAAGATTTCAACTGAGGTATTAGAGGCGATAGTAATTCAAATAATTTCTGAAATTAAAGGGGTTAGACTTTTAGGAGCGCTTAACGGAAATATTAGCTATTTTTTTCAAAAGAAGATTCCTGAAAGAAGTGTGCAAATTTCGTTAAAGGATAAAGAGGTTTTAATAAAGGTTAATCTCTCAATTCAATATGGTGAGAAGATTTTAGATAAAGCTCGGGAGGTTCAGGAAGCGGTTAAGAAAACTGTTGAGAGCACATCGGATATTAAAGTGAAAAGCATAGATGTAAATGTAAAGAAAATTTACTTTGAGTAGCAATGTCAGAAAGGAGAAAAGCAAGAAAAACAGCTTTAGAAATCCTTTATCAAGTGGAAATTAATGAATCATCCCTTGATGAAGTGATTAAGAATCGTCAATTTGCTCGAGAAGGTGAATCAATTAGTCAGTTTTGCTTAAGGTTAGTTAAAGGAGTCTTAGATAATAAGGAAAAAATTGATAAAGTTATTGAGAGATATGCCAAAAACTGGCGAATTGAGAGGATGCCTTTTATTGATAAAAACATTTTAAGAATTGCTCTTCAAGAAATGCTTTTTGAAAATGTCCCCCTTAGTGTTTCAATAAATGAAGCTGTTGAGTTGGCAAAGACTTATGGAACAATAGATTCAAAAAAATTTGTTAATGGTGTTTTAGGTAAAATTGCAAGAGACTTAGAATCAGTAAGAGGTTTTTTTGACCAAAAGAGCTAGCTTTAAATTTTGTTTAAAAAATAGGAAGGCTGAACAGGTTGCTGGCTTAAATTATGGTTCAGCCTTATACTATTAAAATGGTGATAAGAAATTGAGTGAGAAGGATTATTCATTCGATCAAGCTTTATCTCGCTTAAAAGAAATTGCCAAAGAAATAAAGAAAAAAGATATAGATTTAGATAAAGCGATAGAACTTTTAGAAGAAGGGATTATTCTCTTTAATATTTGTGGCGAAAAAGTTGACCAGACCAGATTTGAAGGTGATTTAATTGAAAAAAACACTTCAAGCTAAAGGTTACCCTCAAGAATTAGTTTTACTGGTTGAAGAAGGTTTAAGAAGATATTTTCCATCTGAAAAAAAATATCCACCTCAAATTTATCGTGCAATGAATTATTCTCTTTTCTCAGGTGGAAAGAGGTTTAGACCTATTCTTAATATTCTTACAGCAAACTTATTTGGCCAAAAAGCTGAATTTGTTTTACCAACTGCTTGTGCTCTTGAATATATTCATACTTATTCACTAATTCATGATGATTTACCCGCTATTGATAATGACGATTTAAGAAGAGGTAAACCAACTTGCCATATTGTTTTTGGTGAGGATACGGCAATTTTGGCTGGTGATGCCCTTTTTGCTGAAGCATTTTTTTTAATCGCAAGTAAACAGCAAGGAGAATCTGAGAGAGTGTTAAGGGTTATTAAAGAAATTGCTGAAGCAGCCGGTCCTCGCGGAATGGTTGGGGGGCAAATGGTTGATCTTCTTTTTTCTGGAAAAAAGGTTGATGAAAAAACTCTTACTTATATTCACGAGCACAAAACAGCGCGGTTTATAGAAGCTTCAGCGAAGAGCGGAGCTATTTTATCTCAAGCTAGTGAAAAGGAGATTGAAATTGTGGCTAAATTTGCTCGCAATTTGGGATTAGCTTTTCAGATTGTTGATGATATTCTCAATGTAGTGGGAAAAACTGAAAATTTAGGTAAACCGACTGGAAGTGATTTCAAAAGAAGTAAAGCTACTTTTCCATCGCACTTTGGGCTTGAAGAATCAAAAAGAGCAGCCCAAGACTATATTAAGAAAGCCAAACAATCACTTTTTTCTTTAAAATATAATACTCGTGATTTGGAAAATCTTGCTGATTTTGTTCTTGAAAGGGATTTTTGATGGGGGAGAAAAAGCAAAGTTTTCTTAAAAAAATAAATTCACCAAAAGATTTAAAAGCATTAACCTTTGAACAGCTAAATCAGCTAGCTAATGAAATAAGGGAATTTTTAATTAAGGTTGTTTCTCAAACAGGGGGACATTTAGCACCTAATTTGGGAGTTGTTGAGCTGACAATTGCTCTTCACTACGCCCTAGAAAGTCCAAAAGATAAGATTATTTGGGATGTGGGCCACCAATCTTATGTTCATAAGATTATTACTGGTAGGAAAGATAAATTTTCCACTTTACGCCAGTATCAAGGGTTGTGTGGTTTTCCTAAAAAGTCTGAAAGCGAACATGATATTTTCGATTCGGGTCATGCTTCTAATTCTATTAGTGTTGCTCTTGGACTAGCGATTGCTCGCGATAAAAAAAAGACTAATGAAACAGTTGTTGCTGTGATCGGTGATGGTTCTTTAACTGGAGGGATGGCTTATGAGGCTCTTAATCAGGCAGGACATCTTAAAACAAACTTGATTGTTGTTTTGAACGATAATGCTATGTCAATTGCTAAAAATGTTGGAGCTATGTCATCTTATCTTTCAAGGATTAGAATCGATCCTACTTATAATAAATTAAGGGAGGAAATTGAAGAAAGGATTAAAAAGATTCCTGGTGTTGGTGAAAAAATTTATGCCTTAGGGGAACATGTTAAGGAAAGCATCAAGCATCTATTTGTTCCTGGGATGATCTTTGAAGAACTAGGTTTTAAATATATTGGCCCAATTGATGGTCATAACATCGAAGTAATTGCAACAGCTATTAGTTTAGCTAAGCAAGCAAAAGGACCGGTTTTAATTCATGTTCTAACTCAGAAAGGAAAGGGGTATCCCCCAGCTGAAAGCTATCCAGATAAATTTCATGGTATTTCACCATTGGCTCAAGAAAATGGTGAGTTAGCGAAGAAGGAGCCGTTACCAACTTATACTGAGGTTTTTGGAAAAACTTTAATTGAGCTAGCTAAGAAGGAAGAAAAAATTATTGGAATTACAGCTGCAATGCCAGGTGGAACTGGAATTGATATTTTTGCACGCGAGTTTCCTGATCGCTTTTTTGATGTTGGAATTGCTGAGCAGCACGCTGTAACTTTTGCTGCGGGCTTAGCTTTAGGAGGCTTCATACCGGTTGTGGCTATTTATTCAACATTTTTGGAAAGAGCTTATGACCAAATTATTCAGGATATAGCGTTACAGGGACTCCATATAATCTTTGCCATTGACCGAGCAGGTTTAGTTGGAGAAGATGGCCCAACTCATCATGGTGCTTTTGACCTTTCTTATCTCCGGCATATTCCTGGTTTAGTAATTATGGCTCCTAAAGATGAAAATGAACTTCGTCATATGATTTATACTGCAACAAAGCTGAGTGGACCAGTTGCTATTCGATACCCCCGTGGCGCGGGTTTAGGTGTGCCCTTAGAGAAAAGTTTTTCTCTTTTAGAGATAGGAAAGTGGGAAAAATTAAGGGAGGGGAAGGAAGTTTGCTTGTTGGCAGTTGGGCGAATGGTTGAACTTGCTTTAAAAACTGGAGCTATTCTTGAGCAGAAAAAAATTTCTACTACCATAATTAATAGCCGTTTTGTTAAGCCACTTGATGAAGATACTATTTGCAAGGAGGCGTTAAGACACCAGCTTTTAGTGGGGATGGAAGAGAATTCTCTTATTGGAGGTTTTTGCTCAGGAGTCCTTGATATTTTAAATTCCCGAAATATTAAAACGCCTTTTTTGCCAATTGGTTTACCTGATTCATTTGTCACTCATGGATCACTAAAAGACCTCTTTGAGGAATTAGGGCTAACTCCCGAAAAGGTTGCTCAGAAAATCGAGGATAAACTTTTCAGTCTTCATAACAAAAAAAGAGAAAGTTTCTTTTCTCGTTTTAAAGTGAGTAAAACTTTAAACCTATAATAGAGGAACCTTTGAAAAAGGAAAGAATTGACATAGTTTTAGTTAAGAAAGCTTTTTTTGAGACAAGAGAAAAAGCAAAAAGAGCGATTTTGGAAGGAAAAGTTTTAGTCGAGAGTCAAGTTGCGACTAAAGCTCGGATGCTTATATCACCTGATTCTAAAATTGAAGTTAAACCTGATTTACCTTATGTATCGCGTGGTGGAATAAAGCTGGAGAAAGCTTTAAGAAAGTTTAAAGTTAAAGTTGAGGGTAAAACTTGCTTGGATGTTGGTTCTTCGACTGGTGGTTTTGTCGATTGCCTTCTCAAGTTTGGTGCTAAAAGAGTTATCGCTGTTGATGTGGGTTATGGGCAACTTGCTTGGAGTTTAAGGAATGACCCAAGGGTTTTTCTTTTGGAGAGAACAAATGTTAGATATCTTGAACCATCAAAACTACCAGAAAGGGCTGATTTAGCCACTGTTGACCTTTCTTTTATTTCAGTAAGAAAAGTTTTTTCCAATTTAATAAGACTCTTAAAGAAAAAGGCAAGAATCATTATCTTAGTTAAACCACAATTTGAAGCCGGAAAAGAACAGGTGGGGAAAGGTGGAGTAGTTAAAGACCCACAAGTTCATGAAGAGGTGTTATATTCTCTCAGTCAATTTTTTTCTAGTCAGGGCTTTGGTGTGAATTTAACTTATTCACCAATTTGTGGGTCTGATGGAAATATTGAGTTTTTGATGATGTTGAGTCCTAAAAGAGAAAAAGGTGAATTTCCCAATCAAGATTTTATTAAAAATTTAGTTAAAGAAGCTCATCAAACTTTAAAGGGGAAGAAAAATGAAGAAAATTCTTGTCATTCCTCATCTCGGAAAAGATGAAGTAAAAAAAGCTTTGGAGAAATTGCTCGTTAAAAGTGAAAAAATGGGGTTTGAAATTCAACTTTTACCTAAAGATGCTTCGAATCTCAAAAAAGAGTCTTTAATTTGTTTAGAAGAGGATTTGAAAAAGCTTGACTTAGTTTTAGTTTTAGGAGGGGATGGAACAATCTTAAGAGCAGTTAGAATTTTGGGAGGAATTGAGATTCCCATTTTAGGGATAAATTTTGGCAAAATTGGCTTTTTGTCCGGGGTTGACGAGTCTCAACTTTATTTAGCTCTGGAGAAGTTTCTCGCTTCAAATTTTCAAATTGAGAAAAGAATGACTCTAGCTTGCCAAATTTGTAAGGGCAGCAAAAAAGATATCTTTTATGCTTTAAATGAAGTATTTATAGGTCGAGGACCAGGCGGGAGGTTAATTACTCTTGATTTAAAAATTAATGGTCATTTTTTCTATCGCTATCTTTGTGATGGACTCATTTTTGCAACTCCAACTGGTTCAACTGCTTATTCTCTCTCCGCTGGTGGACCTCTTGTCTCACCAATCACTCGTTTAATTGTGATAACTCCTGTTTGTCCTCACTCCCTTTTTAACAGACCAATAATCCTTGGTGAAAACGAAACGGCAGAGGTTTCTTCTTCTCTTGATTTTCCCCAAGTTGGCATCACAATCGATGGCATGCCCCTTTCTTTAAAGGGCAGCTTTGATAGGATTATTATTTCTTCTTCTCCTTATACGGTAAACTTGGTTAAAATGGATGGACAAGATTTTTATTCTCTCATAAAGGAAAAGTTAATAAGTTTAGAGGAGAAGCCTTAAACAAAAAATGCTTAAGGAACTTTTTATTGAAGACTTGGCTCTTATTGAAAGAATATCTTTGGAGTTTAGTCCTGGCTTAAATATTTTTACTGGAGAAACTGGGGCAGGCAAAACTCTTATCATTGGAGGGCTTAATCTCCTTTTAGGTGAGAGAGGAGATACTAGTTTAATTAGGGTCGGGGCAAAAACTTGTCGGGTTGAGGGGATTTTTTTCTTAACGCCACCTTTAAAAAATTTCTTTTCTCATCTTTTTGAAGAAGATTTAAGTGACGAAATTTTTCTGGCTCGAACAATTTCACAAGATGGAAAAAGTCGTAGCTATCTTAATGGGCGACCCATTCCTTTAAATCTTTTGCATCAAATAGGGGAAAAGTTAGTTGACATTCATGGTCAGCACGAACATCAAGTAATTTTAAAAACTAGTTCTCACTTAGATTATCTGGATAGTTATGGGGGAAAAGAAATCGCTACTTTAAAAAATCAATTTTTTTTAACTTTTCAGGAAACCAAGAAAATCCAAAAAGAACTTTTTAATCTAAAAGAGGCGGAAAAAAACCGAGAGCGAGAAGAAGAGCTGCTTAAATTTCAAATCGAGGATATAGAAAGAGCTCAACTTCAGGAGGGAGAGGAAGAAGAGCTTAAAAAAGAAAGAGATGTTTTAAGAAATTTAGAGAAAATTCATTTAGCTTTGGCAAAAGCAATTCAACTAATTAGTGAAGATGCATTTTCTTCACTGGAACAATTAAGGCAAGCAGAAAAGGAATTAAGCCCTATTGCCAATTACGACCAGAGAATTGAAGAATCATATTTAAAGTTAAAAGAGGTAATTTTTACTTGCCAAGAAATTTGCAGTTCATTTAGAGATTATATTGAGAGATTGGAGTTTGACCCAAACCGACTTGAGGAATTAGAGTCGAGGCTAAATTTAATTGAACTTCTTAAGAAAAAATATGGTCAATCAATCCCCGAAATTTTAGCTTATTTAGATAAGATAAAAAGGGAGGTGGCTAGCTTCAAAGACTTTGTGGGAAAGATTGCTTTTCTTGAAGAAGAGTTAAAATCTAACGGGCAGAAATTGAAGAGGCTGGGCGAGGGGCTTTCTTTAAAGAGAAAAGAGGTAGCAAGGGATTTTGAAAGTAAAGTCGAAAGCGAATTAAAGCTCTTAGATATGGGAAATACCCAATTTAAAGTATCCCTTTCACAAGAAAACTCTAATGGAGAGGGTATTTTTTTGCAAGATAAATTTTTTTCACCAACGGGAATTGATAAAATAGAGTTTTTAATCTCTCCAAATAAAGGGGAACCCTTAAAGCCGCTTTCTAAAATCGCTTCAGGAGGAGAAATTTCTCGAATTGTTTTAGCTTTGAAAATTATTTTGGGAGAAGTGGACCAAATACCCACTTTAATCTTTGATGAAATCGATGTTGGGATTGGTGGAAAAACTGCTTCAATGGTAGGGCGTCTCTTATCAAATCTTTGCCAAAATCACCAGGTCATTTGCGTAACTCATTTACCCCAAATTGCCTCCTTTGCCGATAGACACTTTTATATTTTTAAAGAGGAAGAGGTAAAAAGAACTAAGACAAAGGTTAAATTGTTAAATGAAGAAGAACGAGTTAAGGAGATAGCAAGAATGCTCAGCGGGGCAAAAATTCTAGAAACTTCATTAAAGCACGCGCGCCAGCTAATTCAAGTTGCCAAAAGGGCAAGTTGAGAAATGCATGGGAAAGGAAATGAGTTTAAATCATCGCTTCTTGTTTTTTTTCTTGGCGTTTGCCTTATTTTTTTAACTTTTTTCACCTTTAATTTATTTATCAAAAAGAAAAAAGTTGTCAAAGAGGAAATCATCCAGCCCAGTGAATTACTTTCAGCCTTTTATTTTGCTCAAGTAGCTGGTGGAAACTTATATTTAGCTTATCCTGTTGATTTAAGTCAAGTTATCTTAGTTGGCTTACATGAAGCTGAAAACCCTAAAACTCTTTCACTAATTCCTTTAGAAAAAGCACTTATTGAAACGACGGAGACCATCAGAAAGCTTATTAGGAAAAGGAAATCTCCCTTAGTTGCAATTTTAAACACTCGAGATAGAAATCAAGTACCAACCTCTGCTGCTGATATTGGGGTAAAAAGAGGGACAAAAATTTTAAGTCCAGTTGATGGAAGAGTAACAAAAGTTAAATTTTATTCCCTTTATGGCCGTATCCCTGATTATCATATTGAAATTGAGCCAAAAGAAAATCCTCATTTAAGAGTCGTCTTAATTCACTTGAAGGATATTGAAGTTAAAGAAGGTGATCTGGTTAAAAAACAAAAGACCATTATTGGAAAGGTTCGACCTTTGTCTGATAAAATAAATCCACAAATAAATAGATATATTCCTTTTCCTTGTGAGCATATCCATATTCAAGTAAATCCAGTGGAAGAAAGCAAATGAGTAAACATAAACATAAAGAACCCAAGGCTAAAGAGCAAAGGAAGGAAATAAAAAATAAGAATTAGGATGAAGAAGTGTTTTTAGTTGCAAGTTGGAGATTACAAAAAGGTTCAGGAACTGCCCGCTTGCTGTTGGGCAGGTGTTCAGAATTAAGTCAATATTTACTAGACTTTAGCAACTATACACTATAACTTAAAACTTGAGACTTGCTACTTGAAACTACCTTTTAATTTTTGATTTTAAATGGCTATGGACTAAACTGAGTAGATTTAGAAATTGAAAGAATAAAAGGGTTAGAAAGTGGAGTATACAGGAAAAGTTAAGTTAGACAAAAGAACAAAAAATTTAGTAAAGAGATTGACACCATTTGATATTGCTCTGATTGACCACTTAGATTTAGATAGAGTTACAGCTGAATCACTTGTTGAAACTAAAGTCAAAGTAGTAATAAATGCTGATAGCTTTATTTCAGGCCGATACCCAAACCAAGGTCCTTTGATCTTATCTCAAAGAGGAATTCACTTAATAGATTCAGTTGGACCTGAGATTTTTGAACGAATTAGGGAAGGTAGCGTAGTTCAAGTTAAGGGAAATAAAATCTTTTTTAAGGGAAAGGAAATTGCTCGAGGAAAAGTTCTGACTAAGAAAACGATTGAGAAGAAAATGGAAAATGCTCGAAAAAGGATTGGGAAAGAACTTGAAAGTTTTGCCATTAATACCCTTTCTTATATCCAAGATGAAAAGGAATTACTCTTTGGGGAAATTGAAATACCTCGACTAAAAGTAGACTTTTTTAAAAGGCATGTTTTAGTTGTGGTTAGAGGTTATGACTATAAGAAAGATTTAAGGGCTCTCCGCCCCTATATTAGAGATGTTAAACCTGTTTTAATTGGTGTTGATGGGGGAGCTGATGCTTTGCTTGAAGAAGGCTTTAAGCCAGATATCATAATTGGTGATATGGATAGTGTGAGTGATAAAGCTTTATTGTCTGGAGCAGAATTGGTTGTCCATGCTTATTCAAATGGCTATGCCCCTGGGGTAAAGCGTTTGTTAAAATTGGGCCTTGAACCCAAAATATTTCGCTCCCCGGGAACAAGTGAAGATATTTCACTTCTCTTAGCTTATGAAAATGGACCTGATTTAATTGTAGCTGTTGGAACTCATGCTAACTTAATTGAGTTTCTAGACAAAGGGAGAAAAGGTATGTCAAGTACTTTTCTCGTTCGCTTAAAGGTAGGAGAAAAGTTAGTTGATGCCAAGGGAGTGAGCAAGCTTTACCAAAGTCGGGTCAAAATTTCTCATTTCCTTTTATTATTTCTGGCAACTCTTACTACTTTTTCAGCCATTGTTCTAGCTTCACCCTGGGTTAAGGGTTTTATTAGGCTTTTGATTATGAAAATTCAACTTTGGTTAAGATTTTAGGAGAGAAGATGATTGACTGGCGGTACCACCTTGTTTCTCTAATTGCAGTTTTTTTAGCTCTTACTTTAGGGATTATTTTAGGCTCAGCGATTATGGACAAAGGGGTCTTGGTTGAAAGGCAAACAGCTTTAGTTAAAAGTATCCAGAGAGACCTTAATTCCTTGAGGAGTGAGAACAAAGAACTCCAAAGTGAAGTTAACACCCAACAAAAGTTTTTAAATGAAGCTTTACCTTGGCTTATCGATAAAAGGCTGGTTGGTAAAAGGACAGGACTAATTATCCTTTCTCCAAATTTATTTGAAGAAGTGGGGAAAATGAAAAATATTTTAGAGGAGGCAGGGGGAGAAGTTTTAGTTGTTCAGATTTTTTGGCCAAAAAAAATGCCAGAAAATACCAGGGAAAAATTGAAGCTTCTTTATCCTGAGGAAAATTTGAGCCAAGAGAATCTCAAGATTTTATTCTTCAAAACCCTTGGGGAGTTAATAGTTTCCTTCTTTCTTGAGTCATCTACCCAAACTGCTTACTTAAACACATTTATCAATGAAAATTTGGTTAAATTTAGCGACCGAAATTTACTTCCCGTTTCTGAAGTTGTTTTAATCGGTGGTGATGAAGGGAGCATCTCATCATTAGTTGAAAAAATGAAGGGCTTTGGGGTTAAACCAATTGGTGTAAGTTCGCCAAAAACTACTCCCAGCTCAATCCCAATTTTTCAAAGGTTGGGGCTTCGGGTTATTGATAACATTGATAGTCCTTTTGGACTAAGTGCTTTAGTTTTTCTACTGGAGGGAAGAGAAGGTAGTTTTGGTTCTTCTTACCCTCGTTTTCTTCCTGAATATAAAGAATAGGAGTGGATTAGATATAAATTACATAAAGTAACAAAGAACTTTTTTATCAAAAACTTAATTTTTTCTCAAAAAGTTTAAGTAATTGCTCACTAAAAGGTTGCCGAAGAAATAGAAATCAAAAAAGTCAAAATGACTCGCCTGCTTGTTAGTAGACGGGAGCTAGTTATAAACTTGATTATTGGGCACTGTTTAAGGCATAAAGATTAGGAGAAAATTTAGTGAAAGTATTGGCATTGGTGCCAGCTTACAATGAAGTAAAGAGAATTGGCCAAACTTTATTAGGCTTGAAAGAGGTGAAGGAGGTTAGTAAGATTTTTTTGGTCGATGATGGTTCAACCGATGGCACATCAAAAATTGCTCAAGAATTAGGAATTGAAGTATTTAAATTAAATAAAAATATCGGCAAGGGTGGTGCTCTTAATTATGCTTTAACTCAGCTTAAGGAGTTTGATTATGAAATTATCTTATTAATTGACGGGGATGTTGGTGAAACTTCAAAAGAAGCAAGAAAAATTCTTGAGCCAGTTTTAAAAAAAGAAGCTGATTTGAGCATTGGTATCTTACCTAAGGCTAAAAAGAAAGGTGGTTTTGGTTTAGTTAAGTCTCTAGCTACTTGGGGAATAAAAAAAATTGGTGACTTTGAATCAAAAGCGCCACTTTCTGGTCAAAGAGCAATGACACGCCAATTAATTGAGAGGATTGGACAGTTTGAAAGGGGATTTGGACTAGAGGTAGGTTTGACGATAGATGCTTTAAAAAATGGTTTTAAAGTCGTTGAGGTTCCGGTTGAGATGAGTCATCAAGAAACAGGAAGAAATATAAGGGACTTTATTCATCGAGGGCGGCAGCTCCTTTCTGTCTTTAAAGTAATATTATCACGAATGAGGTAATGATGTTTTTCTTTTGGTTTTTTTTGGTTTCTTTAATTTTGAGCTTGTTAGTCCTTCCTTACTTCTTTTTCTTTTTGAAAAAGGCAAAATGTTATAAAGAAAACTACAGGGGAGTTAAAGTTGTTGATTGTGGAGGCCTTCTTATTCCTTTTGTTACTCTCTTGGCTTTAGGTCTTTTCATTTTACTCGATAGCTCCAAGGGGATTATTCCCCTTTCCTTCTTTAATCTTTTGAATCCTTTAATGATTTTAATAATAACTTTGACCTTTTTAGGTTTCATCGACGATATTTGGGGCAAAAGCAAAGTAAAAGGGCTAAGAGGCCATTTTAAAGCGCTTCAGAGGGGTGAGTTGACTACTGGAGCTCTTAAAGCAATAGGAACAGTAGCTCTCTCATTATTTATTCTCCAACCCTTTTCAGCTAATCTTTTTTTGCTCCTAGTTAACGCTTTAATCCTTGCCTTCTTTGTCAATTTTTTTAATTTACTTGATTTAAGGCCGGGTCGAGCCGTAAAAGTTTTTGTTTTACTGGGAACGGTTATTTTTGTCACCGCTTGGTTTTACAAAGGGCTTGATTTTTATAACTATAATTATGAAACTAGTATTTGGATGATTTGGGGACTTTTTTTAGGAACAATTATGGTTCTTTTTAATTTAGAGCTTAAAGAAGAGTTAATGTTAGGAGACGCAGGCTCAAATGTTTTGGGGGGGCTTATGGGCTTTACTTTTCTTCTTACTTTTGATGAGCTTTATGTTAAAATTTTAGCTTTAATTATCCTTCTTGCCGTTCATTTCTTGACGGAGAAATATTCGATAACTGAAGTAATTAGTCGATTTAAATGGATGGATACTATTGATAAGTGGGGAAGAAAGGGAATTGACTAAGTTTATTTTTGTAACTGGAGGAGTTGTCTCCTCTCTTGGTAAAGGAATTACTTGTGCTTCTTTAGGGCGTTTACTAAAATCTAGAGGGTTTAAAGTTACAATTCAGAAGCTCGATCCTTATTTAAACATTGACCCTGGCACTATGAGTCCTTATCAACATGGAGAGGTTTTTGTTACTGAGGACGGTGGAGAAACCGACCTCGATTTGGGTCATTATGAGCGGTTCATCGATGAAAATTTAACTAAAGAAAGCAATGTTACAGCTGGTTCCATTTACTCAGCAATTGTTACTAAGGAAAGAAAGGGTGATTTTTTAGGAGGAACGGTTCAGGTTATCCCCCATGTGACTAATGAAATAAAAAGTCGCATCCTTAAACTGGCTAAAAAGAATGAGACAGATATCATTATCACTGAAGTCGGTGGAACAGTTGGTGACATAGAAGGGTTGCCTTTTCTTGAGGCTATCCGCCAGTTTCGAAAAGATGTGGGGCGGCAAAATGTTTTTTATATTCATGTAACTTTAATTCCTTTTCTCAAAGCCCCTCTTGAACTTAAGACTAAACCAACCCAACATAGTGTCAAAGAATTAAGGAGTATTGGCATTCAACCTGATGCTATTGTTTGCCGTTCTGACCGAGCTCTTGATGATTCTCTAAGAAAGAAAATTGCTCTTTTCTGTGATGTTGAGCCAGAAGCAGTTATTTCTGCAGTTGATGTTGATAATATATACGAAATACCCCTTATTTTAAAGAAAGAGAGGTTAGATGAGATTATTCTTAAGCGATTGGGGTTGCCAAAAAAGAAAGCTAATCTCGCTGAGTGGGAGGAGCTAACTAAAAAGATTCAAAATTTAAAGGAAGAAGTAAAAATTGCAATTGTTGGAAAGTATGTTCAACTTCCTGACGCTTATTTAAGTGTTGTTGAGGCATTAAGGCATGGAGGAATTTATCATGGTGCAGAGGTTAAAGTTGATTGGGTTGATGCAGAAAAATTAAGTTTTTCTGAAGTGAAAAAGAAACTTTCAAAGTGTGATGGAGTTCTTGTTCCTGGAGGATTTGGCATTCGGGGGATTGAAGGAAAAATTTATGCTATCCGTTATGCTCGGGAAAATAAAATTCCCTTCCTCGGTATTTGCCTTGGCCTTCAGTGTGCAGTAATTGAATTTGCTCGAAATGTTATTGGTTTTAATAAAGCCAATAGCTCAGAGTTTGACCCCAAAACTCGCTATCCAGTTATTGATTTACTTCCAAGTCAAAAGAAAGTAACTAAGCTCGGTGGGACGATGCGCTTAGGAGCATATCCTTGTAAAATTACCCGAAATACTAAGACATTTTTAGCTTATCAAAATGATTTGGTTTATGAACGTCACCGCCACCGTTATGAGTTCAACCCTGAGTATCGGAAAGTTTTTAGAGAAAAGGGAATGATTGAAAGTGGAATTTATCCTAAGGGTGATTTAGTCGAGATTATTGAATTAGCTGATCATCCTTGGTTTATTGCTTCCCAGTTTCACCCTGAGTTTAAGTCTCGACCTAATCGTCCTCACCCTCTCTTTCGAGATTTTATCGGTGCTTCTTTGAAAGCGAAAAAGAAGACTCTCTAAAGTTAAGAAAGTGTGATTAGGAATGTTTGAAAATTTGTCCCAGAAAATCCAGCGAATTTTTCAAAGGCTTTCCTCTTTCGGGCGTCTCTCTGAGAAGCAGGTTGAAGAAGCATTGAGAGAAATTCGTCTTGTTTTGTTAGAAGCTGATGTCAATTATAAGGTAGTTAAAGGCTTTGTTGAGCGGATAAAAGAAAAAGCTACAGGAAAGGAGATCTTAGAGAGTTTAACCCCTGCCCAAATGGTTATTAAGGTTGTTCATGAGGAGCTTACAAATTTGCTTGGTGGTACTACGAGCCAACTTTCTTTTGCTGCTAAACCTCCTACCATAGTTATGCTCGTTGGGCTTCAGGGTTCAGGAAAAACAACTGCTACTGCTAAGTTTGGCTATTTCTTTAAGGAGAGAGGGAAGAAAGTTCTCTTAATTGCAGCTGATACTTATCGACCAGCTGCTATTGAACAACTTCAGGTATTAGGGAGTGAAAATGAAATAGCTGTTTATGCTAGCCAAGAAAGTTCTCTTAAGATTATTCAAGATGGAGTTATGAAAAGCCAAGCAGAAAAATTTGACCTTGCTGTGATTGATACAGCAGGGCGTTTGCATATCGACC
>JACVJC010000008.1 GCA_015711795.1 Candidatus Geothermocultor quzhuomuensis
GTTCCTCACTAATTAAACCCAGGCGATAGCCAATTGGGCTTAATCTTAAGTCTGCGTTGTCTGAACGCAAAAGGAGTCGATACTCTGCCCTTGAAGTAAACATCCGGTATGGCTCATCTACCCCTTTAGTAACTAAGTCATCAATGAGAACACCAATATAGCTCTGGTCCCTAGTTAAGATAAGGGGAGGTTTTCCTTTAACCCTTAAAGCAGCATTAATTCCAGCAACTATTCCTTGGGCAGCTGCTTCTTCATATCCAGAAGTCCCATTAATTTGGCCAGCAGTAAAAAGACCTTTAATTAACTTAGTTTCAAGGGTTGGAAGAAGCTGATCGGGAATAATGTAATCATATTCCACAGCATAGCCAGGACGGACTATTTGAGCTTCTTCTAAGCCAGGGATGCTTCTAACTATTCTTTCTTGAAGGTCTAGAGAGAAAAAGATTGAAAGTCCTTGAGGAAAATATTCATTGGTTGAAAAACCTTCTGGTTGTAAAATAATTCGCTGCTTTTCTCTTTCAGGGTATTTAAAAACTTTCTCTTCAAGAGAAAGACAATACCTAGGGCTAAGGGCTCTCCTTCCTTTAGAAAAAAAATAAGATTTTTTGAGGTTCTTATAGATTATTTGATGAGTTTTTCTGGTAGTATAAGTAATGTAACAACAAACTTGTTTGATTGGTTTTCTAGTCTCAAAAAAGGAAAAGGGAGTCGAATTAAGGTCAGGTTTTTGTTCTTCCATTTTTAAAAAATTAATGCTTTTTCCATCAAGCCTCGGAGGAGTTCCTGTTTTGAATCGCCCTAGCTCAAAACCAGCTTTCTTAAGGTCCTCAGCTAATTCATCAGATGATTCTTCCCCTCTTCTGCCCCCCAAGCTAATGTGATTTGAAATAATTATCCTCCCCCGTAAAAATGTTCCCACAGCTAAAATAACTGTTTTCCCAAAGAAAGTTTCACTTGTCTTAGTTAAGACCCCTTTAGCTACTCCATCTTCCCTAATAATTTCTTTAACCGTTGCTTGTCTTAAAAAAAGATTTGGCTGCTGCTCCATTAAATATTTCATGGAAATAAAATACTCTTTCTTGTCAACCAGACAAAGAAGAGTTTCAACAGCAAGTCCTTTCCCAGTATTAATTCGGTGCGAATGAAGCGTGTTTCTGTCTGCATTTCTCCCCATTTCTCCACCAAGAGCATCGATTTCCCGAATTAATTGGCTCCGGCCCGGACCTCCTAAAGTTGAGCTACACGGGAAAGTTGCTATATTATCGAGAGAACTGGTTAAGAGAAGAGTTTTGCATGACATCCTTGCAGCTGCAAGAGCTGCTTCACATCCAGCGTGGCCTGCTCCAACTACAATTACATCAAATAAGTCTTTCATTTTAAAAATTAGTTTAATAATGTTTCACGTGAAACATTGGTTTTGCCAAAAACTTCATTTGTGTCATTTTTGGCAAGGTTATTTCCCAATACAAAATTGGGAAAAAATTCTATCGATTAAATCTTCACTCACATTTCTCCCAATAATCTCATCGAGATGGTTAATGGAATCCCTAAGAACCGTAGCCGTAATTTCTTCTGGCAATCCCTCTAAGAGCGTCTTTAAAGCTTCCTTCAAATCTTTCTTTGCTTTCTTTAATGCTTCAATGTGACGCAAGTTAGTTACCAAAATATCGTCAGGTGAAAAAGATAAACCAAACAAAACTATTTCTGAGATTTTTTCTTCTAGCTCTTCAGTTCCTCCAGGAATTATAGCTGCTGCTTCAACAACTTCCTTAAATCCCTTTCCTTCAACCTCCTCCCGGCTAATTACGGGGGGCAAGTCTCTCTTATTTAAAACAACAAGTGTTTTTTCTTTCTTTACTTCCTTAAAAATAAGCTCGTCTTCGTAGCTCAAAGGCTGGCTTTTATCAAGAACTAATAAAATAAGATCAGCCTGGCGCAGGGACTCTTTGCTTAAACTGACTCCGATCTTCTCAATTTCATCTTTTGGATGACGTATTCCAGCTGTATCCCTTATTCTTAACGGAACCCCTCGAACAACTACTGTCTCCTCAATAATGTCACGTGTCGTTCCCGGAAGAGAAGTAACAATCGCCCTCTTTTCCCTCAACAATGCATTTAAAAGACTAGATTTGCCCACATTTGGTTTGCCAACAATAACCATTTTAACTCCCTCACGGTAAATCTTTCCGCTTTTGGCAGAAGCAATTAATTGTTCAAGTTTTTTTAAAGCTTCCCTAACCCTCCTTACAAGTTCTTTAGAGGAGAAAGTTTCTAGGTCTTCGTCTGAAAAATCGACTGCTGCTTCTAAGTTACACATTACATCAAGCAATATATTCCTTATCTCGTATATTTTTTCTGAAAGCTGCCCCTCAAGTTGTCTCATAGCAACTCGGAGTGAAGCTTCTGTCTTTGATTTAATTATATCGATAACCGCTTCAGCTTGGCTAAGATCAATTCTCCCGCTTAAAAAAGCTCTTTTAGTAAATTCTCCCGGTTCAGCTAATCGTGCTCCCTTTTCTAAAACAATTTCTAGAACTTCCCTCAAGGGAACCAAGCCAGAGTGACAATTAATTTCGACAACGTCCTCGCCAGTGTAGCTCTTGGGTCCCCTCATAACACTCACAATAACTTCCTCAACTTTTCTTCCATCTTTGGGGTCACAAATAAAGCCATAATGGAGTGAATAGGTTGGCTGATTTAAAAGAGACTTTTTTCGAGGTGAAAAAAAAATCTGATCAACTATCTTTAGCGCCTTCTTGCCGCTTAAGCGGACAATACCAATGCCACCTTCACCTAAAGGTGTTGAAATTGCAGCAATAGTATCAGCGAAAGCCATCTTTTAAGAGAGTTGGTCTTCAACAGGAAAGATGCCTATTTTTCTTTCTGGCTCTTCACCTTCGCTCTCAGTGCGAACTGAAGGATTACCTTGAAGCGCTAAGTGAATGATTCTTCTTTCGCTAGGAGGCATAGGTTCAAGAAAAATTGGCTTTTTTTCCTTTGTAACTTTTTCCGCTATTCGTCGTGCCATCTCCTCAAGATAAACCTTTCTCCTCTCCCGATAACCACTAACATCGACTAAAACTCTCTTGGGCTCAAGGGCCTTTTTGTTTAAGATTACACCCATCAGCAACTGCAAGGCTTCAAGGGTTTTCCCCTTTGAACCAATTAATGCGCCTACATTTTCACCTTCAATATTAATGTTAACTGTTTCTGCATTTTCGCTCACCTCTACCTTTCCTTCTTGATCCATCAAGAGAAGGATTTTCTCTACCAATCTTTTTGCTCTCAAAGGTTCCTTTTCAAGGATAATAGCTCCCTTGGAAATGCCTGTTTCTTCTCTCTCTTCTTCGACTAATTTAACTTCAACCTCTTCTAGCTTGAAACCTAAGGAATTAAGTTTTTTTTCTATTTCTCCTTCACTATCCAGTTTAATTAAAAACTTCAAGTTTTCCCCCTTGCTTTTCCTTGAGCAAAAATTTGAATATATTGTTGACCAATCTGCCAAATATTTGTTGTAATCCAATATATTAATACACCGGCTGGCAATTTCCAAGCAATAAAAGCTATAAAAAGCGTCATAAAAATCATTGTCTTTTCCTGTTGTGGGTCACTCGTAATCATCTTTTGAGGAAGATAGCTAGAGACAAAAATGAGCAAGATTAAGATATAATAAGGAAGAGCTTCAGCCCAGGTGAGTGAGAGTTTGCCTAAAGAGTAAAAACTTGGCGAGCGGCTTAAATCTTCCAACCAAAGGAAGCTTGCCCCTTTCAGAAAGCTCTCTTCTCCTTTTGCTGGAACAAGCATTCTAAAGAGTGCCCAAAAAATGGGAATTTGAAGAAGGAGGGGTAGGCAGCCACCCAAAGGATTTATTTTGTGTTCTGAATAAAATTTTAACATTTCTTTTTGCAACTTTTCTTTATCATTTTTATATTTTTCTTGCAATTCTTTAAGTTTTGGTTGAATTTTTTGCATTTCTACCATTGATTTAGTTTGCTTTAAAGTTAGGGGAAGCATCAAAATCCTTACTGTAAGAGTTAAAAAAATAATAGCAAGACCATAGCTATGAAAGATAGCGTAAAAAAAATCGAGAATGCTTTTTAGTAACTCTATGAAAGGCTTGAGCATTTAACCCCCTATTTGAGAGGATCGAACCCCCCATCTGAAAAAGGATTGCAACGAATGATTCGTTTTAAAGTAATCCATAGTCCCTTCCTAACACCATACCTCTCTATTGCTTGATAGCTATAAGTTGAACAAGAAGGGTAAAAACGGCATACTGAAGGAAGGTATGGCGAGACCAATTTTTTATAAAATTTTATTAAAAAAAGTGCTATTTTTTTCATTATATATTATTTTTGCCTTCTTTAATTCTTCTAGCAACCTTGTTTCCAGCTCCTTGAAGTTTCTTGGCTTAAATTTTTCCTCAACAATCACAATTATATCGAGATGATTTCTTAGCTTCCCCCAGTGAAGTCGAAAAGCCTCTTTTAGCTGCCTCCGTATTCGATTACGCTCAACAGCTTGACCAAAGCTTTTCCTTATGACAAAACCAACCCGGCTTTCCCCTTCCACCTTTTCCAGAGATATTAATATTAAACCACTCCCCTTCACCAGCTTCCCCAGAGAATAAATCTTCTTAAAATCCTGAGCCTTTACGAATCTTTTCTTCTCCATCACTTAAGGAGCTAGTTTTTTTCTTCCTTTTCTTCGACGATTAGCTAAAACTTTTTGGCCTCCTTTTTCTTTCTTTCGCACTAGGAAGCCGTGGGTTCTTTTTCTTCTTCCCACCTTGGGTTGATAAGTGCGTTTCACATTTCCTCCTCAATTAGAAAGTTTATTATAATCGGCAGCTGTGCTAGGGTCAAGTACAGCAACTCCTTAGGAGTTAAGAGAATAAAAAAGTTTTTAAATTTATTTCAAATTTCTATTGAAGGCGTGGGGTGGCTTTGTTATAATAATTCTTGCCTTCCGCAGAGAGCAAAAATTCCTATTAATCAGGTATTTTGCTTCATAAAAATTTATGCTTGATTGCAAAGGGGGAAGATCTCACCTAGATTCGTTGCCTTAAAAATGATTACTAATGAACCGAGTATGTCAAGTCAAAATAGAAGAGCTTTTCAATCCTTTCCACAATTGTGGATAGGGGTGTGGATAATTTCGTAAAGTGCCTAATAAATCTGTATCAAAAACTTTCTTAAAAAAATTAGAAGAGGCGATTTTTTAAGGATTCTAGGTTTTTAGGTTCTGTGAGTAATCTGTGGAAAAAAGGATCTATGCGGAAAGGGAAGAAATGGGAATTCTCCTAAGATTTTTAGAAGAAAGTGGCTTTAAAGAGCCCTCTTTTGACTTAGAAAAAGAAGCTCCCCCAGTCAGATTAGCTCTTTACGATATCCTTACAGCCCCACCTCAAATTATCGATATCTCTGCCCCAAACTACTTAGAGTTAACTAGCCTATTAACCACAAAAACATATCAATTTTCCCAAGAAAAAGGGGGCAACATTCCATTTTCAGCTATTAAGGAGACTGTGGAAAACTTAATTCACGCTAATTTTAAAGCAGCAACCATCTCCGTCTTAAACAATGGAAACACCATCCGCGTAACTGATCAAGGGCCAGGAATAAAAGATAAAGAAAAAGCTTTTGAAGTTGGCTTTACCACAGCGACCCCTGAAATGAGAAAAATTATTAAAGGAATTGGCCACGGTTTGCCTCTAGCCAAAGAGATTTTAGCCTCTATTGGCGGAGAGATTACAATCGATGATAACTTAGGTAAAGGCACTGTTGTTACTCTCTCTGCCCCTGAAAAGAGCCAAGAGCTGATAAAAAGAGATAGCTTCCCTAAAAAAATAATTCAAAATGAGCGCCAAAAAAAGGTTCTCCTTCTCATCGCGGAACTTGGCCAAGCCGGACCTTCAAGAATAGCCACTGAACTAGATATTAGCTTGAGCACCGCTTACCGCGACCTCTTCCTACTTGAAAGCGCAGGTTTTCTAAAAATCGATTCCCAAGGAAAAAGAGGACTAACCGAAATTGGCTTAAATTATCTTGAAACAATAATGCTGGAGGGACTTTGATGCAAGAAAAGCTAGATGACATTTGGCATCAAACTCTTAAGCTTGTTAAGGAAGAGCTTAAAGTGCCCACTTTTAAAACCATGTTTGAGAGCACTTCACCAGTGACTATTTACAATGGTACTCTAATAGTTGCTGCCCCCAATGCTTTTATAAAAGAATGGCTTGAAACACGCCATGCCCCAATGCTAACCAGGGTTCTCTCTAAGGTAATGGGAGATAATATTTCAATTAAATTTATATTAAAAGAAGAGGAAGAAATAGAGGGAAAGATAGAACAGGTTAGCAAGGAGGTATCAAGTTTGGCTAAAGGGAGCATTTCTTATCCTCCTCTACCTTCAGATGCTCTTTCTCCTTTAAACCCAAAGTATACCTTTGATTCATTTGTTGTTGGGAATAGCAACCGCTTTGCTCATGCTGCTTCACTAGCAGTAGCTGAAAAACCTTTCACTTCTTATAACCCTCTCTTCATTTATGGAGGGGTAGGACTAGGAAAAACACACCTTTTACAAGCGATTGCCCATTACACCTTAAAACATCATAAAAAGTTAAAGGCCAAGTATGTGACATCGGAGAAATTTACTAATGATTTTATTAACGCTGTTAGAGATAAAACAATTCCTGGTTTTCAAAAAAAATACAGAGAAAATGATATCTTGCTTATTGATGATATTCAGTTCCTTGCAGGTAAGGAGCAAACCCAAGAAGAATTTTTCCACACTTTCAATACTCTCTTTGAAGCAGGAAAACAAATTGTTATTTCAAGCGATCGTCCTCCCAAAGATATTTCCCCTTTGGAAGACCGTATGAGATCTCGCTTTGAGTGGGGCTTAATTGTTGATATTCAACCTCCCGATTTAGAAACAAGGATAGCTATTTTAAAAAAGAAAGCAAAAACAGAAAATTTAAGCATTCCTAATGATGTTCTTGAATTCATTGCTACTAGAATTAAGTCTAATATTAGGGAACTTGAAGGTGCTTTAATCAGAGTTATTGCTTTCGCTTCTTTACACCGAGAAAAAATTACTTACTCTCTTGCTCAGGAAGTTTTAAAAGGAATTTTCCCTGAATCTGAGTCAAAACCTATTAGTATTCAGCTTATTCAAAATGAAACCGCTCGCTACTTCAATATTAAGAAAGCTGATTTAGTTGGAAGTAAGAGAAATCAATCAATTGTCTATCCTCGTCAAATTGCTATGTATTTAACCCGAGAGTTAACTGATTTATCTCTTCCTAAAATCGGTGAAGAATTTGGTGGTCGGGACCATACAACAGTTCTCCACGCTCATGCAAAGATTGAAAGGTTAATAAAAGCTCAAGAAGAAGTCTTTAGTCAAATCCAAGAGTTAACCAATATAATTAAGCAAAAGAGTTTAAATATATAATTAAATATGTGAGTGGCTTTGTGGATAACTTTATTCAATTGTTAGTAATTCTCTTTGTTCACATTTTATTAAAATTTTATTAAACTTTAAATTAAATGGTAAGGATAGAAAATGATAGTTATCCTCATTATTAACAACGCTTACTATTAAAAATTTATAGAACTAATTGTAATAGGGAGGAAAAATGTGGTTTAAAACTGTAAAAAGCTCATTTCTTGAAATACTTCAAACAGTTCAAAAAGCAGTTTCTATAAGAACAACTTTACCAATTCTTACAGGAATAAAATTTCAGCTTAAAGGAGAAAAACTAAGTCTAAGCGCAACTGACCTTGAAATTTCAATTTATTCAGAGTTCGAAGTAAATACTTTAAGTGAAGGAGAAATAGTTATTCCTGCTCGTCCTTTAATTGATGTAATAAAAAATCTTCCCGAAGCAATAGTTGAAGTAAAAGCAGACTTTCAAAGTTCACAAGTTAACATAACCTGTGAAAAATCATCTTATTTCTTAAAAACTTTCTCTCCAGAAGACTTTCCAAAAATTCCAGAAAGTAACGGAAGTAATATCGATCTTCCATCAAGAGATTTTAAGGAAACAATTAGGCAAGTTATTAAATCAGCGTCTCGGGATGAAACAAGACCAATTTTAACAGGGGTTTTAGTTTTAATATCTAAAAATCAGTGTAAAATGGTTGCTACTGATAGCTACCGTTTAGCAGTTAAAGAAGTTGAAATAAAAACAAATCTAAAAGAAAAATTTAAACTTATTATACCTGCTCGGACTTTAGATGAACTAACCAAAATCATGTCCGAAGAGAGTGAAACAATAAGGTTAGGCTTGTTAGAGAACCAAATTGCTTTTAAGATTAATGAAATAAAAGTTTTTTCAAGACTCATTGAAGGACAATTTCCCAATTATCAGCAACTTTTACCGGAAAAATATGAGACAAGAATTATTGCTAAGAAAGAAGATTTAATTTCAGTTATCAAAAGGGTTTCTGTTTTATCTCCTAATAGCCCAATAAGAATAAGTGTTTTGAAAGATAAATTAAGATTTTACTCAAGTGCTCAGGATATTGGTGAAGCAAGTGAAGAATTAGATGTAAAAATCGAAGGGGAAGGAGTAAATGTTGCATTTAATCCCACCTTTCTCTTAGATGGGTTAAGTTGCTTCAGCGAAGAAGAAGTTTTCTTTGAACTTCAAGGAGAAACAAAACCTGCTCTTTTAAGAGCACCTGAACAAAGTGAGTTTTTATATCTGGTAATGCCAGTCAGGGTTACTTAGGGAAAACATGCCTTAATGCACCTCAATCAAATAACACTATTAAATTTTAGAAATTACGAGCAAGCTACGGTAAGTTTCAATCAAGGCATTAACATTATCTTAGGGGAAAACGCACAAGGCAAAACTAATCTTTTAGAAGCTGTTTATTTTCTTGCCTCAGGGAAAACTCATCGCACTAATAATGCTGAGGATTTAATTAATTTAAGGAAAGATTTCTTTAAGATTTTAGTTTTAGTAAATAATGGAATAAGGGAAAACAGTCTTGAAGTTAGTTACAAAAAAGGAGAAGGAAAAACAACAAGGATAAATGGGATTATTAAGAGAAAAAGAGAAGATTTATTTGATCAAATTTCTACCGTTTTCTTCTCACCTGATGATTTAAGAATAGTTAAAGGTGGACCTTGTGAAAGAAGAGAGTTTGTTGACGAGATCATAACTCAAATAAAGCCTACCTATCGCTTTATTAAAATGCGCTATGTTAAAATCCTTAAACAACGAAACGCCCTTTTTAGAAGCGGATTGGAAAATGAAAGAATAGTTGAACAACTCTCTGCGTGGGACGAACAGTTAGTTTCCTTCGGAGCTAAGATTATCTGGAAAAGAGCAAATCTTTTAGAAGCCTTTAATAATAAGGCGAAATGGATTTATCAAGCACTGGCTCCTCAAGAGTGGTTAACAGTTCGTTATCAACCTTCAATAGGTCCTGGCTCATCGATTGAAGAAATTGAAGACAAATTCCGTATAGAGCTTGAGAAGAGAAGAATGACAGATATAGAACTTGGGGTAACTTCTGTAGGACCACATCGCGATGATTTTAGAATCGAGGTAAATTCTAAGGATAGCCGAATCCATTCATCTCAAGGGGAGCAAAGATGCATTGTTCTTTCGTTAAAAATGGCTGCAGGGCTGTTAATTCGAGAAGAAACTGAAACAGAGCCTATTTTTCTTTTCGATGATGTCATGTCTGAACTTGATGAGCGAAGAAGAAGAGCCTTATTCAATTTATTTTTTAAAAGAGAACAAGTTATTATTACTAGCACTTCCCAGATGTACTTTGGGAGTTTGCTAAAAGGAGGCAAAACAGTAAGCCTTTTTACGGTTTCTCAAGGGAAGGTTAAAAAAATTGGAAGATATTAAAGGGATTCTCTTTGAAACAGTCCGAGAGCTTGGACTCGAAAGCCTCGTAGTGGCTTCGATCTGGGAAGAAGTAGTGGGGAAAAAGATAGCTAGAAATTCATCGCCCCTTTTTTTTAAAAGAGGAACCCTTTACGTAGCTACCTCTAGCGCTACATGGAGCCAGGAGCTATCTTATAAATTGCCTGAAATTATTAAAAAAATTAACAAAAGGTTAAAAAATATTAAAATTAAGGAGATTAAACTTTTTTCGGCGGGCATTGAGTCTTCTCAAATAAAACTTAAAACGAGTGAAAATTACAGTTTAAACTCAAAAGAACGGAAGAAAGCTAAGGAGAAAAAAGCTTTTAGCAGAAATGTCTCTAAAGATTCAAAATCGAGTAAATTACCTAAGCACTTGATAAAGATTGACATCAAGGAAACCAAAGAAAAGTAGAAACTTAGCTATTTTAAGTAGGAAAAAGGGAAGTGTCATAGTGAATATGGTATAATTATCTTTGAAATTTTCAATTTTATTTTCTGGAGGTTCGATGAAGGAACTCGATTATACAGCCAAAGACATAACAATCCTTGAGGGACTAGAGGCTGTTAGAAAAAGACCCAGTATGTATATTGGCTCTACAGGACCAAGGGGGCTTCATCACCTTATTTACGAAGTAATAGACAACTCAATCGATGAAGCCCTAGCTGGTTACTGCAAAAAAATTGAGGTTTATCTCCTTAGTGACGGCTCAGTAAGGGTTGTTGATGATGGCCGGGGAATTCCAGTTGAAAATGTTCCTAATTATGGTTGTACTGCTGTTGAGATTGTTTTAACTAAGCTTCACGCAGGAGCCAAATTTGGTGGTAGTGGTTATAAGGTGGCTGGTGGTCTTCACGGGGTAGGCTTATCGGTAGTTAATGCTCTCTCTGAATGGCTCGAAGTTGAAGTAAGAAGAGATAACAAGAAATATCGTCAGCGATTTGAAAGAGGCGAACCAGTAAGCCCTCTCAAGGAGTGCGGCTTTATTAATAGTCGTGGGACAACCATAACTTTTCTTCCAGATAGCTTGATTTTTGAGGAGACTCATATTAACGAGGAAATAGTCTGCCAGCGCCTTAAAGAAATGGCTTTTTTAAACAAAGGGCTATATCTTACCCTAATTGACCAGCGGCTTAAGGAGGAAAAAAGATATGAATTTTGTTTTAACGGTGGAATTATCGACTTTGTCAAGCACCTTAATGCCAATAAAGACCCCATTCATGAGAAAGTTATTTATTTTGAATCTCAGGCAAAGGATATGCATCTGGAAGTAGCGATGCAATATAACGATGGTTATCTAGAAAGCATTTACTCTTTTGCCAATGACATCAATACTCAAGAGGGAGGAACTCATCTAAGTGGCTTTAAAGCTGCATTAACTAGAACAATTAATGATTACACTCGAGCTAAGGGATTTCTTAAGGAAAAAGAAGAAAACTTAAGTGGAGAAGATACCAGAGAGGGCTTAGCTGCTATAATTAGCATTAAGCTTAAAAATCCTCAATTTGAAGGACAAACTAAAACTAAGTTAGGCAATACAGAAGCCAGGAGCTTTGTTGAAGCTGTTGTTAGCACTAAGCTTAGGGAATTTTTGGAGGAAAACCCAAATGAAGCTCGCCTCATCGTGAGCAAGATCTTAAATGCTACTCGAGCTAGACAGGCAGCTCGGAAGGCGAGAGAATTAGTTAGAAGAAAGAGCTTTTTGGAAACAACGACTCTCCCTGGCAAGCTGGCTGATTGTGCTTGCCAGGATCCTTCAAAAGCTGAAATTTTTTTAGTAGAAGGCGATTCAGCTGGTGGTTCTGCCAAGCAGGCGCGTGACCGCCACTTCCAAGCTATTCTTCCTTTAAAAGGAAAGATTTTAAATGTTGAAAAAGCCAGAATAAATAAGATTTTAAGTAGCCAAGAGATTCAAGCAATCATCACTGCTTTGGGGACAGGAGTTAATGAGGATTTTAACCTTTCAAGTGCTCGATACCATAAGGCAATCATTATGACGGATGCTGATGTTGATGGCGCTCACATTAGGGCGCTTATCTTAACCTTTTTTTATCGTTATATGCAGCCTTTAATAGAGGCAGGATTTGTTTACATTGCTCAACCTCCTCTTTATCGGCTCCAATATGATCAAACTGTTCGTTATGCCTATAGCGAAAAGGAAATGAGTGAGCTCCTTAAAGAGGTAGATCAAAAGAAGGGCATAACTATTCAGAGGTATAAGGGCTTGGGTGAAATGAACCCGACTCAACTTTGGGAGACAACCATGGACCCCAAAAGAAGAACCCTTCTTAAAGTTACAATCGAGGACGCCATAATGGCTGATGAAATCTTTTCTATTTTAATGGGTGACAAAGTAGAACCCCGGCGGGAGTTTATTCAAAGACACGCTAAAGATGTAAGGTTTCTCGATATATAATTTTAAACCCAGAATTTTAAAAATTGCGCGTCAGGCCCTTTTTGTTTCAAGCTCTCAGAGGTGAAACTTATGGACCAAATACCCCAGGAAGTTAAGGTTGTTGAAATTGAAGAGGAGATGAAAAAATCCTACATCGATTATGCCATGAGCGTAATTGTAGGAAGAGCTTTGCCAGATGCTCGTGACGGGCTTAAGCCAGTTCATCGCCGCATTCTTTATGCTATGTATGACATGGGCACTACACCTGACCGTCCATATAAAAAGTGTGCTCGTATTGTCGGTGAAGTTTTAGGCAAATATCACCCCCATGGTGATGTTGCGGTTTATGATACCTTAGTTAGAATGGCTCAGGATTTCTCTTCCCGTGAACCCTTAGTCGATGGGCATGGCAACTTTGGGTCTGTGGACGGAGATGCTCCAGCGGCAATGCGTTACACTGAAGCAAGGCTTTCCCCTCTAGCTATGGAACTTTTAAGAGATATTGATAAGGAAACAGTGGATTTTGTTTTTAATTTTGATGATACCCTAATGGAACCAGTAGTTTTACCAGCTCGTTTTCCTAATCTTTTGGTAAATGGCTCCGCGGGAATCGCTGTTGGCATGGCAACCAATATTCCTCCTCACAATTTGGGTGAAGTTATCGATGGAGTGATTCTTTTAATCGACCAACCTGAAGCAACCTTAAAGGAAATTTTAAAGGTAATTAAAGGTCCTGATTTCCCTACTGGTGGAATTATTTTAGGAAGAAGAGGGATAAGAGAATCATATGAGAAAGGGCGAGGGACAATTAGAGTTAGGGGAAAAGCTCAAATTGAGGAAACTAAGAGCGGGCGTGCTCAAATTGTTGTGACAGAACTTCCCTATCAGGTTAATAAAGCCCGATTAGCTGAGAAAATTGCTGAATTAGCCCGAGACAAAAAGATTGCCGAGATAAGTGATTTAAGGGATGAGTCGGACCGAACCGGTATGCGCTTAGTTATTGAATTGAAAAGGGATTGTGTCCCCCAAGTAGCTTTAAACAAACTCTTTAAGCATACTCAACTTGAGACTACTTATGGCATCAACTTTTTAGCCCTGGTTGATGGTATTCCTCGAACACTTTCTTTAATCGAGCTACTCAAGGTCTACCTTAATCATCAGAAAGAGGTGATTAGACGGAGAACTCAATTTGAATTAACCAAAGCGAAAAAGAGGATCCATATTTTAGAAGGGCTCTTAGTTGCCTTAAGCCACCTTGATGAGGTTATTTCTTTAATTAAAAGCTCAAGAGAGGTAGCTGGAGCAAGAGAAAAGCTAATGGCTCGTTTTGGCCTTTCTGTAGAACAGGCACAGGCAATATTGGAAATGAGGCTCCAGAGATTAACACAGCTTGAGAGCAAAAAAATTCAAGAGGAACATGAGGAACTCTCTAAGCAAATAGTTTATTTAAAAGAGGTTTTAGCTAGCGAAGGGAAAATTTTGGGAATTATTAAGGAAGAATTGCTTGAGGTTAAAAAGAAATTTTCAAGTGAAAGACTGACCAAAATTACAGCCAGTTCAGTTGAGCTAGAGGCGGAAGATTTAATTGCTGAAGAAGATGTGATTATTACCATTTCAGGCTCAGGTTATGTCAAGCGAATCCCCTTAACTGCTTATCGTCGTCAAGGACGTGGCGGCAAGGGAGTAATTGGAGCAACTCTTAAAGAAGGGGACTATGTTGCTCATCTTTTTATTGCTTCTACCCATGATTACCTTCTCCTTTTTTCTAATCAGGGGAAGGTATATCGCCTCAAGATATATGATCTTCCTTCAGGAAGCCGAACCTCTCGAGGTCAAGCTTTAATTAACTTAATTCCACTTGTCCCGGGAGAACAAATTGTGGCAGGGATTGCAATAAAATCTTTTGAGCAAGGCGGTTATTTGGCAATGACTACTAAAAAAGGAATGATTAAGAAGACAGCTCTTAAAGATTACCATACTTCTCGAAGAGACGGGATTTTAGCCATAGCTCTTCGAGAAAAAGACGAGTTAGTTGAGGTTAAATTAGTTTCAGGAGAAGATGAAGTTATCTTGGTTACTAAGAACGGACAATCCATTCGCTTTAATGAAAAGGAAGTTCGATCAATGGGTCGAGTTTCTTTAGGGGTTAAGGGCATGAGGCTTTCTCCCGATGATGAAGTTTTGGGGATGGTTGTTGTCCAAGAGGGAGGAGAGCTTTTAGCTGTAACGGAAAAGGGATTTGGCAAGAGAACTCCTTTTTCCTCTTTCCCCAAGCAAAGGCGGGGAGGAAAAGGGGTGAGGGCAATTAAGCTAACCCCAAAGCTAGGAAAAGTTGTGGGAGTGAAGGGAATTTCGGGAGAAGAAGAGCTTTTCGTTATTTCAACTGAAGGGCAGGTTATTAGGATTTCAACTAAAGCTATCTCTCGGATGGGAAGGCATGCTCAAGGTGTTAAAATAATGAGGCTTAAAGAGAGTGATCAAGTTTCTGCTCTAGCTAAAGCTTAGACAACTCGCGACTTTTAGCTTCTCGCTCATTTTTAAATTTTGAGCATTTGAAAATTAGATTTGTTTAAGGGTTTAGGCTTTTTAATAATTAATAAGGGCGGCTTATGAAGAAATTTAAATATTTCAATCATACAGCTGATATTGGGCTCGAAGCCTATGGAGGGGAAACCAAAGAAGTTTTCGAAAATGCTGCCCGAGGCTTATTTAATTTAATTGTTGAACCAGGGGAAGTTGAGTTAAAGGAAGAAGTTGAAGTAAGAGTAGAAGCTGGGGATATTGAAGCACTTCTTGTCGAGTGGCTTAATGAGCTTCTTTATCTTTTTGAGACAAAAAAAATGGTTTTCAAGGATTTTCAAATTGAAGAAATTTCAGAAACCGCATTGAAAGCTAAGGCAAAAGGGGAGAAGGTTAAATCTAATCACGAGATAAAAACTCAAATAAAGGCTTGTACCTATCATCTTCTTAAAGTGGAGAAGAAAAATAAAACTTGGCACGCCAAGGTTATTTTTGATGTATAAAATTAAGGAAAATAGGAGCTAGAAAAGCTGAGGGCCTAAAAGCAAAAAGAAAGAGATTTGACTTGAGCACTAAATTTTCCAAATCTAGGAAATAGGATTGATAGTTTTACGAGCAATAAACTTAACTTGTTGAAAATTAAGCTTAGGTTATAATTGATGGTAATATTTGAAGCCATATTGCATAAGAAAGATTGGGGGAAGCACAATGGCAATACCGGATTATTTAGAAAAAATCGGGCCTTTTACTTATAGAATTGCCAAGAGCCATCACTCTGGCATGAGGGTTGATGGCGTTGTCTATGCTGATGAGAGATTGATTGAGCAAGCTGATAGAGATAAAGCTTTGGAGCAAGTTGTTAATGTTGCCTTCTTGCCTGGGATAGTCAAGGCTTCCTATGCTATGCCTGACATTCATTGGGGTTACGGCTTTCCTATCGGTGGAGTTGCCGCTACAAGCCTAAAAGATGGTGTTATTTCCCCGGGAGGAGTTGGTTTTGACATTAGTTGCGGCGTTAGGCTGATGAGAACCAATTTAACTGTATCGGAAGTTCAGCCTTATTTTAACTTGCTAATGCAGGAGCTTGCTCGAAACATTCCCAAAGGGGTTGGGAGCAGAGGAAAGATTAAAGTTGGACACCGCGAGATGGAAAAGCTAATGACTGAAGGGGTTGAGTGGGCTGTTAGAGCTGGTTATGGCTGGCCAGAAGACCTCGATTTTATTGAGGAAAGAGGTTGCCTAAAAGGAGCTAATCCTGAAAAGGTTACACCTCGAGCCTTTGAGAGAGGCAAGGACCAGCCAGGAACTCTTGGTGCCGGAAATCACTTTATCGAAATTCAAGAAGTTGTTGAGACCTACGATGAAAAGATTGCCAATGTTTTAGGGTTGTTCCGGAAACAAATAGTTGTAATGGTTCATTCAGGCTCAAGAGGAGTTGGTCACCAAATTTGTACTGATTATTTAAAGGTAATGGACCAAGCTGTTAGGAAATATGGTTTTTCTTTGCCTGATCGCCAACTTGCCTGTGCCCCAATTAATTCACCAGAGGGGAAAGATTATTTTGCTGCTATGGCTTGTGCTGTTAACTATGCTTTAACTAACCGTCACTGCCTTTCCCATTGGATTCGAGAATCTTTTGAAAAAACTTTTAAAAAGAGCGCCTCTTCTTTAGGCTTGCATTTGGTTTACGATGTTTCCCATAATATTGCCAAAATTGAGGAGCATCAAGTTAATGGGGAGAGGGTAACTCTTTGTGTCCATCGGAAGGGAGCAACCAGAGCTTTTGGGCCTGGCCACCCTGACCTTCCTGAAAAGTATCGAGAGGTAGGTCAACCAGTCATTATCCCTGGGGATATGGGAACTGCTTCGTACGTTTTGGTTGGAACAGAGCGGGGTGAGAAGGAGGCTTTCGCTTCAACTTGTCATGGTGCTGGTAGAGTAATGAGCAGAAGTCAAGCTAAGAGGCAAATTAGGGGTGATGTTTTGAAGAGGGAACTCGAGAGCAAAGGGATAGTTATTATGGCTGGTCACATGGCTCTTTTAGCTGAAGAGGCTCCAGATGCTTATAAGGATGTTAGTCAAGTGGTTGATGTTTGTGAGGGAGCCGGCCTTTCTAAGAAAGTGGCAAAAATGCGCCCGCTAGGTGTTTTAAAGGGATAAAAGCTTTTGATTTTGGGGAAAGGAGGGATTAAGGTGCCTGAGAAAGAAGTAGGCCGAGTTTCGCATTACTTTTCCAAAATTAGTGTTGCTGCTGTAGACCTCACTGATACATTAGCGGTAGGTGACAAAATTCACATCAAGGGACATACTACTGATTTTGAGCAAATAGTTGAATCGATGCAAATTGAGCACGAAAATGTAGTAAAAGCAACTAAGGGTCAATCAGTTGGGATTAAAGTGAAAGACCATGTTAGAGAGCATGATACTGTTTATAAAGTTACTGAATAGAAAAGAACATATTGCTTAGCTAACTGGTTAGCAATTTAGCAAGCAAGTATCAGCGATAACTTTCATCCCTCTAAAAAGGTGAGAAATGCATAGCAAGAGAGACAAGTACATTTTTTGGATCTGTTTTCTTTTTTTAGTTTGCTTGTTGCTTTTTTCTCCAAGGGGTTGCTCCTCCTTTAAAGCTGCCGTTGGCCCTGAAATGACGGGCAGTTCCCTTTTTGAAATTCAAGTTGACCCCTCTTATTTCCAAAAGACAAAAATTATTCCAGTTGGACAAATTGGCTCAGAATCTTTCCAAAAGAGAGACTATCTTTTTGTCGCTTTTTACGAGCAGTCCCTAAAGGTTGATCTTTCCATTATCCCTCGGACCTCTGCTCCCTTTTCTGTTGCAGTAACGGCTCCAGGTTCTATTGTTTCGACAAATTGTGATCGAGTTGAAAGGCATACGGCTGTTTGGACAGTTTACGCAGGGAAATCGTACGAGATGAAGGTGACAACAAGGGAAATTCGCTGGCACTTAATTGTTTTAACTATCTTAGCTATTACCTTTTTGATTTATCTTTATCCCTATAGGGAAAAGCAGTCTGCGCTTTAAACTTTTATTCCAGCTGACCTGATTTTTGGGTTTTAGTAAATCTTTATCTTTGGCGAAGAGGAGTTTTTGGCTATAATCTTTGAAATTAGAAAAATTTATCAATTAGTTATTGTATTAAAGGTGGGTGTTTGGTGGAAAAGAAAAAGCCTATTCTTCTTTTAATTCTCGGGACTCTCTTGTTACTAGGTTGTGGTTCTCAAATTGGGCAGGCTGACAAATTTTTGGACAGGGCTTTGAGTCATCGGGCTAAGGCAGAGAGAATCACTTCTCAACTTAAGAAATTACCCACTCTTCCTGAAACTTTGGATGAGACGGGTATTGCTCAACTTGAATCAAAAATTACTGAAGCCCAGAGCAAGATTGCTGAAGCTGAAGCTGAAATGGAGCTAGCTATGTCTAACTTGAAAAAGATTGAGAAACTTAAGGTTCCTCCCTGGCGGAAGAAACACGCTACTCTTCTCTACCAGTCCTATGAGACAAGGGAAAGAGCTTACTTGGTTACCCAAAAGATTCTAAATAAGGTGGAGGAAATAACAGAAACTCTTTATCCTCTTGCCGAAGGCTTAATTAAGTTTAAAAATGCCCTTTCTTCCCTGGAAGCAATAAGTAAAGCCGTTAAAGCAAAGAATTGGAAAGGAGCTAAGGAAAAGGCTAGTGAAAGCAACAGATGGTTGAACGATGTAGCAAGAAATATTTCAACCGTTAACGAGGAGGTAAAATCTGAGAAGTTTGATCTCCTTCTTGGACAAGTTTATAAAGTTCAAGAGGTGGTCAAGCTACTTTGGGATTTAGCGGATGCCTTTGAAAGAAATGACCGGACAAAGCTTAACCAACTAATTCCTAAGATAGACAAGCTCTCCAAAGAAATCTCTGAAATGAAGCCAGTCAAAGCGAGCAAGGAAGTGGCTGATTGGATAGAGAAACAAATTAACCCCTTCATAAAGAAAGCTCAGAACTATTTAAAGAAAGCTAATTTTCAGGAAAGGAAAGCGGAGGAACTTTACGACAAAAACATTTAATGCCCAGCGAAGGAAAGATAGGGGGTAACTTTCTTTAAAGGGGAAATAACTGGAGGACATTTATCTCCACATAGAGAAAAAGATGATTTGAAGAAATGTGACTGCTAAGAGTAAAATATTTACAATTTAAAGGCAGGTTCAATTTAAGGGGAAATTGTGTCACTTGAAATAACCGTTTTTGATGGAGCTAATTGTATTGGTGGATCGAAGATATATTTGCTAACTGATGGTGTTGGTGTATTTTTTGACTTCGGAATTAACTTTAAAAAATACGGGCTTTATTTTGAGGAATTTTTAAAACCGCGCTCGGCACGGGGGATTTATGACTACCTTGCGCTTAAGGTTATCCCTCCGCTTGAAGAAATTTATCGCAAGGACCTTTTCCCCGCTGATTTGAAAATCAAATTTGACTTGAAGCTAAGGGTTGATGCTATTTTTTTAAGTCATGCTCATTTGGACCATAGTGGAAACATTGGGCTGCTTGACACTTGTATTCCTGTTTGCTCTTCTTCGATGACGGCGGTTATTGCTAAGGCGATTCAAGATAGTGGAGGAAGTGCGGGTTTTGAGGGTGATGTGGCTTATGTTTCGCCGAGAGGGCAGCTTGAAAAGAATCCAATAGCAATTGGTGCCTTAAAAGGCGCCAATTGCCAAAGTCGCCAGTTTTACTTAATTGATGATCCTCAAAACTTAATTAGCTTAAATAATTTCTGGCAGAAACCTTTTAGCTCAAAGAAACTTGATTCGTTACCACTGAGAAAAGCTGAGGGTAAAATCCACAACTTAAAAATTAAAGCTTTTCCAGTTGACCACTCCATCTTTGGAGCGACTTGCTTTGCTCTTGAAACTTCGGCAGGCTGGATTGGATACAGCGGGGACTTTCGCCTCCATGGCGCTAGGGGTGACCTTACCCTTCGTTGCATTGAGGAACTGCAGAAGCTTAACCTTAATGCCTTTATTGTTGAAGGAACAAACATTCAAGGGAGGAAAAAAAGCGGAGAAGATGAGGTTTATGCCAATTGTCTTAAAGAAGCCAAAAAGGCCTCAGGTAAGCTTATTATTGCTGATTTTGGACCTCGTAACATCGAGCGGCTGCTTGTCTTTCTTAAAATTGCCGAAGAAAGTAGGCGAAAGTTAGTCATCACTGCCAAAGATGCTTTCTTGCTTTATGCTATGAGATTAGCTGATAAAGAAATTCCAGATATTCTTACTGACAAACACCTTTATATCTTTGATGAGATAAAAGTTTCTCCCAATCTTTGGGAGCGCAACTTTATTCGAGTTGAATATCAGGATAAGTATCTTCAAGCCTCTGAAATTCAAAAAAACCAGGGCGATTTTATCCTAGCCTTTAGCTTTTGGGACCTGAAGCACCTTTTGGACATAATGCCTGAGGGGGGAATTTACATTTACTCAACCAGCGAAGCCTTTACCGAAGAACAGGAAGTAGACATCCAGAGACTTAAAAATTGGCTCGATTTCTTTGGGATAAAAACTGTTGGTTTTGAGATAAGTGGGAATGAAATTACATTCTTGCCAGGCTTTCATGCCTCCGGTCACATCTCAGGCGAGGAACTAGTAGAAGTAATTCAGGAAATCAAACCCAAAACTGTCATTCCAGTTCACACTGAACACCCTGAAGTTTTTCAGGAGAAACTAGGGAGCGACTTTAAAGTCATCCTTCCCCGAGAGGCAATCCCCATTTTGCTTTAAAAAACTGAGTTACGCCACTCTCTTAACTCCTTGTTGTTCCTTAAATTACCTTTTTAGGTTCTCACCATTTAAGAAATGTGTCTTTGTGTGTTTATTTATTCCATTGCTGGAGTGAAAGGAGATAGGAGCGCAATTCGTGGACTTCCTTGTGGCTTATCTTGTCTTCGAAGGAGGGCATTGCTTTCCTGCCCTTTAGAATAGTTTCTTCAACCAAGCCGCCCTCTTCATTTTTTTCCAAATCTTCCTTGATTTTTGGCGAGATAAGAGAGGGACCTATTTTTCCTTGAGCTTTTTCTCCGTGACAGGGAAGACAGTTTTTGGCAAATAATTCTTTGCCCTTTTTTACTTTCGCTTGCTCCAAAGTTGACTGCGGCTCAGCTAAACATCCGATTAGCGAAAGCATTAACCCAAGTAGCCCCAGAGCTAAGAGAACTTTTTTCATTTCCACTGTTCCAATTTTAAAACAGAGGAAAAAGCTATACAACTCGTTGTGCTCTTAACCGTTTAAGTCAATATTGCCAAATATAATCAATTGTTATAAAGTAAAACAAAGAGTTGAGAAAGGTAGTAAATCGAGTGACAACGGATGTTTTTGGTTTAGAAGATGGAGCTAAGCTCTTTTGGGTAAATCGCTGGACTATTTACCGTTTGGTCAAAGAGGGAAAGATACCTCCTTTTAAAGTTGGTATTCAGTGGCGGTTTAAAAGGGATGCTTTAGAGCGCTGGATGGACCGTCAGTCGAACTTGGAACAAAGGTTTGAAAAACTTCTTGAAGGGTTGCGGGAGGACGAAAAGAGAGAAGGCTTAACCGAAAAAGATATCGCAGAGCGGTTAGAGAAATACGAGGTCGGTAAATGATTCGAACCGTTCTAGATACTAATGTTTTTCTTTCTGGTCTTAAAATTGCCGATAGCAAACCAGCTCAGCTTATCGATTTCTGGCGTGAAGGAAAATTCGACTTAATTCTCTCTGATGAAATTATTGACGAATATACGGCTGTGCTTAGTAGGCCTCACTTAAAAGTTTCTCTGCCTGATATTTTTGAGATTATTTATTATCTTTATCTAAAAGTCCAGTTTGTTGAACTAAAGAAAAAGCTCAAGGTTGTCACGAAGGACCTTTCTGATAACATCTTTCTCGAACGTACCTCAGAAGAAAAGCCAACTATATTGTCTCTGGTGATAGCCATCTTTTAGCGTTAAAAGGGTTTGAAGAGATAAAAATTGTTACCGTTTCTGACTTTCTCGACCTGCTTTCCTGAAAGCCTTATTAAAGGGCTGGTACTTAGGGCTAAGGAGGCTATTTGTTATAATAGCTTTACTTTTTAAAGCTAGCATTTAAAAGAGGGCGACGATGGAGATAAAAATTGGTCTTAATGAGGAACAAAAGGAAAAGGTTTTGGAAAGATTAAAGGGCTATCTTCAAAAAAAGCCCAATGTTTTATTTGCTTATATTTTTGGCTCTTTTATTAAAAGTCAGCGCTTTGAAGATTTAGATTTGGCACTTTACCTTAGAGACGGTGGAGGAAGAAAAGCTCTTGAATTGGAAAGGGAGCTTGAGGAGGTTCTCCATTTGCCGGTAGAGATAAGTTTATTGAACCAAGCACCTCTTTCTTTTGCTTTCCGCATAGTGAAAGAAGGAAGGCTAATTTTTGTAAGAGACGACAAAGCTCGATGCGATTTTGAAGAAAAAACAAGAGTTCTTTATTTCGATTTTCTTCCTTTTTACCAGCGTTATTATAAGGAGGTTGTTCTTGGCCAAGATTGACGAAGACAAGATTCGAAAGCTTACTTCAGAGTTAAGAAAGGCTTTAGCTAATTTGTATGACCTCCAGAAATTAAATCGAGAAAGGTTTCAAGCTGATGAACACAAGAAAGGAAGCGCCAAGTATAATTTCATTATTGCTGTTGAGGCGGCAGTTGACCTTTGTAACCACTTAATCTCAGCTTTGGGGTTACGCTCTCCTGAGAGTTACGCTGAAACCTTTAAGGTTTTGGAAGAGGCAAACGCTTTCGATAAAAAATTTGGATCGAGACTCATTGAGATGGCAAAGTTTAGGAATAGATTGGTTCATTTCTATTTTGCCATCGATGACAATTTGCTTTACCAGATATTACAGGAAGGACCTAAGGACTTAGAAAGATTTTTGCATAATTTCAGCCAGTTCCTCAAAAAGATATAAGCTTCACCATTAGCACCTGACCGCACAACAATGGTTCCTCGCCATTTGCAATGTTTTTGTCACCCCTCAGTTGTAAAATAAAAGAGCTATTTTGAGATGGAGGGGTATTTAAAGATTATGGAACAAGCTATTGGATATTTGTCTAAAATCAATATAGATGAGGAAACACCACAAGTGGTTATTAACAAATTCAAAGAACTAAACTTCGACGATTCTTAGACTTTTGAAGGCTATACCCAAAAGGACACAAATTATATTACTCATAGTTATCATCGTTATCCTGCTAAGTTTATTCCTCAACTTGCATCGCGTCTTATAAAAGAAATGTCTTTTCCAGGCGACTTAATTGTTGACCCTTTTATGGGTTCAGGTACTGCTTTGGTTGAAGCTAAGGTTTTAGGGCGCCCATCTGTCGGCGTAGACATTAATCCTTTAGCGCACTTAATTTCAAAAGCGAAAGTAACACCTATAGAGCCTGGGTTATTGAGAACCAGCACAAAAGTTCACTCGTGAGAATAGATGTTCGTAGGATTGATAGAAACTTGCTTTTTTAATTTGAGAGCGAGAATGAAGCCATTTCGTTCAATTCCCCAGAGCATGATAGGATAGATTACTGGTTCAAGCCTGAAACAAAAAAGCATTGGGCGTGATTTATGCAGCTATTAGGGAGATATTGAATGATGATATACAAAAATTCTTTCTCTGCGGCTTTTCTCATATTTTGAAGAATTGTTCTATTTGGCTTATGAAAAGCAGCAAGCCCCCTCGAGATTTTAACAAACTGGCTCCTGACCCTTACGAGGCATTTAACAAACACATTCGTCAGATGATTAAAAAGAATCGTGACTTTTGGAGTCTTTTGCAAAAAAAGGCACATCCACTTGTCCAGTAAATCCATTTCAGAGTGGTGCAAGAAAAGTGCCGGTAGAAGATGATTCTTCACTTTGGTAGTTACTTCACCGCCCTATGTTGCTTCATATGAGTATGCCGATTTACACTAACTAACAGCAATCTGGTTTGAATACACAAATGATTTGGCTGAGTTCAGAAAAATGTTTATTGGAAGTGCACATAATGACAAAGAGAGGATAATCATAGACAGCGAGATAGGGGAGAAAACTGTTGAAGAGCTGAAGAAAAATAATACTGGCAAAGACAAAGAAGTCGCCATCTACTTTTCTGAAATGAGAGAGTCTTTTTTAGAGATGCGACGCTATCTAAAAAAGGCGGAAAAGCGTGTATAGTAATTGGCGACACAGCGTTTAGAAAAATGCCAGTGCCAAATACTGAAGTCTTTGTGGAGCAGATGTTGAACATTGGATTTAAAATTTATAAGATTATAAAAAGAAAAATACCATCGAAAAATTTGTCTCAGACAAAAGATCCCTTCACTGGGAAATTTACCTCTTCTGCAAACGGCGAGAAGGTGTTAGCTTATCCTTATGAGTATATAATCATTATGGAAAAGAGATAACTATGGAATTTACTGATTTGGTAAGGTTATACGAGAAAAAGAGGCAAGCATTCGGAGTCGATGTATACAAGCATATTTCTGAGTTGTTACAGGAAGCAAAAGAGCTTCACAAAAGAGATTGGCTAAAATCCCCAACCCCGAACAAAGACCATGAATAATCTTGGCGTGCTTTTAAGGGTAAGAATCTTGAAAAGCTTATAGTTCATATAATCAAAGAGGAAATTGAAGACTTAGGATTAAAGATAATTGAGGGAAATACTTTAGAGCGTATTAACAGCGAAAATTTACCAAAAGAGCTTAGCGTAGTAAAGCGAAACCTCTTAGTTGATTATGGAGAGTTTGGGTCTCATCTTCCTGAGGTGGATATTATTATTTATAACCCAGAGACCTGTAAAGTTATAGCAACTATCTCAAGCAAAGTTACTCTCCGAGAGAGAATTACTCAGACAGGATATTGGAAGATAAAGCTTTCAAGGGATGAAGTGACTAAGCATATCAAGGTATTCTTCATTACGCCAGACGAAGATGGAACATTGATTATCAAACGACCTGCAAAGAAAGGAAGGGCAATTGTTGAGGTTGATACTGATGGAAGTTACGTAATGAGCGAAATCCAAGTTGAAGAAAGCGAGAAAGTTAAAATGTTTGACAAGTTTATAGATGATTTAAAGGGGTTGTTGAATAGTGCTAGCGAAAAATAAACCGAAAGAACCTTTTTTGGAATCTACTACCCTTTGGGACTCTCCCACTCAAAACCAAGGAGACAAGCCCATGGAGACAACAGATTTAACGGTGTAACGCCTGCATTTATTATTTGCAACCTCTTGCAGCGTTACACAAAACCAGGTGACTTGGTAGTTGACCCAATGGCAGGAAGCGGAACAACTATTGATGTTACTAGAGAGCTTGGGCGGAAAGTTATAGGCTATGACATTGCTCCTTATAGAGAAGATATAATTCAGAATGATGCTCGGCAAATACCGCTCGAAGATAATTCGGTTGACTTCATCTTTATAGATTCGCCTTACTCAGATAACGTTAAGTATTCAAACCATCCAGATTGTATTGGAAAAATCTCCTGCGAAGGGGAAAAATTTTTTGATGAATTGGAAAAGGTTGCAAAAGAGATACATCGCATTTTAAAGCCTGAAAAAGTTATGGCTTGGCTCATTGGAGACCATTGGAGGAAAAAAAATCAGGGTTTGTTCCTGTGGGCATTAGGATGTACGAGAGAATATCTAAATATTTTGAAACGGTTGACATTGTCTGCGTTGTTAGAAGAAATCAAACTTCAAATACAGGAATTTGGCATAGAAGGGCGAGAGAATTAAATTTTTATTTGAGAGAGTTCAAATATCTTTTCATTATGAAAAAGCCTTGTTAGAATGGGTGCAATGGAGCCATATTTTGTAGAAATTAAAGACTTCGAAACTCGGGCAAGCATCTTAGTTGATATGGAGGGGCCATATCATCCCAAATACACAAGGATTGGAGAACATATCTATGGGATAACGCTCATCATAGATGATGTCCCATATCATTTTGAGAAATACATCCCTATCAAAGAAGAGCTTGAAAGATTCAGAGAAGAAAACGAAGGCGAACCTCAATATCCAAAAGGCGGCTACTTCTATCGCCTCGTGCCATTTACCAAATAAATTTGCCTGCTATGCCCTTCATGGGATAAATGGACACACCACTCGTCCCAACCGCAAAGACAAATAGCAAAGATGCCCCGCACATTTCTCGATTAAAGAAGCTCGGCTTTGACGGGCCCTTTTCAGTAGCCAAACATCAGTTTATGGTCTACAAACAACACTGCTTAGCAATTCCATCTAATGCCAAGTACCCCATTCTTTAACTTCAAATGATGATTCGTGAGGTAGAAGAAATAATCGGTCGCGAAATCTCTGTCAGTGAATGGAACCGCCTTGTTGCCTCGATGAAAGTCATAGCTATAAGCCAACGGGGGACAAAGAGAGATTTTGTTGACCTCTTTTTTACCCTTCAAGATGTGCCATTTCACAAGGTAGCGGAGCATATGGTAAAACGTTTTGGCGCCGAACACAATTTAGAGAAGAGTCCTTTTGTAATGCATGTATATTTCTTTAAGTGGGGCGATTGTGAATATTTTAACGGTGATATCTTCTTGGAGCGGCGGAAAGGACAGTTGCTTAGCTTGTTATAAGGCAATTCATCATGGTTATCAGGTCAAGTATCTTTTGAATTTTATCTCGAAGGAGTTTAAGCGTTGTTGTTTTCACGGCATAGAAGCAAAACTTCTAAAGCTCCAAAGTGAGCTAATAAATATCCCGTTAGTGCAAAAAGAAGTCACTGCCGATGTGAAGAAATATGAGAAGGAATTTAAGGAAGCAGTGCGGAAACTCAAGGCTTTTAATATAAAGGGAATGGTCTTGATGTTTACTTGAATGAACACAAAGAATGGGTTGACCGCGTTTACCGTGATTTAAACATTTCTTCAATTGAACCGCTATGGAATAGTTCTCCCTTAGCGATTTTAGAGAAGTTTATTAAGTTAGGGATTAAAGCAAGTGTTGTTAGTTGTCAGGCAGATAAATTTGACAAAGACTTTGTGGGAAAATATGTGGGCAAAGAGCTATTAGCTGAGCTTAAGCCCCGAAATATCTGTCCCTGCAGTGAGAATGGCGAATTCCATACACTGGTAATTGATGGCCCCCTCTTTAATAAAAGAGGGATTCAAATACTTGAAAGCGAGCCTTTACTTAAAGTTTACTTAAAGAAGGCTTCTGGAAATACTGGTTTTTAGATATTAAAAATATAAGTAAAATATTAGCGCTTAAGTATTCTCAAATTCTTAAGAACATTGGAATACTTATAGGCAGTTCAGATCCAAGATTTAAAAAATTTTAAAAAAATACTTGACAGATAAAAATTAGTTTAGGTATTCTTTTTTTGCTTACTACGGCTTAAATAGCTTAAGGAGGGGCAATCCTTGACGAAGAAAGAACTTAATTTAGCCAATTCTCCTTTTTATTCTTTATTTTTATTGCCCAATTTCCCCAGGCAATCTCTTACTATGCTTCTCATAATACATTTTTATTGAGGGTGCTTGGGAAAAATGGGCACAAAACGATAACAAGATTGCCGGAGGGGCTATGGAGGAGTGTTAATAAAAGGCTGCCGGAGGGGCTTGGAGGAGCGCCAAAACAAATTCTTTATAGTAGCTATATTACCTATTTAATTGTGCTAGGTTTAACTGGATAAAGTCTTTGATGGCTAAAACCACACCTTTTTTAGCTTCGGTTAGCTCTTGACTACCCAAATGCAAGTTGATATAGCTCTTCGTTGCTTGCCTTAACCCACTTATTGTTTAAAAATATAAAGGTTAGTAGTGTCGTGAGGGCTATTCTTTTATCGTCCTTCAGAAAAGGATGGTTCTTTATCATTTGATAAAAAAATAATTGCTGCTTTGTCAATTAGGTTTAGATAAAGATCTTTTTTCATAGATTTGAAAGGCATTTGCTAAGCAGCTTTTCAAAGCACAGGGGAAACGGTTTGAAAAATCAGGAATTGGCTCATTCCATTCTATATGTTTTTTAGCTAGCTGGAAGGCAAGATGTTCTACTTCTTTAATGGTGGTGGACTTCACTACTCTTTTCCAAGTTTCTTTAATGCTTCGCCATATTTCTTATCAACTTTTCAACTGCTTTTTCTACTTTAGTTTTTTGTTTCGAGGTAAGCTCTTGATAAATTAAACCGAGGGTTTTCTTGTTGACGATATAAATACACCCAATTTTTTGGCTTCTACCTCTCCTTTTTTAATTTTCTTGAAGACAGCTACACGGCTAATTCCTATTGTTTGAGCTGCTTCACTTGCACTAATATTAATAATCTTTTTCAATCATTGTTAACCACTCTCAAGAAAGTTAATGTATGTTAACTTTCTTATCAATCGTTAACAACACAGCTCTTCGTTAGTACCTTGTCGTTGTCTTGTAAGGCAGTAAATCGAGCAACAAACTCAAGGCTCTTACCTCGCATGTTCTTAAATTCTTAAGAACATTAGAATAGTTGCTTTGTTGGTTTTCAGAAAGTTCTTGTAAAAAATTTAAATTTGACGTATATTTTAGAAAAATTTTAAGAAACATTCTTGATGTTTTTAAGGAGGAGCGCTATGGAAAAATCCACGAACTATCGCCGACTTGAACGAATAGTGAAGGGGTTTTCGAATCACCGTCGAATCGAGATTTTGGAGTTACTTCAGGAGGAACCCGAACTTTCAGTATTTGAAATTTCGGAAAAGCTCGGCATAAATTTTAAAACGGCATCCGAACACATAAGAAGATTAGCAATAGCTGGCTTAGTCTTAAAGCGTTCATCTGGCAATGCAGTCCGCCACAAAGTCACTATCAGAGGCCAATCTATTCTTAAATTCTTAAGAACATTGGAATACTTATAGGCAGTTCAGAGCCAAGTTCTAAGAAATTTTTTAAAAATGCTTGACAAGAGGAAATTAGCTTAGTTATTCTTTTTAACAGGCGAAAGCCCGTTGCTACAGGTTTGATAGTTAATTTAGGGAAGTTGAAGGAGGGGCAATTTTTGGTGAGAAGAGGGCGTAGCTTTTCTTTTTTAACCCTTATTTTAGTTTTTGTTTTAATTTTTAATTTATCTTTTTTTCTTATTGCTCTCTCCTACTGGCTTTACTGGATGGCTTACTGGTATCTACCGATTAAAGTGATTAAATTACCGGAGATAAAAGGGAAAGTTGTTGACAAAGAAACTGGCAAGGGAATAAAAGACGCCATTATTGTGACTTACACCGCTAAAATAATCGGGTCTGATCCCAAGAAATTTTTTTGGGAGCTTGGACATCCAAGACAAGATTATCGCAGGGCAAAGTCAGACAAAAATGGAAACTTCATCCTTCCTGCTAAATGGGCATTTACTCCATATGGGTTATTTAATGAAGAGGAATTCTTTATAGAATTTGCTGTGGGTTACAAACATGATCGCTTTGATAAGAAGGATAACAAAATTACGATAAAACTAATTCCTGTCTTTAAAAACCCAGACGAGTATTATAAGTATATTTCAGAACTCGAAATTGATTTCGATGGTTCTTGGGAATTATCTAAGGAAGAGGCTCTATGTCTTATAAATGAGTATAAAAATTTTGTAAGGCTTTACCCAATGCATAAGGAGGCACCTCATGTTTTAAGCATGGCTGGGGGAATAGCAGAGCATTATCTTAAAGATAAGGATTTAGCAGAAGCATTTGAGAAAGAAATATTTTCTCGATATCCCAATAGCTTTGATGCAAAGAGGCTTCGTGAATTAAAAGAATAAGCCTTTTATCTCCACTTTGTGTTTTATTTTATTTGCTGGAGGGGCTATGGAGGAGCAAAAAAATAAATTTTTAAGATTTTTACTACCGCTTATTTCTGCTTTTTTAGTTATTTTCTTATTTTTTTCCTCAATTTGCCTAGGGTTTGATGGGAAAGATACGCATCCAGAGATTACCAAGGAAGCGATAAAGCTCGAGATCGAGAAGCAAGGAAGTTCAGGTAATGCAGAATTTGTAAATGAAGTGGGTTCCAAAGAGGACCAATTGAACATGGGTGCTTTTATCAAGCTTGGCTCAGAGAATGAAGACCAGAACTGGCATCCTTATGATGCTGACCAAGTAGATTTATACCCTTGGGCAGCTCACTTTTACGACCCTTCAAAGAAAGACGACCCTGCGCTATGGATTGTTCCCTTGATTGGTAAGTTATTTGGAGCTAAAAATGCTCTTGAACGAGCTAAGGAACTTTTTAGAAAGGCAGTTAAACAATATAAATCTGAGACATTTAAAAATCATTCATACTTCACCCTTGGACGAGTAATTCACCTTGTTCAAGATATGTTCGTTCCAGGCCATACCAATGATGACTGCCATTCCTTTCTGGACAGAAAGGAAGCAGTTGAGCTATATACTACTCCTCCCCCTGAAGACAGAAACGACCCTGAAGCAAGGAATGACCTTAATAAAAATAACCTTGCTCGAATTTTCCTTAAACATTTTATCCCTGAAACAGTTAGCACTTTTTATGGGAATAGCTGGGAAGACCAGTTTAATAGTTTCTTTTTAAGTGCTGCCTGGCGGGGCCACCGCTCGCTTTCTCTTACTGAGGAAGAGCTTAAAGCTAAATTCAATTGGAAGGAGGAAAATCGCCTCGTTTTTAAATGGGCAATAGAGGAGAAGCAAGGGGACAAATATTATGTTTTTTCTAGGGGTGATGGGAATAAATTTTATGTTTCTGCCCCAAGATCTTGGAATGCTGACGATTTAGGATATGATTCAACTCTCAAGAAACTGGAAACATTAGCTGATCTTGAGCCTAATACTCTTTATCACTTGACTATCATCAATGCTCCCCTTGAAAAAACTTTTAAATCAGACTGGTACATCACTGAGATGGGCTTTCCAGTCAAGGAGGGAAACTTGTGGGATATTTTTAATATTAAGACCCAACATTGGTGGAAAAAGAATAATGGCACCTTTTACCTTGAAGATTTAGAGAAAGTCTCTCCTTTCACCGATTTTAAAAATGCATCTGGAGAGGAAAAAGATAAGACTTTTTTAGGTCAACTTGCGATTAAGGCAATTAATGGGGCAACCTCTTTTACTGCGGCCCTTATTGATTTCTTTTGGAAGGTTACTCATACAATAAATATTCCTCCGGATCCTCCACCCCCAGCTGGTGACCATTCACCAGATGATAGCTTCTCCGTTGCTAGCCCCTTTTTCAGTGGCAATGAAACACCTGTTGATAATCTGGTGCGACTGGGATTAAAGAAAGGGAAGGAACTTTTTCTTTATTACAAGAAGGCTTGGGAATCCTTTGCTTTATTAAACAACTTACCTCCTGATGCTTCTTTTAAGGAGTGGGAAGAAGCTAGTCAAACAGCTAGAGCATTTAGCGAAACTAAAAAAGTTATTGGGGATAATGCTCTCCTCTTGGAAGCGGAAATTCAAGCCACTCCCGATGTTGCCATCTTAAGAGAGGGCTATTACAAATCGACTAAGAATCTCTTGGAAGAGCTTAAAGAACCTTTTCTTCTAGTCGATATCGATAATCTTCTTGAAATTTCTCAAAAAATATTAATCATTCCAACTGGAGCCCTTTTTGGTCTTGAGGATTCCTGCCTTTTCCGTCTTAAGCTTGAAAAATTTGTTGAAAGAGGTGGAACCATAATTTGCTTTTCTCAAAGCCAGGGCACTGAATATCAGGTTTTACCGAGGGGAAATGAGATTGTTGCTAAAGGTTATCGAGAAGCTCAGAGCTGTCAGTCAAGGAACGCTGAAATTGACACCTACGCTCCCTTTCTTTCACCAATGAAAGGAAACTTAGCCTCTACGGCTCAAGACGGCTACTTTAGCTTAATTCCTTTAGGCTCAACTATTTACCTTCGAACTTCTACTAGAGGAGGTTATCCCATTCTTTTTTCCTATCCTTTAGGTAAAGGAAGGGTCTATGTAACTTCACTTTATTCAGACTGGGGACTAGGCCAAAGTCAGCTTTCAGCTCAAGAAAAAGCAATAATTAGCGCCCTTATTTGCTATGGAAAAGGTGAAGAAATAGCTGATTTTTCTCCTAAAGAGATTATCAATCTAAGCGTAGAAGTTAAGAATATCTCTTTGTATGATTCTTCACAAGTTCTCTTTTTCCTTTATGGGCCTGGTGGTAGCCTTTTGAAAAGGTTACCATTTTCACTCAAACTCAAGCCAAAAGAAGCTAAAAGTTTTAATTTTATTTTCCCTGCTTTAAGCGAACTTGGCTTATATCGTCTCAATTTCAGTCTTTTAAATGAAAATGGAGATACCATTCAACCTGAAACGGAAGGGACAGCTTTTACTGTAAGCATCTTTAAAACATTGGGCGAGGGCTATTTAAAAAAGGGTGAAGAAATTTCTTATTCAATTTCCCTAGCCGATGAAATGGTTTCAGCTAATTCGAAAGTTTATTTTTCCGTCAGCCTCTTTAATCAGGGAAGCAAGGAAAGGGAGATTGTTGTTAAATTTAGAGGTGAGGAAGAGAAAATTTATCTCCCCGCTTCCTCTCAAGGAAGTACCCAATTTTCCTTCACGGCACCAGGCTACACTTGCGCACATTTATTGAGAGTTGAATTTTTCGATGTCAAAGGAAGCAAACTTGGAAGTCTTTCCCGATTTTGCTATGTCGTTGTTCCTTCTCTTTTGCTCACGATTACCCCGGAAAAGAACCTTTATCATCCAGGTGAAGAAGTGAAAACTTCTTTAAGGGCTCGTGACGAACGAAAGGTAAATTCATCAATTAAATTAAAAATTTTTGTTAAAAATCCCCTTAATGAAGTTATTTTTTCTAGCGAAAAAGAAGCAACATTGTCTGCAGGAACAATCTTTGAAGAAAAAGAAGCCTTCTCCCTGCCGTCAGATGCCCAGGCGGGTGTCTACCTTTTTTTAGTTGAAGCCTTTTTTAATGGAGAGAGAGTTGCTTCAGCCGTTAATTATTTTGAAATCCCTAGCCCTAAAATCTCTCTTAAGCCTGTTCTCCCTGATTATTTTAAGGCTGGATATAATGAGGTGACTTTTGTTTTTGAAAACATTAGCCTTTGTGACCTCGATGGAGCTCATTTTTCACTTAAGCTAATTTCCCCTCAAAGGGAAACTCTTTTTGAAGAAATTAAAAGAATTTCTATTTCTCAAGGAGAGGAGAGAAAAGAGAGAGCTACCATTCCTCTTAATCAAGTTGAACTGGGCATATACGAACTTTCGTTTTGGCTTGAAGGGCACGGGAAATGGGGAGGAAAGCTTGCCCTACCTGCTACTCTTTCTATTAACGGCAAATTTGATAAAGCTTCGTATAAGGTTCGAGAAGGAGCAAACTTTCAACTCTCCATTGTCAACACGGGGAGGTTTGAGCTTGAACCTTCTCTCTTTCTCAAGGTGCCTGATTTGGACTGGGTTAAAAAAGAGCAATTCTCGTTTTTACCAGGTCAAAAGAAGGATTTTTCTTTTACTCTTTCTTTGCCTGAAGATTTTTGGGAGGGAAGACACCAAACTGAGGTAACAGTCACTCAGAGCGAGAGCATTTTAACCAAAAGGTTCTCTTTTGCTATTTCTCCTCCCTCGCTCTCCCTAGAGTTAGAGAAAGAAATGTTTATTGATGGCGAGTTCCTCCCCTTAAAGATTTCAAACAATGGGGGCATTGATACAAATTATAGTTGCCGGGTTTCCCTTATTGACCGTTTTGATGAGCTAGTGCTAGGAGATACAATTAAAGGTTTTCTACTGGCAGGCGAAACTACTACTTTAGCTTTGCTTCTTCCTGAGCACTTAGTTAGTGGCTCTTACTACTTTGAGGCTAACTGTGTCGATTTTTATACCGGGGAAGAAAAAGTTTTGCGAAAAAATATTAAGATTGAGGGGTTGAAAGTGGATTTTTCCCTTAAAACCGAAAAAGAATTTTATTTCAAGGACGACCCCATCAATGCCTTAATTGAAGTTATTTCAGAAAGCCACTTTGAGGATGGTCTTTTAAAGATAAGTGTAGATAATATTGTGCCTCGGTTAAAAGCGACCTGGGAAGATTACCACTCCTTAGGAGGCATAACTGCCCTCTTAGAAAATGAGGAAAACCTCTGGATTGGCACTAAGGGCAGTGGACTCTTTAAATGGCAAAAGGAAGACAGCACTTGGCAAGTTTTCACCACATCAAACAGTGGGCTTTCTTCTAATCGAATTTATTCACTTGCTTTAGATGGAAACTCATTATGGATTGGAACCGATAAAAAACTTTGCCAATTTTTTCCAAACAGTGAGCCCTCATCTGCCTGGAAAGAGCTTGAATTTACTGAAGTTCATGACGTTTTGGTCGACGGGGACTACCTTTGGCTAGCAACCTCTAATGGGTTAGTTAAATTTAACAAGGAGTACGGAAATTATTCCATTTACAACACCAAGAACTCAGATTTAGAGACAAATTATGTTTGGTGTTTGGCTTCTCAAGGTAATTACATTTGGATAGGAACCAACAAAGGGCTTTACCGCATAAGCAGAAACTTTGTTGAGATGAAATTCTATGGTTCGGCTGTGACAGGGCTAAAAACCGATATAATTACTGACTTAGCAGTTGATGGGGAAAATCTCTTGGTGGCTGGGAGAAGCCTAAGTGGAGCTAGTCTTTACTGCTATAATCCTTCAACTGGCTGGGAGACGCTTTTAAATGAACCCCCTTATTATCTAGTTAATGTTTCATCTATCTCTCTTGGAGACGGGAAGATTTACGCTCTTACCAAAGAAGATACCTTGGTTGAGATTGATAAGGAAACAGGAGAGAAAAGAGGTTACTCAATCTATCACCCTTACCAGTCGCTCAGTAACTACGAGGGGGATTGCCTTTTTTCAAAGGACAAAGTTTGGATTGGCAGCGAGTTTGGGCTTTTCAAGATGCATCTGGCTAGTAAAAAAATAGATAAAATTACCTATCGGGGTGGAGACCTTTTAGGCGAAGTTATTAATGCCTTAAGTCTTCAGGGAAGTTCTTTGTGGATTGGCACTAACAAGGGCTTAAACCAGCTTGATTTGAAAGAAAATAACTGGAAGTCCTTTGACAAAGCTCATACTTCAGTTTCAAGCGCTTGTTACGATATAGAGATTGACCAAGATAAAATTTGGGTTAGCTCTTGGCAGGGCATCTCCATTTATAATCGGGATTCCGGTTCTTGGGAAAGGGTCTTTGCTTCTCAAGATGGTTTTTTAAGCAATGAGGTGCCTTCTCTTTCAATTACTGACAAATATGTTTGGGTTGGGACAGCTGAGGGGCTATGTCGCTTTGACAAACAAAAAGGGGAATGGAAATCTCTCAACCTTTTTAATCTCCAATTGCCAAGTGATTATATCCGGCAGGTTGAAGCGAATGATAATGAGGTTTGGTTAATTGGTAGAGATATTTCTGAGAATTTTTTAGCTAGATATGATTTGGAGAGTGAAAGCATCAAAGTTTTTGACCGATTCTCAGCTGACGATTTAGGCAATCCGAGCGTGATTGAACTCTTTGGCGAAGAGGTTTGGGTCGGTACGGAAAAGGGACTTTTTAAGTATGATAGGAATTCAGAAACTTGGTTGCCCTTGGCTAAACCACTTCTTTCTTTTCCAGTTACTTCTATTGCTTGCTTTCAAGATGAAATTTGGGTTTTTGCCAAATATTATAGTTATAAGTCTTGGAAGTGGGAGGGCTGGTTATGTCGATATGATAAAAAGGAAAATTCTTGGCTAGTTATTGGGAACAAAAAAGGGTTACCATCAGGCAATATCAATTCACTTTCAGTTGATGGAAGCTGTGTTTGGCTTGGTGGTGGCGAGGCTCTTTATCGATACAACAAAGCTAATGATAGCTGGACTTCTTTTAGTTTTTATTATCCTTATTCTTATGGTCGGCGCATTTGGTCGGTTAAGTCAAAGGAAGATGAAGTTTGGTTTGCCTTTGACTATGGAGTGGCATGCTTTGACTCTGGGCAAGAAAAGTTCAAGGTTTTTACTTACTATAATACTGGCTTAGGCGATGATTGGATATTATCTTTATCTTCTAATTTGGATATGGTTTGGGTTGGAACAAATTACGGTCTCTCTGCTTACGAGCCAATTTTAAAGAAATGGACTTGTTATTGTGAACAAGATTTTTATCAATCGAGGATAAAGGCGGTCCTTGAGGATGGTGGTAACCTCTGGTTAGGCGAAAAAGCTTTATGGTATTACTCTAAAAATAGCAATAAATGGGAGAAGGTTCTCCAATCAGGCCTTTCTTCAGTTTCAGCTCTTTGTCAAAGTCCTGGCTTTATTTGGGTTGGGACTGAAGGTAATGGCATTTTTTGTTATGAAAAGGAGAGTGGAAGCTGGAAGAACTTTAGTCTTTCCAATTTACCTCTTCCGTCAAATCAAATTTCCTCCCTCCTTTTTGATGGGAAGGTCTTGTGGGTTGGTACCGATCAAGGACTTTTCTGTTGGGACTTTGAGGATAACAACTGGCAAATCTTTACGAGTTCAAACTCTAGTCTTCCTTCAAGCCAAATTCTTTCCCTAAGCTCCCAAGGGGAATTAATTTTTATTGGGACAAGTAAAGGTTTAGCTGTATCCCGAAGGGAAGGGGTTTTGGAAGGGAGTAAAGATATTTTTGAAACCTTTGATGGAGAGAGAAATAAATTTCCTAATGAGACCATTAATTCTCTCCTTGGAAGCGAAGATGAAGTTTGGCTGGGAACTAATGGAGGCTTAATTAACCTTAAACTTCAAAGGACACTCATTGGTGAGAACTTCTTCTCTCAAGAGGTAAAATTAGGAAGTCCTGAAAGCACGACAATGCCTTTAGATGCTATCTCAGCGACGGGAAAATTTTTTCTCAAAGGGGCACTGATCTCTCCAAGTGGGCAGGTTGTTAGGGGGAAAGCCTATCCTTTTTATGTTTTTGATGGAAAAATCGGGGTGATGCTGGAAAGCGAAAAAGAGTTTTATCGAGCAGGAGAAGAAGGGAAAATTCTTGGAAAAGTTATTAACTTAGGCCAAGAAACCTTTAGTGATACAAGGTTAGAAGTTTTTAAAGGAGAAGAAGTTCTATTTAACCAGGAGATCAATCTTTTTCCTAGTAGAAGTTATCCTTTCGAAGTTGAATTTGTGGCTGACAGCGATGCTTTCTTTAAAGCCGTTGTTACTCATGGAAAATTTAACTATTTTGCCCTTGAGGAGATTAAAGTAAGGAATCCTCTAGTTGAAATGACTCTGGATGCTCCTTCTTTGGTTGGGAGAGAGCCATTTACGGTTAAAGTCAAGTTGAAAAATGTTGGGGAAATTCCTGCAAACTTGAGGCTTTCCCTTAACAAAGAAGGAGAGTTAAGTGAAGGTGAGGAATTCTTGCTGGAAGCGGGGGCATCAAAAACTTTTTCTAAAAATTTTACCCTCTCTCGTGAGACTACGATGATTGCTCATTTGTCAGGTGATGTTGAGAAGACTCTGGAGCAAAAGATAGACTTTGGGGAAAGGGTTATTTTGAGCTTGGAACCTGAATTAGTTTACCCGGAAGGAGAAGTTGAAATTCCTTACATTTTAAGGAATATTGGCTCCTTGGGAAGCAACCTAAGGATAACTTTCCAACTTAGAAATTTAAGCAATGGCGAAATACTTGAGACAACCAGTGAAGCCTTTCTTTTGCCGGCTGAACAAAGTGAAGAGTTTATTTCTTTTCCCAATTTAAGAGAGGGAGATTATAAACTAAAAGCCTTTACTCCATTTGAAGAAAAAGAGGTTTCTTTTAAGGTTGTACCATTAGAAAAAATTGAAGGGAGCATTGTTCTTGGTCAAGCAAGTGGTGGAATCTTGCAATTTGTAGCAAGATTGACTAATAATAGCTTTTCTCACTTTGAAGGAAGAGTCGTTACTTCTTGTGGTTTTTATCATGAGACAAAAGAGTTAAAACTTCGAAGTGGTGAGAGCACTGAGGCAACCTTTTCTCTCGATTTAACCAAAATAGATTCTAGTCAGAATGAGCTTAAAATCACAGTTGAAGATTTGGCTGGGAAGATAGTTTGGCATACTACTAAAGAGCTTCTTTTAACTTCTCAATTTGAAGCATTTGCTTGGACTGAGAAGGAAGATTATTTAAGTGGGGATGAGGTTAAAGGCTTTTTAAAGGTAAAAAATATTGGATTAGTAGGAGGCAAAGCTAATCTCAAGATTGAGTTTGAAGAAGATTTTCGAGACCAAAAGTCAATTTTTCTTTACCCTGAAGAGGAGAAGGAAATAAGTTTCCAATTTAAGCTCCCTTCTGATTTAGCGGAAGGGATTTATCCTTTAGTTTGCTGGGTTAATGGAACTAAAAAAGTCCTTAATCTTTCCCTTGAGGGAGTAAAAATTTCAGTTGAGAGCTATTTTGATAAGGAATTTTATCAACTAGGGGAGGAAGCATTGTTTACTATTAAGGTCATAAATCTCTCATCTCATTCAGCTAATTTAAGGGCTGAAGTGAAATATGGCTCTTACGAAGAGGAGAAGTCCTTTATTTTAAATGACCAGGCTATTTTAACTTTTAAAATTCCAGCTGAAGAAATAAATCAAAAGGTTTTTTATGGCATTTACAATGAAAGTGGGGTTGGTCTTTATTTGAATACTACATATTTTAGGATTAGGAAAGGGAAAGTAATTCTTCTTCCTGAAAAGGAAGTTTACTACCCTGGTGAAAAGGTAAAACTAAAAGTCTACTCTTGCGAGGAAGGGACTTTAACAGCTTATACACCAGTCGGTGTGGAAGAGCTTTATTTTAGCGGAGAAACCTCTTTTTCTTTTGCTTTGCCTGAAGAAGTTAAGAAAGGGAGTTACTTTATTGATTATCTTTTTAACGAGGAAAAAGGGAGAACATTTTTTGATGTGGAAGCCTCCTCTTTAAAGGTTAATCAATGTTTAATTAAAAAGCGAAGCGAGGGAAAAAAAGTGTATCTTTATATTGAGGTTGTTCTTTCATCTTCCAATGATGTGAGGGGAACGTTCTTGGGTTGGGTAGTTCATCCTGATGGGGAGAGGACTGGGGTGATTAAAGAAGAGATAATGCTTAAAGAGGGACTAAATTTATTCAATTTCCAAGGTGAATTTGAAAGAGAAAAGTCGGGGATTCACCGCTTTCTTTATGGGATTTATCGGAAGGAATTCCTTTTAATCGGAGGAGAGAAGCTTTTTGATCTTGAAAGAGCTACTCTCCTTTCCCTCTTACCACGGCAGGAAGTTTATAAGGAGGGTGAAGAAGCAAAAGCTTTCGTTTCCCTTTTGAGCGAGGAAGGAGCTGAGCTAAAGATATTTTTGTCGGAGAAAGAGATTTTTCATCAAAATCTAATAGGAGAAGGTTATCAGGAGTTTGAAGTTTTACTTGGCAAGAAAGAGGGGGGAAAGCATATTCTACGAGCTCAAATTCTAGAAGGTGGAGAAGTGGTTAGCGAGAAGGCTTGCTCTTTCGTTGTCGGTGACGTGCAAATCTCTAAAGTCCTTGAAGAAAGTAAAGAGAAAGAGGCTTTAGAAGGTTTTCCTCTTTTGTCAGGTAGTAATATGGCAGACACCCCTCAGCTTGGCACCTCTCCTCCAGAAAAGCCAGTTGAGGAGAAGCTAGGGGAAGCTCCCTTTGGAAGAGATGGAGAAAGAAATGACGAAAGTTTAACCTTTGAGAGCAGAAGCTTAGTTAATAAAGAAGTGAAAAAAGGAAAGCTTTCCTCAAGGACACTTCTCCCGATGCAAGGGGAGAGAAAAGAAAGCCAAACTCAAGTGGAAAGAGAAAAAGTAAGAACAATTAGCGAGAGGAGACAAAAGGTAGAAAGGAGAGAGAGGAATAAGTTAAACAAACTTATCGCTCTTCTTGTTTTTGGCGGAGTAGCTATTTTTGGTTTTGGAGTTGGTGCTTATTTCTTCCGTCGAATGTGGTAAGAGTTTGATGCCTGTCTTTTCCATTCATCCTTAAGGGGGGAGGAATAGTGGTAAATAAAGTAAAGATTAGAAAAATTGTGGGAATAACACTTGCCATTTGGGGTACAGGGGTATTCTTAGAGAAATTGTTCAATTTTGTTTTGAATGGGCTTCTTTTTCCATTTTATAGTAGAGGGATAGAAGGTAGACTTTTTGTTTCTAACTTTGAGTATCAGCTCCAGGAATTCCCTTCAGCTGCGATAAGGTTTGCTTATTTATTAGTCATAGCTTATTTAATTTATCCTTCAAAGCTTGAGCAATATACAAAAATACTCAAAGGATTGTTTTTATCTCTTTCTCTTTTTGGCCTTGGCGTAACTTTCTTTACTCTAATTACCAGTGGTCCTCCTGGAATTCTTTTTACATTGCCATTTTTCCCTTTAGGGGTGTTGGCTCTTTTAGGGTTTGAAAAAGCAAGAAAAGAAGAAAAGTAAAGAATTATAGCCTTTGATGTTACTTAATACTATTTATTGCTAATAAGGGAACTAATGGTATTCAAATCTAGTGAAGTGCGGAAATAACTCCTCAAGTGCGGAATTTGCACCTCCAGTTGAGAGACATCCTCTTGAAAATTCTTTCTCAAATTCTTAAGAATATTGGAATATTACAGTTCGATATGGTTAATTAGAGAAGGTTTAAATGAACTCAGGGTCAATAGCTTAGTGCGGAGCTTAGCATTAAGGAAAAGCTGAATCCTCTTTATGGCAGTTTTAATCCTGCTTTCTCTTTCTGGCCATTTTCTCAGTTACTATGGGCTATATCCAATTTTTAAAGATAAACTTAATTGCTTAGTTAAGGAAGTAATGCTAATTTCCCCAGACTAGCTGGGGTTATATGGCAATGATAAATTTGCTATCTCATTCTAATGACAAAAACTATAGCAGCTAGATGAACAAGGTGAAATCAGAATCGGCAGCTTGCTGAACAAAGAAGGCTGCTCCGACTACGTCTTTAACTTCATCGATTAAGCTTTCTCTTGGGATTTCCATAACATCCATGCTTGTTTGGCAGGCATAGAGGTTGACACCAAGGTCAATAGCTATTTGGCGGAATTCTTGCAGAGATAAGACATTTTTAGCCTTCATCATCTTTTTGAACATCCAGCGGCCAATACCACCAAAGTTCATTTTTGATGGGGTAGCCCGGTTGATGTCTCCTCCATACATTAAGCCAAGCATTTTACCGAAGAGACTTTTACCTGTTCGTATGTTTTTCTTGAGAGCCCTCAAGCCCCAAAAAGTGAAAAAGAGTGATACTTCCATTCCTGAAGCTGCCGCAGTAGTAGCGAGGATAAAAGCTGCTGTTAGCTTGTCCATATCGCCACTGAAAACGACCATTGAGATTTTTTTCTTTTTTTCATTCATTTTATTTCCCCCTTCTATTGGTTTTTTAATTTTTTCTATTTTATTCCTCTATTTCCTGCAACATTTGCATCATTTGGGAACTTTTAAGCCCGTTTTTGTAGATTTTTATCTTATCTCGGAATTGTTTGAGTTTGTCCTTGGAGAACTTCTGCTAAAGCTTCAGTAATTTCAAAAATTTCCCTATTGTATCCTCGATTCCTGTTAAAAAACATAATTGGACTGCGATATTCTCAAATTCTTAAGAACATTGGAACATCCAAGCCTGTTAGGATATTCGATTCTTTCAATTATACCCATTTTTGGTACCATCTTTGATACGACCATTGATATGAAACTCACTGATTTGTGGATTACCTTGCAATTTGCAAAAAGGAACGCCTTAAAACAAGGTGGGTTGTTCGAAGGCTCCGTGGGTTGTCTTAACTTTATTGGAGTAGATATGGGCTTGGCGGACTGGTTCGGGTAGTCGGTAGCCAATCGAGCAGGAAAGAGCAATTCCAACTGCGGTATCGAGGTCAACTTTATGACCAACTGAAACAAAAATGGGCTCAACATTTTCTTTTGTTCTCACAACTGCACCAATTTCTTTTCCATCTTTTAAGATTGGAGAAAGAGAACCTCTCTTGTTTCCAGGCATTTTCCACTCCCCCGTTAGGCTGGTTTTAGCCACGCCAATAGTTGTTTTATCGAGCAAAATTCCCATATGGCTAGCAATACCTATGCCTCGCGGATGGGAAATACCATGGCCATCGAACATAACCAAGTCAGGCTCATTTTCTATTTTTTCAAAGGCTTCAATGAGGGAAGGACCTTCTCGGAAAACCAAAAGCCCAGGAACATAAGGGAAAGAAGCTTCTTTGACTGCCCATTTTTCTTCAATTACTTTTAGCTCAGGGTAGGTCAGGATTAGGACCACTCCGTAAACTAAGTTTTCTTGCTTGGAGTAAGAGACATCAGCTCCGGCAATCTTCTTTACCCCTGATAGCTTAAAGCTGCTGTCAAAAATAATTTTATCCCTAAGAGCCTTTTGAACCCTAATCGCTTCTTGAGGAGAAATATCCCAACTGTGAAGAGATAATATTTTCATACGTTTCCTTCTTTACTCCCTGCTCTATTATTATTATTATTTTTAAAGTTTTTAAGGAAACTTTGTAAAGTAATTGCTATTAAGCCTACCACATAGACAACCGCTGGTCTAGAGAACGACTGAAGACTTGAAAGCAGTAGACTGAAGTAAGTATAAGCTTTGAAATCAACATAAGAACTGAAGATGCAAGAATTTAGGTTTGGAGCTAGAAACTTCCTTAAATTCTAAGCCAATTTTTTAATTCTCCAAGTTTCAGTCCTTTTTTAGAGGGCGATGTTGATAAAGAAACCAATTATGCTGGCAGTGAGCCAGCAGATAAAGAGGTATTGAAACATTGCTTTTTTTCCAAGCCATTTACCCAGAAGGCTAACAGCAGGAAGGTTGAGGGTTGGAGCCGCGTTCATAAAGGCAAGAACACTTCCCAGACTTGCTCCTTTAGCTAAAAGAGCTTTAGCCAAGGGAACATCTGCCCCAGCACAAAGATAAAAAGGAAGACCAATAGCACTGGCAAAGAAAGAGCTGTAGGGGTGATTGGCACCTAAAAGGATTTCGATAATGCTTTTATGGACGATTGCACTGATTAGAGCAGCAGCTAACAGACTGCCCAAAAGCCAGGGAGAAAATTCTTTAAGTTGAGCTAGAAAATCTCTTGCTACCTCTTTCCAGCGGGTTGGAGAAAAGAAATGCTCTTCTTGACGGTGTTCGCAAAGTTCACAGCAAAGAGCACCTTCAGAACCATGATTGTTTTTTTTGGGGCTTATCCCTTTAAGGGCTTTCCTTGTAAAAGAGAGACCAGCAGTATAAGCCACACCAATACCAAAAACCCATGCTGTTATGAGGCGCAAAAGAGTTATTTTCCAGCCAAGGATGAGAGTGGTAAGGAGAGCTGGAATACTCGAGGCGACACCAGCAGTTAAAAAAGCAAGAAGAGGAACCCAGTGGGCATTTTTTCTCCGAAGCGAGGAAGCTAGAGGAATCATTCCACATGTGCAAAGAGGAATAATAGCACCAACAAAACTGGAAGCCAGGACAACTAAGATATTTTTGCTTGAGACAAATCTTTCAACAAAGCGGATTGTAAGAAATTCCTCAAGAATTGCTGCGATTAAAATTGCAAGAATGAATATGGGAATAATTTCCAGTATGTAATCACCAAATATCCTTATAATTTTAATTAGTAAATCACTCAATTCACTACCCCCATAACTAACAACCATTCTATTTCTCCCTAATGTGCTCCAGCCCATGCTTAAAAAGCTTTTCAATATGTTTATCGTCAAGGGAGTAATAAACCATTTTTCCATCTTTTCGGTGTTTAACTAGCCTTTTCCCCCTTAAAATACGAAGCTGATGGGAAGTAGCCGAGGGACTTATCCCTAAAATGTTTGAGATATCACAAACACACAATTCACCTTTAGAAAGCACCCAGATAATTTTTACTCTTGTCATATCACCGAGAATCTTAAAAGTTTCGGAGAGGCTCTCCGCATCTACTTCAGAAAGCATTTTCCTCTTTACCTTCTCGACCTTCTTCTCATCAACATAGAAGACTTGGCAGAGATCTTCTGTCAAATTTTTGTTTTTCAAAGCAATCACCTTCAATGAAAAATTGTTCATATGTTCAATTATAAAATTAAATTCCTCTTTGTCAACTATCCCATTCTCACTTTCGCGCGAAATTAAGAATGGAGAAATTAAGAATGAAAGCAGGCGTACTATCTGAAGCCTTAGTAGGTAAAGGTTGTTTAAAGGGAAATCAAATTTTAAAAAGGAAAAAATTTTAAAAACTCTTGACAAGAAAAAATTATCTTGATATTGTATCATTATTCCGATAGGAAAAGTAGAAAAGGAGAGAATTTTGAAGAATAGTAAGCAAGAACCTCCAGTTGATTTAGCTTCTTTTAAAGCGGGTGGCTTAATCCCTCAACGCCAGTCTAACTTGTTTTCTGTCCGCTTAAAGATACTTTTAGGGAACATAACTGCTGATCAAATGAGAAAGGTAGCAGAAATTTCCCGAGAATATGGTCAAGGTTATGTTCATTTGACGATGAGGCAAGGAATTGAGATCCCCCATATTCAACTGGAAGAGCTTGATGAGGTGATTACAAAACTTGGTGAAGTTGGGATTGAGCTTGGAGCTTGTGGACATCGAATTCGGGTAATCACTTCTTGCCAAGGAAATCGACTTTGCCCCCATGGCTTAGGCGATACCCAATCTCTTGCTTTAAAGCTTGATGAACAATTTTACGGACGAAGTGGACTGCCTCATAAATTCAAAATTGGAGTCACTGGTTGCCCAAATTCTTGTATCAAGCCTCAAGAAAATGATGTGGGTTTCATTGGAGTAGCTGAGCCAGTTTTTAGAGAAGACGAAGGGGAGGAGTGCATTAGCTGCGGACTTTGCGCTGATATTTGCCCTCTCAATGCCATTGAACTAGTTAATGGGAAACCAGTCATTGACTACAACCGCTGCTCGCATGATGGAAAGTGCGCTGCTGTTTGTCCAACCAATTCGATAAAACTAGGGCGTCAGGGCTGGGATGTTTATGTTGGAGGCAAGTGGGGACGAAAACCACAGCTAGGGAAGCTCTTTGCTGAGTTTATTTCTGATGAGGAAGCTCTCAAACTGGTTGAGAAAATTCTTCGCGCATATCTTCGGCTAGCTGAGAAGAAGGAGCGTCTTGGAGACTTAATTAATCGACTAGGATTAGAAAAGTTTAAGGAAGAGGCAAGGGGGGAGACTGCTGAGATATCAACTTGATTTGCGTGGTGTCATTTGCCCAATTAACTTTGTTAAAGCCAAGCTCAAGCTAGAAGAACTTAAATCAGGTGAGATTTTGGAGCTTTTCTTAGATGAAGGAGAACCAGTTGAAAATGTTCCACGGAGCGCTCGAGAGGAGGGACATAAAATTCTCCAGGTTGAGCGGGAGGAAAACTACTATCGTGTAGTCATTGAGAAAGCCTAAAAGGCATTCTCACTTTCTTGAGAAAGTGAGAGAGGGATGATGAACTAGAGGAAAGAGATGAATCAAAAATTTGAAGGAAAAGAATTGAAAAAAATAATTAGCGAGCTGGAAGGAAAGAGTGCTCGGGAAATTTTGGAGTGGGCTCATGAAGCCTTTGCCGACAAGGTTGCCTTAGCCTCAAGCTTTGGGGCTGAAGACATAGTCTTAATTGATTTGTTGGCAAGGATTGATCCTCATGTTCGGATTTTCACCCTTGACACGGGAAGGCTTCCCCAAGAAACCTACAAGGTAATGGAGGAAATTCGGGAGAAATATGGGGTGAAAATCGAAATATATTTTCCAGATGCAAAATTGGTTGAAGAGATGGTCAATGCTTACGGACCTAATCTTTTTTATAAGGGTGTTGAGTTAAGAAAACTCTGTTGCCAAGTGAGGAAAGTTGAGCCTTTAAAGCGAGCCCTCAAGGGATTGTCAGCCTGGATTTGTGGATTGAGACGTGAGCAATCATTGACGAGGGAAAAGATAAAAGAGATTGAGATTGATGAAGTTCATGACTCCATTATTAAAATTAATCCTCTAGCCCATTGGACTGAAGGAATGGTTTGGAATTACATCAAAGCCTGTAATCTTCCTTATAACAAACTTCATGACAAAGGTTATCCAAGCATTGGATGTGCCCCTTGCACTAGAGCAATCAAACCAGGTGAGGACATTAGAGCTGGTCGCTGGTGGTGGGAAAAACCAGAGCAAAAGGAGTGCGGGCTTCATGCAAAGGAGTGAAAGAGATGAGAGAAACTATTAAGCCTCACGGGGGAAGATTAATTAATCGGGAAGTTCAGGGGAACGAAAAGCTTACTTTGAAAGAAAAAGCTCAAGAGTTCAAAAAGCTCAAATTGTGCAAGAGAGAACTTGCTGATTTAGAAATGATTGCCATTGGGGCTTACAGTCCCTTAGAAGGTTTTATGGGTAAAGCAGACTATCAAAAAGTCCTTAGGGAAAAAAGGCTTGTGAATGGTTTACCTTGGACAATTCCGATTATCCTTTCAGTTTCGGAGGAGAAGGCGGAAGAGTTAAGTGAGGGCGAGAATATTGCTCTCTTAGACAGTCAAGAAGAAATAGTGGGAATTTTACATTTAGAGGAGAAATATCAGGTTTCAATAGAAGAAGAATTAATTGAGGTTTTCAGGACGGTTGATTATAAGCATCCTGGAGTTAAAAGTGTTTATCAGAGAGGTAGTATTTACCTTGGGGGGAAGATAAGTTTTCTTAAACGGCAATTTGACCCTCTCTTTACCCATTATAGGCTAGACCCTCATGAGACAAGAAAAATCTTTAAGGAAAGAGGCTGGAAAACGGTAGTTGGCTTTCAAACAAGAAATCCGATTCATCGAGCTCATGAGTATATTCAAAAGTCTGCCTTGGAGATAGTCGATGGTCTCTTTATCCAACCTTTGGTGGGTGAAACAAAGGAAGATGACATTCCAGCCGAGGTCAGGATGAAGTGCTATCAAGTCTTAATTGAAAATTATTATCCTAAGGAGCGAGTTGTTCTTGGAGTTTTACCAACCGCTATGAGATATGCTGGACCCCGAGAAGCTGTTTTTCATGCATTAGTTAGGAAAAATTATGGTTGTACTCATTTTATTGTGGGCAGAGACCATGCCGGAGTTGGACACTATTATGGTCCTTTTGATGCTCACTATATTTTTGAAGAGTTTAAACCCGAAGAGCTAGGGATAACACCACTCTTCTTTGATAACGCCTTTTATTGTCGGCGCTGTGGAAACATGACAACCTCTAAGACCTGCCCTCATCATGAAGAAGACCACCTCTTGCTTTCAGGGACAAAGGTCAGGGAGTTGCTTCAAAAAGGGGAGATGCTTCCCCCTGAGTTTACCAGGCCAGAGGTGGCTGAAGTTTTGAGAGCGTGGGCAAATTCAAAAACCAAGACGGGAGTGTCAGTATGATTTCTTTTTTTGAAGGAGGGATTGCTCTTCTAGCTTTTCTATGTGAATATATGGACGCTGCCTTAGGGATGGGCTATGGAACAACTTTAACACCTTTACTGCTTATTTTGGGTTTTAAGCCCTTGGAGGTTGTCCCAGCCGTTTTACTTTCTCAATTTGTTACCAGCCTTTTAGCCGGTTTTTTTCACCATTGGTTTGGTAATGTCAATTTTGGGCGTGGTTCTTTGCACCTAAAAGTAGCAATTATCCTAGCTCTTTGTGGAATTACTGGTTCTTTAGCAGCAAGCTTTATTGCCATCAATCTTTCTGATGTTGTCCTCAAGACTTATATTGGACTACTCGTTTTCTCAATTGGAGTTTTTATATTAGTCAATTTTAACAAAAACTATGCTTTTTCTTGGGCGAAGATTAGTGGGTTAGGTTTTTTAGCTGCTTTTAACAAAGGGATAAGCGGAGGTGGTTACGGTCCTGTTGTTACAGGGGGACAAATCCTTTCAGGAGTTGAAGGGAAAAATGCAGTTGGAATTACCTCACTGGCTGAAGGGCTTACCTGCGTCGTTGCTTTTTCACTTTATTTCTTCACAGGGAGCATTGCTAATTGGAAGCTGACCCCCTTCGTTTTAATTGGGGCTCTCCTTTCAGTTCCATTTGCAGCGGCTACTGTCAAGAAATTAAACAGTAAAACACTTCGGAAAGCTATTGGAGTTTTGACCATAATTTTAGGCGTGGCAACGCTTTTTAAGGTGAGTTTCAGTTAGGGTGGTGAGTTTGATAACCTTAGGGTTTCCTTATTTTGAAGAAGTAATCGAGCATTCAAAAAGGGAATATCCTAATGAAGCCTGTGGGATTTTAGCTGGTAAAAATGGACAGGTTAAAAAGGTCTACCCGATGACAAATATTGAGAAGAGTCCATTGACTTATTTGGCTGACCCAAGAGAACAGTTTAAGGTGATTAAGGAAATGAGGAAATTAGGTCTGGAACTGGTTGGGATTTACCATTCTCATCCGGAGAGCGAGCCTTACCCTTCAAAACGCGATTTAGAAATGGCTTTTTATCCAGAGGCAATTTATTTAATTATCTCTTTAAAAGATATTAAAAAGCCTAAGGTTAAAGCATTTCGTATTAAGGACAGCCAATTTGAAGAAGTCAAAATTAAAGTCAATAAGGAGGTAAAAAATGGCTATTAAGGTAACGATTAATGGGAAAGAAGAGAAGGTTCAAGAAGGCATAACCGTTGCCAAAATTTTAGAAGAAAGAAAGATTCGCCCTGAGGTTGTAGCAGTTGAGCTAAATGGAGTTATTGTCAGGCGAGAAGAATACCTCTCTCTTTCAGTAGCAGAAGGGGATGTTCTGGAGATTGTTTACCATATGGGTGGAGGGGTTTCCTTGGCTCAAAGCGTGGTTCAGGCTAGGAGAGTAGCCAAAGATGTGCTGGAGTTAATTGGTTCAACTCCCTTAGTGAGACTAAATCGGATAGTTAACAAGGTGAGTGCAGAGATTTATGCTAAGCTTGAGTCCTTTAATCCAGGCGGGAGCGTCAAGGATAGAATTTCTCTTAGTATGATTGAAGATGCTGAGAAAAAAGGGCTTCTTGCTCCTGGTGCGGTCATCGTTGAGCCAACTTCAGGAAATACTGGAATAGGATTGGCAATGGTGGCGGCTGTTAAGGGTTACCATCTTATTTTAACTATGCCTGAGTCGATGAGTCTTGAGAGAAGATACATTCTTCAGTCTTATGGAGCTGAAATTGTTTTAACCCCAGCTATTGAGGGAATGGAAGGAGCTATTAGAAAAGCAGAAGAAATTGTAGCCGAAACGCCAGGGGCTTTCATGCCTCAGCAGTTTAGAAATCCGTCTAATCCTGAAATTCACCGCCGAACTACGGCTGAGGAAATTTGGGAATCAACCAATGGAGACCTTGATGCCTTTGTGGCTGGCATTGGAACCGGCGGAACAATTACAGGTGTGGGTGAGGTAATTAAAAAGAGAAAACCCGAAATAAAAGTGGTAGCAGTTGAACCAGCTAGCTCAGCTGTTCTTTCAGGTGAGAAGGCAGGCCCCCATCGAATTCAAGGGATTGGAGCAGGCTTTATTCCTGAAGTGCTAAACCTAGAAGTGATTGATGAGATTGTAAAAGTAAAGGACGAAGAGGCATTTGAAATGTCAAAGAGGTTGGCTAGGGAGGAAGGTCTTTTGGTTGGGATATCATCAGGAGCAGCTGCTTTTGCTGCTCTAAAGGTGGCAAAGGAGCTGGGAAGGGGGAAATTAGTTGTGGTTATTTTTCCTGACACCGGCGAAAGATATTTCAGTTTAGAACAGTATTTTTAATTGGTTGGGAATTTTTAAGGGAGGAAGTGAATTAATTGAATGTATTTGTTAAAGGACTAAGATGCCGAGAGTGTGGACGAACCTACCCCAAAGAGCCCCTTTTTGTTTGTGAGTATTGCTTTGGTTCTTTAGAGGTCAGTTATGATTACCAAGGCATCAGGCAAGTTTTAAACAAAAAGGTAATTTCAGAAAGACCTGCCAATCTTTGGAGGTACAAAGAGCTCCTTCCTTTGGAGGGAGAACCGACCGACGGGCTTGATTCTGGTTTTACCCCACTCATCAAGGCAGAAAAGTTGGGTCAGGCTTTGGGGGTGGAAAAACTCTATATTAAGGATGATTCAGTTAACTATCCCACTTTGTCGTTTAAAGATAGAGTGGTAGCAGTGGCTCTCTCTAAAGCTAAGGAGTTTGGCTTTAAAACAGTTGCCTGTGCTTCAACAGGTAATTTAGCAAATTCACTGGCCGCTCAAGCAGCTAAGGCTAATTTAAAAAGCTTCATCTTTATCCCTGCCAATCTTGAACTCTCTAAAGTGATTGGGACTCTCATTTATGGAGCTAATTTGGTTGCTGTTGAGGGTAATTATGATGAAGTTAATCGTCTCTGTGGGGAAATTGCTGCCAGTTACAACTGGGCATTTGTTAACATAAATATTCGCCCTTATTATGCTGAAGGCTCTAAAACCTTTGCTTTTGAGATTGCCGAGCAGCTTGGTTGGGAAGCACCAGAACACATTATAGTCCCAGTGGCTGGCGGTTCCCTTATTTCCAAAATTTGGAAAGGGTTAAAGGAGTTTAAAGAATTGGGATTAATTAAAGATTTAAAAACAAAAGTTCACGCAGCACAGGCTCGAGGGTGCAGTCCTGTAGTGACGGCTATAAAGGAAAACAGCGACATTATTAAGCCAGTTAAGCCAGATACTATTGTTAAGTCTTTAGCCATTGGCAATCCTGCTGATGGTTACTATGCAGTTCAAGCTGTTTGGGAAAGTGGTGGCTATGGGGAAGTGGCAACCGATGATGAGGTTATTGAAGGGATTAAGTTGCTTGCTGAGACAGAAGGAATCTTTACTGAAACAGCTGGAGGGGTGACCATTGCTGTTACTCAAAAGTTACTTAAGCAAGGGAAAATCAAGAAGAACGATTCTATTGTTATCTCTATCACTGGTAATGGGCTCAAGACTCAAGAAGTAATCGCTCAAGAGTTGAAAAAGCCCGTTAAAATTAAACCTAACCTTTCTTCTTTTGAAGAGACAATGGGTTTAGTAAAAGCAAAGTCTATTTAAGCCAAGGAGGAAGAAATGGTTAAAGTAAGAATACCTTCGCCCTTACAGAAATTGACTGATAATCAAGTTCTAGTAACTGGTAAAGGAGGAACTATCAAGGAACTTATTGATGACCTAGAGAGGCAGTTTCCTGGAATTAAAGGGAGAATTTGTGATGAAGATGGTCATATAAGGAGATTTGTTAATATCTATATCAATGAGGAGGATATTAGATTTTTAAATGGCGAGGAGACAGCGATAAAAAGTGGGGATGAAATTTCTATCATTCCCGCTATTGCTGGCGGTGAAACTGATGTTTGATTTTAAGGAAGACCAAATTGAAAGATATAGCCGACAAATAATCTTACCTCAAATTGGTGGAATGGGGCAAAAGAAAATCTCGGAAGCTAAAGTCCTCATTGTGGGAGCTGGTGGTTTAGGCTCCCCTTTAGCCCTTTATTTAGCTGCAGCTGGGGTTGGGAAAATCGGGTTAGTTGACAGTGATAAAGTTGAACTTAACAATTTACAAAGGCAAATTCTTCATACTACGATTGACGTTGGCAAACCCAAAGTTATTTCAGGTCAGGAGAAGATTGAAGCTTTAAACCCTGAAGTTAAGGTAGTAACGATTAAGAAAAGGCTGACATCGGAAAATGCCCTTAATATCCTTGAAGATTACGATTTAGTTGTTGACGGAAGTGATAATTTTCCGACCCGCTATTTAATGAATGATGCTTGTCTTTTCCAAAAAAAACCTCTTTTTCATGCTGGCATTCTTCGCTTTGAAGGTCAAGTTATGACTATCCTCCCCCATCAAGGACCTTGTTATCGCTGCTTGTTTCCTGAGCCTCCACCACCAGGCCTCATCCCCAGTTGTCAGGAGGCAGGCATTTTGGGCTCGGTAGCGGGAGTGATTGGGACAATTCAGGCAACGGAGGTTTTAAAATTTATCCTAGGCATAGGTGATTTGCTCGTTGGGCGACTTTTAGTCTTTAGCGCTTTAGAGATGAGATTTCATCTTGTTAAAGTACCTAAGAATCCTCACTGCTCTCTTTGTGGAGAAAACCCAACTCTTAATGAATTAATTGATTATGAAGAGTTTTGCTTACTCAGGAGGCAGAGATGACTAAAAAATGGGTTAAGCTAACTTTTCCTCAAGAACTAATTAAAGAGCCAGTAATTTACAGGATGGCTCGACAGTTTGATATTATCCCAAACATTAGGCGAGCAAAAGTAACCGAGACGGCGGGCGAGGTTGTTCTTGAGCTTGAGGGTGATGAGGAAAACCTTCAAGAAGGAATTGATTACTTAGTTAAGCTGGGCATTCAAGTTGAACCTGTTGTTGGTGACATTATTGAATAATCTTGAAATTTGGTTAAAAAGGTTGAGTTGTTATTCTCACTTTCTTAATATATATATAAGAAAGTGAGAAAATAAGGAGATAAAATGAAGGCTAATGGTAAATTAGAAAACTTAAAAAAGTTGCTGAGTGAAATGGGAAAGGTGGTCATTGCCTTTTCTGGAGGAGTTGATAGCACCTTATTACTTAAAGCTGCTCTTGAAGCACTTGGCTCAGAAAATGTTTTAGCCGTAACTGCCGAGTCGCCCACCTTCCCTCAAGAGGAACTAGATGGAGCAAGGGAAATGGCTAAAATGCTGGGGGCAAATCACCTTATCATCCAGACCAATGAACTAAATGACCCCAATTTTATTGTCAACTTGCCTAATCGTTGTTATTTTTGCAAAAGGGAGCTTTTTGCTAAGCTGACCACTTTGGCTCAGCAAAAGGGCTTTCCTCAAGTCATTGATGCCTCCAATTTAGATGACCATGAAGATTTTCGTCCTGGTCATAAAGCAGCAAAAGAGCTGGGCATCCGAGCCCCATTACAGGAGGCTGGTTTAACTAAGGAGGAAATTCGCATTCTCTCTAAAGAAATGTCTCTTCCGACTTGGGATAAGCCGTCTCAAGCTTGCCTTGCTTCTCGTTTTCCCTATGGCATACCAATTACTCGTGAGAAACTCATCCAAGTTAGTAAAGCTGAAAAAATCATTAAAAGTTTTGGGTTTAAGCAAGTTAGGGTAAGGTACCATAATGAGATTGCCCGGATTGAAGTAGGACAAAGCGAAATAGCACTAATCTTAGAAGGGGAAGTAATTAAGAAAATTGTTCCAAAATTAAAGGAACTTGGCTTCACCTTTATAACTCTGGATTTAGAGGGTTACCGCTCGGGTAGCCTCAATGAAACTTTAATAGTAACTAGAAAAAAGAATTAAGGGAATGAGAGAAAAGATAGGCTAAGGTAAACCCCGCTTCCGGCTATATGCAGTAAAGAGTGAGCAGGTAGTGGTTTTTATTTTTAATTTTGCTTTTAACAGGTGAATATCCCTAAGATAATATCTTCAGTCTTTAGTCTGAATTCAGCTATCTACTTTTTCTCCCTCGTTTAGGGGATATGATTATTACCAAAAAATCCTTTATGGTTTCTCTGTTCTTCCCCATCCCTCAAAAAGAGGAAGGAAAAATAACCAATTGCTTGATTTTAAAGGGCAAATAAAGTTTTGATAATGGAACTAAGAATAAAATTCAAGGGGCGGTAAGGATGGAAAAAATTAGGGTTATGTTGGTTGATGATAGTGAGTTAGTCCGAGAAAACCTCCGCTACTTTCTCAAAGGAGAACCAGATATTGAAGTCATTGCGGAGGCAAGCAACGGTATCGAAGCAATTTCTCAAGCAAGAAAATTTCTTCCCCATATCATTTTGATGGACCTTCAAATGCTAAAAATGAATGGACTAGAAGCAGCAGCTCAAATTAAAAAGGAATTTCCCGAGATTAGAATAATTGCTCTTACGATTAATATTGCGGATGAATATCTTTCCAAAACAGTTTCTCTAAGTGAAATTCTCAAAGTCATCAAAAAAACTTTTCGGGCTGAAAGATCAGGCGAAATCCGACAAGGGATTATAAGGAAAAATGGAGGGGCAAAAAAAGGTAACAGCGACTTAGAAAATGGCATTTTGCCTTTAGAAGTTGCTGATGTTAGAGAAAAATTCGAGCTATATCAAATCCAGCAGCAAAGAATCCTAGAGTTAAGTACCCTTGTTGAAATTGGAAAGATTCTAGCTTCATCCCACGAAATTGAAGGGATTCTCAGTAAAGCAAAAGATATTGTTCTTCGCTACTGCCAAACTGAGTCTTTACACCTTTCTCTATGGAATAGCAAAAATCAAGAACTGGAAAGCAAATTGGCAAGTGGTTTGAGTTCTTCTTTTCTTAAGGAATTTGCCAAGAATTGGGATAAGAGTTTGGAGTGGCTTTCTTATAAAGATAATAAAACTATTGATTTTCACAATATTGCTCGAGCCAAGAATAATCTTTCTAAAGAAATTTTAAGGAAGGAAGGAATAAAATCTTGTTTAATCATTCCTTTAACTACTAAAGGAAAAACTCTTGGTGTTTTAGGTATTTACAAAAAGGTTTACACTCGCTTTTCAACGGAACAAATAGAAATCCTCAAGACAATTACTAGTCAAACAGCAGTGGCTATTGAAAATGCCTTGCTCTACAATGACCTGGAGGAGCTTTTTATTGATACTATAACCTCACTAGCGAGAGCTATTGATGCTCGAGATACCTACACTCTGGGTCATTCAGAAGGAGTATCTTCCTATGCTGTTAAATTAGCTGAGGAGCTAGGTCTTCCTCCGAAAAAAATTGATACCATCAAGATTGCCGGTATTCTCCACGATATTGGAAAGATTGGAATTTGCGACAAGATTCTTTTCAAGAAAGGCTTTTTAACAAAAAAGGAACGGCAAATAATTCAAACCCATCCCAAAATTGGAGCAGAAATTATTGGTTCAATTAGCGCTTTAAAAGAAGCTGTTAAAGCAATCTTAGGTCACCATGAATATTATAATGGCAAAGGTTATCCACTCGGTTTAAAGGGAGAAGAAATAAGCCTTGAGGCAAGGATACTAGCTATTGCTGATGCTTTTGATGCTATGATTTCCAAACGCGCTTACCGGGAAGCTTTTAGTACTCAGGAAGCTTTAGAGGAACTTAAGAAATGTGCTGGAACTCAGTTTGACCCCAATTTAGTCAATGCCTTTTTTAAAGTAATCGCCTCTAAAGAAAATACTTTAACCAAAAATTAAAAAACCTAGAGGTTAACTTTGTTTAGCTCTTTTTCTTAAAAAGGTTTTCTTGAGAGGGAATATCCCTTTTACTGTCGTTCCCTGCCCTAGTTTACTTTCAACTTTTACTGCTCCATCAACCAAGGCTGCTCTTTCTTTCATTATTAAAAGTCCAATATGACCTGTTTTAATTGAAGATTCTCTTTCTGCTAGAGAGAAACCTTTGCCGTCATCTTGGATAAGTAGTTCAAGGTAGCTTGGGTGAGCCTTCAAATGAGCGAAAACATTTTTAGCTTTGGCATGCTTTTTGATATTAGTTATCGCTTCTTGAAAAATTCGGTAGATGACAATCTCATAAAAGTAGTCAAGAGCAGGAAGCTTATCAACTTGAAATTGCACTTTAATCTTCTCCTCAAGAAAAGTACTCTCTAGAAGAGCTCTTAAGGCAGCAACCAAACCTATATTTCCGAGATAAGGAGGTCGAAGAGAAGTAACAATGCTCCTCCCGAGGTCAATAGCGCTTTGGGTCGTCTTGGCTAGCTTCTCAATCTTTTTCTTCAAATCTTTACTTAATTCTTTTTTCTTTAAAGCTTCCAGAGAATAAAAAAGAGAGACGAGAATTTGGAGTAAAGAATCGTGAAGTTCTGCCGATAAAAGTTTGCGTTCTTGTTCTATCCCTTTTAAAGCTCGATGGGCAATGAGTTCTTTCTCCCTCCGCTCCTTTTCAATCTTTAAATAAAGTTGAGCGTTTTCTATAGCAACTGCTGCTTGAGCAGAAAAAGCTTTGAGAAGGGGAATTTTCTCCTCTTTAAATGCATCAGGTTTGTCACTGTAGATATTGAGAGCACCTAAAACTTTCCCTCGGCTAATTAAAGGGAAAGCAGCTGAAGAGCGGTACCCTTTCTTTAATGCCTCTCTCCGCCAGGGTTGATAATTAGGATCACTATCAATATCCCTTTGAAATTGAGGTTCTTTTGTTTTAATAGCCATTCCAGTTGGACCTTGTCCTAAGGGAGAGTCGTTATGCCTAACTTTGATCTTAGAAAGGTATTCTTCCTCAAAACCTGCATGGGAAAGGGGTAAAACTTCAAAAGTGCCTTCTCTAATTAGCCCAATCCAACACATCTTAAAGCCCAAGACTTCTACGACTGACTGGCAAATTAAATTAAGAAGCTCTTTTAAATTAAGGGTAGCATTGAACTTTTGGCTAACTTTTTGAAGCTGAGTAATCTCTTTTAATCTTTTTTGAATTGTTTCAACCTGAAAAGCATGATTGACAATCATACCAATTTGCTTACAAAAAGCCACTAGAAGCTCGCTTTCTCTTGGGGTAAACTGGCGGGATGATCTCAATCCAAAGGTGGTAACTCCAATGAATTTACCGTCTAAAAGGATTGGAACATTGAGAAGGTACTTGAATTTCTCTTTTCTCAAAATTTGTTGAACTTTTCCTTTTGGATATTCTTCAACTTTTATTTGGAAAAGCTTACTTGTGAACCTGCCTGTTGCCTCCTTGTCCAATAGATAAGCTCGGGGAGGGGAAAAGCTTTCAAGAAAAATTTCCTCAACCATTTCGCGAGGCATTGATGGCAAACCAACTTGAAACCTAAGAGATAATTTGCCCTTTTCTTTTTCTAAGAGATAAACTAGGACTACTTCCAAACCAAAAGTTTTTAGAATTAAGTCGAGAGAACACCGAAGAATCTCATTTAACTCCTCTCCTATTTTCTTACTCGACTCTCTTGGGAAAATCCTCATTTTTCCTTAAATGTTTTCAAAATTAGTAGTTTAATTTTTAATCGTCATTTTATTAAATAAACTTTAGTCTCAGTTAAGATGCATCTTCTTCTCAAAATATTAAATTGCTACAAATATAATACATTTAATCTTTGCAATCAATAACCAAAAAATCAGTGAGGAGTAAGAAGTTAGCAGTGATTAGATCCCTCTAGAAAAGTCTTTTATGTGAAAGGTTACTCTGAAAATTCAGCTACGCTCATTTAGGATGAGCGAGAAAGGCTTTCCAGTCGCTAATGGTAACTATTCTTAAGAATTCTCGCTTGGGACGATTGAGGAAAGACTCATGAGGATTTTATTAGCGTCCAAGTTAATTATCGCTGGTCTGATGTCTTTTCAGTGTGGCATGAGAGTGGCTAGCATTATCCCTTGGCTTTGAAGCTTTCAGTCATACCCCAGTAAGCTTTTGAAAGTGAGAAAGTTTTTTCTCGCCTAATGAAGATAAAGGGCTGACCATTTTCAATTCTTTAAACTTAGCTTCTAATTAAAACTCTTAACTAAATAAAGATAGTAATTTGCTACTCAACAAGGATAAGGAGTTACTTAAAAGAAGGAAGCCAAAAAAAATTAAGATAAAGCCACTGAGTTTAGTTGTCAAGTTTAAGTATTTCCTTGCCTTGGAGATGAATAAAAGGAATTGGTCAAAGATTAATCCTAAAAGAAGAAAGGGAAGCCCAATTCCTAAGGAGTAAATGAAAAGGAGACTCATCCCTTTGTAAAGTGATTGAGAAGTAGAGGCATAAACAAGAATAGCCGAAAGAATTGGTCCTACACAGGGTGTCCAACCAGCTGCAAAGGTCATTCCAAAAAAATAAGAGCCAATCAAGTTTAACGGCTTTCTTGAAGATAACCTTTTTTCGCGGTAAAGAGCTTTCACCTTTAATAAGCCTGTGAGATGGAGACCGAAGAAAATAATTATTATTCCAGCTAATTTAGCAAATTGGTGCCGATAAGTTCGAAGTAATTGACCAGCTAAACTTGCAGATGCCCCTAAGAGAACAAAAATAGTTGAGAAACCAAGGATGAAAAAGAAAACAGCCAGGATAATTTTTCTAAGATGGCTTCTCCTTCTTTCTGGAGAAGTAAGTTCCTCAAATGAGATACCGGTGACGAATGAAACATAAGCAGGAACCAGTGGAAGAATACAGGGAGAAAAGAAAGACAAAAGGCCAGCTCCAAAGGCTAAACTTATCGAAATTGACTTTTCCATTTTTCCACCAAAAATAAATTTATTTTAATTTATCATACTTTTCACCCTTTTAAGAAATGATGAGCTAGAGAGGTCAACGAAAATAAAAGAGAATCACTCAAATAAGTGAAAGTCAACTTTCCTTATTAGGGATAGCTAATTTTGACTAGTGGCGATATATAAATAGCAAGGGGAGAAGTTAAGGGTGAAGGTTTTTGATGGAAAATTTAAATGAGAAATTTCAAACACTGGTCACTCAAAGGTTAAAGCAAATTGAGAGAAGACGTTCTGAAATTAGATTCATTACTTACTTTCTAATAATTATCTTTTTTTTAACCACTCTTCATCTTTTAATTTCGTTTAAATTTATAAATGAGGCAGTTTCTCTTGTAATCGATTCTTACTGGTCAAAAGTATTTTTTGGCTTCCTTGTTGCTTTTTTCCTTCTTTATTTAGCTGAGAGAGAACGGGATCAGCGCCTTCTTAACTCTCAGCTAGTTGAGGATTTAAAAAAGAAAAACAAAGCTCTTGACGCACTTTACTTTATTAGCTCCCTAGCTAATAGTGTCCTGTCTCGGTCTAAATTTCTCGACCTAGTCTCAATGCTAGTTGTCGCTAATTTAAAAGCAGAGATGTGCTCAATCATGCTTTTAAATCAGTTAACTAGAAGCTTGGAAGTTGAGTCACTTTGTGGAGGAGAAACTCAACTTCTTCCTACTTTAGACTTGAAGGGAAACCCCTTCCATTCCCAACCTCCGAAAAAGATAAATAGTCCTTTTATGGTGGCTTTTAAGAAGAAGGAAATTGTAGCAGTCGAAGACTTCAAAAAAGATAATCGCTTTAAGCTACCTGAAGAGGGAGATTCAGATTGCTTTTATGCCATGCTCTCTGTGCCAATTTTAGTCTCCGGCAAAGCTCAAGGGGTTATTAACCTTTACTTTTATCAACCTCGTCATTTTGCTCAAGAAGAAGTTCAGTTTGCTCAAGCTCTGGCTACTGAGGTCGGGGCATTTCTTAAGGAAGAAAAATTTGTTAATGAAATAAAAAGAGAACAAAAAGATAAGGAAAAATTAGCCAAGAGGATTTTAACTATTCAAGAGGAAGAAAGAAAAAGAATTGCTGTTGCTATCCATGACGACCTTCTTCAATCAGTAGTTGCTACCCTTTATCGTCTAGAAGCTTGGGCTAATAGTCATCAAGACTTCGCTAAAATCCCATTAGAGGAATTGAAAAGTCTTAAAGAAATTTTAAAAGAAAGTGTCACCAACACCCGACGATTAATTCATGATTTACGCCCTCCTACCTTGGAAGCTCTGGGTTTAGTTACAGCTATTAAAAAGTTAGCTCACGATTTTCAAAAGGAATCAGGGATAAAGCTTGATTTAGAAGTAGGGGAGATTCCTTCTTTTTCTCCTCACATTGAATTAGCCCTTTTTCGTTTAGCTCAGGAAGCACTGACCAATGTCCTTAAGCATTCAAAAGCTCAAAATGTTTTAATTTATCTTGGTCTAAAAGGAAAGAAGCTACTTTTGAAGGTAAAAGATGATGGGATAGGTTTTTCTCCTCGTCGACTGAGCCAAGAGAAAGACTTTCTTGGAGCAGGTATTGGCTTACAAGTAATGAAAGAACGGGTCGAGATGTGGGACGGTAAGTTAAGGATAAAGAGCTCTCATCGACAAGGAACTGAAATTAAAGCTTTTATTCCTCTTAAAATGGCATCCCCTTCTGATGAGCAAGTAACTTTAGAAAAAGGTAATAAAAGCTTGCCCTTACCGATATTTTAACTACTTTAAAATAGGAGTGAAGGTGAAAAAGACAAAAGTCTTAATTGTTGATGATAACGCTACTATTAGAGATGCTCTCCATCGAGTTCTTTCTATCTTTCCTGACATAGAGGTTATTGGTTCAGCTAGCAACGGAAAGGAAGCTATTGAAAAAACGGTTAAACTTTCCCCCCAAGTTGTCCTGATGGATCTTCAGATGCCTGAAATGGATGGAATTGAAGCTACTAGAATTATCAATCAAAAATGCCCTGAAACTGCCATTATAATGCTCACCCTTTACCAGGAGTTACTTCTTGAAGCGGAGTTGGAAGATTTAAAAGTTAATGGCTATGTCTTGAAGGAGGGAGGAGCAGAAAAAATTTATCAAGCCATAAAAGAAGCTGTAAAAGTAGCTTTTTGAAGCAAAGGCCCTTTAAAAATAAAACTTCTTTTACCTCACGGCTCTAACCAGGCTTTACTTTTCAGCCCTTACCGCTCATTCAAAACCATTTTTTGGTTGCACTATTGACAAATTAGTCTAGAGATTATAAAATTGTGATATACCATACCCCCGTAGTCTAAGGAGGATAAAAGACGTTACCAGAAGTAAAGGAAGAAGCACAGAAAAGAATCAAAAGAATTGCTGGGCAAATTGGTGGAATTGACCGAATGATTCAAAAAGAAAGATACTGTATTGATATTTTAATCCAAATTTCTGCTGTTCGAGCTGCCCTTGACAAGCTAGGCTTAGTAATTCTTAAAGGTCACATGGAAACTTGTGTTTCTAAGGCCATAAAAGGTAATAAAGGTCAAGAATTGATTGATGAGCTTGATAACCTTCTCTCTAAATTTTTAAGGTAAATTAGGAGGAAAAAAGATGGAAGAATTAGGCAAAGTAATTGAAGTTACTGGGGATAAGGCGAAAGTTTCCTTGAAGAGGAATGCAGTTTGTGCTCGCTGCGGTGCTTGCTTCGCTGCCTCAAGCAACGAAATGATTGCTGAAGCCAAAAATATGGTTGGAGCTAAAGTTGGTGAAATTGTCCGGATTTCCTTAGAAGAAGAGAAAATCCTTTCAGCTAGTTTTATCGTTTATGGTTTTCCTTTAATCTTTTTTGTCTTAGGATACTTAGCTGGAAGCTATCTTTCTAAGTTTTTCGGTCTCTTAAAAGCTTCAGAGGGCTTAGGGATTTTAAGCGCTTTTATCTTCTTAAGTATCTCTTTTTATCTCATCTCCCTTCGCTTTGGGAAGGGCAAAGAGCAAGCTGAAAAGTTTATTCCTATCATTAAGGAAATAGTTCGCTCTGGAGAGAGGGAGATTAATTAATGTTAATAAAAAAGGTGATTCTTCCTATCAAAGGAATGCATTGCGCTAGCTGTGCCATGGCCATTGAAAAAGGTCTTTATAAATTGCCAGGAGTCAAAGGGGCAACCGTTAACTTTGCCACTGAGAGAGCAACGGTTGAGTATGACCCTGAGCAGGTTGATTTGAGAGAAATCGAAGAAGCAGTGGCTAAGTTAGGATATAAAGTTATTAAGGAAGAAACTCAAAAGTTAGAACTAAGAGTGCTAGGAATGGCATCACCTCACTGTGCAGGTGTTGTTTCTAAAGCAGTTAGAAGTTTAAGGGGAATTAATGAAATTGATGTCAATTATGCTAATGAAAAAGCGGTGATTAAATTTGACCCTGAGCAAGTTAGCCAAGATCAAATTAAAAAAGTTATTGAAGAAGCAGGTTATAAGCCACTTGAAATAGAAAGGGAAACCCTGGGTGAAACTGATAAGGAAAAAGAAGCGAGAGAAAGAGAAATCCACCGCTTAAAATTCCTCTTTATTTTTAGTTTAGCTTTATCCCTTCCCATTTTAATTATCAGTATGTTCCTGGGAGAATTTCCTGGAAAAAATCTTCTTCTCTTTTTTCTCACAACACCTGTCCAATTAGTTGGAGGTTATCGATTTTATAAAGGTTCAATTGGCTCACTGAGGTATAAAGCAGCTAATATGGATGTCTTAATTGCTTTGGGTACTTCAGCTGCTTACGTTTACAGTGTGGCAGCGACTTTTTTCATTCGTGGAGCAGTTTACTATGAAACAGCAGCTTTAGTCATCACTTTCATCTTGCTTGGCAAGTTATTAGAAGCAAGAGCTAAAGGTAAAGCTTCTGAAGCCATAAAAAAACTTCTCGGACTTGCCCCCAAAACGGCTCATGTCATCCAAAATGGTGAGGAGGTAGAGATTTTAGCTGAAGAGGTTCAAGTCGGTGATATTGTTCTTGTTAGACCTGGTGAAAAAATTCCGGTTGATGGCAAAATCACAGAAGGTTATACAACTATCGATGAATCAATGGTTACAGGGGAGAGTATCCCTGTTGAGAAAAAGGTGGGCGATGAAGTTATTGGGGCAACCATTAACAAACATGGTTTTTTCAAATTTGAAGCAACTAGAGTGGGTAAGGATACCGTTCTTTCCCAAATCGTTAAATTAGTTGAGGAAGCACAAGGCTCCAAGGCTCCCATCCAGCGGTTAGCTGATGTGGTTTCAAATTACTTTGTCCAGGCAGTTGTTCTTATCGCTGCCCTTACCTTTATCATCTGGTATTTTATTCTTAACGCCACTTTTGTTTTTGCTTTAACAGCAATGACAGCTGTTTTAGTTATTGCTTGCCCTTGTGCTCTTGGCTTAGCTACTCCTACTGCCATAATTGTTGGTACAGGTAAGGGAGCTGAGAATGGTATTCTTATCAAAAGCGGTGAAGCTTTGGAAAGAGCGAGCAAGCTTGATACTATTATCTTTGATAAAACAGGAACATTGACTAAAGGTGAACCTGAAGTAACTGATATTATCCCCCTTAACCAAAACACTTATAAGCAAATTCTTGAGTTAGCTGCCATTGCTGAAAGGGGCTCGGAGCACCCACTTGCGGAAGCAATTTTAAAAAAAGCAAAAGAAAAGGGGATTAAAATTGCTGATGCCCAAAGTTTTGAAGCTCTTTCAGGTTATGGTGTTAAGGTTAAATTTAAAGGGAAAAGAATTCTTTTGGGAAACCGCAAATTAATTAGGGATAAAGGTCTTTCCACTGAAGAAATTGAAGAGAAAATTCGCTCGCTTGAAAATGAGGGAAAAACTGTAATTATTTTAGCTTCTGACCATGAAGTTTCTGGTCTCATTGCCGTAGCTGATGCTTTAAAGGAAAACTCGAAAGAAGCAGTTGAAACCCTTAAGAGGATGGGACTAAAAATCAGCTTGATTACTGGAGATAACCTGAGAACAAGCAGGGCAATTGGGCGTGAAGTTGGCATTGATCAAGTTTTAGCTGAAGTTCCTCCCCAAGATAAAGCCAATAAAATTAAAGAATTACAGCAAAAAGGGAGAGTCGTTGCTATGGTAGGTGATGGAATTAATGATGCTCCTGCTTTAGCTCAGGCTGACATTGGAATTGCTTTGGGTAGTGGAACAGATATTGCTATTGAAAGTGGCCATATTGTTCTGGTCAAAGATGATTTGAGAGACGTAGTCGCTTCAATTAAGTTAAGTCGTGTGACTATGAGAAAAATTAAGCAAAATCTCTTTTGGGCTTTCTTTTACAACACGGCAGGTATTCCCATTGCTGCTGGTCTTCTTTACCCTTTCTTTGGTCTCCTTTTGCGCCCTGAATTTGCTGCTTTAGCGATGGCTTTGAGTTCAGTATCAGTGGTCTCAAATTCACTCCTCTTGAAGAAATTTAAGCTATCATTAAAGTGAAGGGTAAGACTTTCACCCTGACTTTCTTTCAAGGAAAGAGAGAAAACTCTTTCTCTTCCTTTCGGGAAAAGATGAGGGGGAGTAAAGATAAGGATTTCATAATTTATCCTCCCCTACCTGTGAAGGGAGTAAGGAGGAAGTAAAAACTCAAAAATGAATCCAAAAAAATAAGTTTGAGTTAAAACTAAGGTTTACGAAACTGGGGCTTTCCTAGGTAAGGTTTTGTAAGCTTCCTTAATTCTTTTATAAATCTCGTTAATTCCAGCTTCTTTATAAATTAAGCCATGTGCTTTGATTTTTTTAATATCTTCTAAACTTATTGTTTCCTTATGAATAGTTAAAAAAATTATAGCTACTTCAGGGTATTTCTCATTAATAATCTTAGCAGCTTGGATGCCATCCATTTGAGGCATTTGAATATCCATTAAAACGACATCAGGGCGCTTTAGCTTAACCTTTTTTATTGCCTCTTTTCCATCTTTAGCCATACCAGCAACTTGAATTTCTGGGAAAATATCAAATGCAGCTTTTAAGCTCTCCCTAATGATAGGATAGTCATCAGCGATAAGAACCTTAATCTTCTCCATTTTTATTTTGTAATTTTATATTTTGTTTACAATATATATCGACATTTTTTTGAAAAACTTTACTCTTTTTGGCATTTTCTTCTTTTATATCCTAAGATACTCTAGTTAGGAGTGGCATCATCTCCAAAACATATCTTTCCAAAACTTTTTTGGCATTATTACAAAAAGGTTTATTGATATCCCCATTTATCCAGAGAGCTGAGTAAGGACAGCCGCCAGCACAAAAGGTAACAATTTCACAGTTTCGACATTTTTCCATCTTCAAAGCGTGGCGGTCTTCCCAAAGAGCCATTTTCTCTTCAAAAATTTCGAGCTTCGGCAAGAAGCGGCCAATAGCAAAATCAAACTGGGATATCGCCTCAGGGCAAGCATAAAGGTAGCCATCAACTCCAAAGACATAGTATTCGAGGAGGCATGCTTCACAATAGTAAAAGTTGGAGTAAGATGGCTTCGCTTCCTCAACCCCTAAAGCTTTGGCGATATGATTGACAATTCTAAAAGCCGAAAAGTTAACGAGCTTCTTTAAGTTCGGGTAGCTTTTAAAGAGCTTAGCTAGCTCTCGAACAATTTCATCTTCAGCCATTAAATAAGGATAATTGCTTTTTCCGGTGTGGTCTGCTGTGGAAACGAGACTACACTTAAAGTCAGGGTTATTAGCCCACCCAAGCTGGTGGGTAAACTCGCTAAGCTGCGGAAGGTGCTCTATGTTTTGTCTGTCCAAATTAACGCGCATATTGACCTTAAAACCACCGGTAAGGAGGGAGTTAATCCCTGAAATGATAGTCTTAAAAGTTCCCTCGCCATTACGATTTGACCAGTTTCTTCGGGCATTGTGGATGGAAGCAACACCGTCAACTGTAATTTGAAAGAAAGAGATGGTTTGACGATATTTCATAAATAAATCTTCAAAAGAAGCTACCATAGTGCCATTGGTAACAATTGAAACCTTATAGCCTTCTTCCATTGATTTTTTGAGAATTGACTCGACGGCCTTTTTTGTCTTAGCCAGCAAGGGTTCCCCGCCAAAGAGTTGTATCTCCGGCTTTATTTCCTCTTCTTGACTTAAAGTTTTAATTGCCTCAAAAGCCCTTTTTATCTCCTCTTCTGTCATTACCTTAGGATTGCGGTTCATTCCTTTCTCAAAACAATAAACACAGGAAAGATTACAATCATAAGTTGGGCAAATGACAAAACACTTGGGACGACTACCTTTGCGAAGAGTTCGGCTTTTTTCAAGCATTGTTTCTAGTTTTTCCTTTTCCTCATCTGGGGAAGAAAAAAGGTAGCCCCTTTGCTTGAGAATTTCGACAATATCTCCTTGTAGGAGATTGAATTCATCTCGGAGACGCCAAAAAAGGTCATTAGTAACAATATCCAGGGCTCCCGAAAGACCATTAAGCCAAAGTGTTCTCCGCCCGTCCCCCAGCGGAAAAGAAGAGAGATATTTAGTTAAATACATTTTTTATCCCTTGCTTTTAATTACCAAAAATAACAGCCAATAAACCAACAGCAAAGGGGTTCAACGCCTTGAACTGTTGGGTCATCAGGCCAAACTTCATTAAGCGATTTAATCATTTAAGCCTCCTTCTACTGTAGTAGTATTAGTATAGTAATCTAGTGATTGTATGTCAATATTTTTTAAAAAAATTTTAAAAAAATTTTCAATGGAGGAGAAAGATTTTGTTCCCCAGAGGAATGCCAATGGTAAGCTGACCGAGGAGGAAAAATAAGACAAAGAGAGCTAAAAAGAGGATTTTAATGTAATGCCAGAAAGTTCTTTCTTTTTGAGGAGAAAAAGTTAAAGTTTCAGCCCTCATTACTCTTCTCTGGAGCAATTCTTTCTCTAAGGGAGCCTGGGAGAGAAAAAGGAAGGTGTTGGACAAAGCAGGTGTTTTTTTCGGTTTTCTAAAGCTCATAAAGCGAGCTGCTTCCAAAATTGCATCAACCAGTAATCTTTTCTTGTCCGTTTGCTTAATTGCCCACTCATCACAAGCCTCCTCAACGCTTTGATAAATTTCCTTAATTATTTTCTTAGTAAAAGGGGAAAAAAATAAAATGTTGCAGGCAAAAGCTAAAAACCAATTAAGAAGATAATCCTTTCGCTTAATGTGAGCTAGCTCATGGGCTAAAACTGCTCTGAGCATCTTCTTGTTCTTTTTAAGATGATTCCAAAGTGAAAGGGGAAAAACAATGACTGGCTTTAAAAGCCCAATGGTAAAAGGGCTCGTTATTGTTTCTTCCTCAGTGAGGACTATTTTCGGTAAACCCTTAAGGTCCTTTAATAAGCTGGGAAAGAAGTTTTGAGTTAAGGCTTGCTCTGATAAAGGATTAAGATTTTTTAAGTGCTGGTAAAAAAGGGTTAAGCCAATAAAGCGGTATAAAAAAGTGACCAAAACAACAAGAACTAAACCACCAAAGATGTAATCGATTAAATACAAATTTTTCCAGTTAACCTCTCCAAATGAAAAAAAATCAGGAAGCAGAAAGATATGATAGGGGTCTGGGAAGCGAATTCCAAAAACAAAACCTTTAGGCTTATTTCTTAATATTTCTGGTGTCCCTAAAATAAGCAAAGAAAGGGACTTTAAGAGGGGTAAAGTTAGAAATATTACTTTTAAAGATGGCTTCCCTACTTTAAAAAGGCGAAATAAAAATAAAATCGTAAGATAAGAAGTTAACATAACTGCTATTGAGGGGATTAAGCAGTGAATTAAAAAGTGGAGAGCCATCGCTTAAAACTATTTAGTTTTAGCTTTTTTTCTTAACCCCTCCACTGCTTTGGCAATCTCATCTAACTCTTCCGGACTAGCTTCTTCCCGAACTAGATAAGAAATGAGGGAAGAAACTGCTCCACCAAAATAATTCTTAGCAATCGTTTGAACTGATTTTTTAAGCACTTTCTCTCGCGAAATGGTCGGCTGATAATAGTAAGCCATTCCCACTTTACGCCGCTTTAAAAAGCCCTTTTGAACTAAGCGGGACATAATAGTCATTATAGTTGTGTAAGCAAGTTTTCTCTGCTTACGTATCTTCTCAACCACATAGCGAACGGTTGACTCCCCCTTGTTGTCCCAGATAATTAACATCACCTGAGTCTCTAACTCTGAGAGCTTGGGTTTTTTTGCTTTAGTTCTCATCTTCATCCTCCTCTTAAAACAAATTCTCTACTACTTTTAGTTAATAGTATACTACATAAAAAGAAAAGGCAAGAAAAAAATAAAAAATTTCCCTTTTTTTGTCAACGCTTTATTTTACCTGGAAAAACAGGTCAAAAAAATTTTAGAAATATTTTTAAAAATACTATTGACCGTAGTAGTTTTTGCCGATATAATAGGAGAGGCATTCCTAGCGAGGAGGGAAGAATGAAAAAGATAAAAGTCAACTTTTTCCGAGTTAATAAGAAAGGCTTAGAAAAAGCTTTTGGGAAGCTTGAAGCTGAGATTATGGAGCTAGCTTGGCTCCAGAAAAAAGCATCGGTTCGCCAAGTTTATCAGGCACTTTGCCAAAGTCGGAAAATAGCTTACACTACTGTGATGACTGTTATGACACGCTTAGCCGACAAGGGCTTTTTAGAAAGAGAAAAGGACGGCAAGCGCTATCTTTATCGCCCAACCCTCTCCAAAGAAGAACTTAACCAATCATTTGCCCGCACCATTTTATCTGGGATGACCAAGGATTTAGCGATTCAGGCTTTTTCGCACTTTGTCGATAATTTATCTTCAGAAGATGAAACAATTTTAAACAAACTAGAGAAACTTATTGAAGAAAAAAGGAATAAAAGCCATGTTTAAAAGGAGCTCTGCTCAAAAAGCAAAATTGAGCTGGATGTCATTGTTAATTCTTAGCCTTTCCGGGCTAGTAATTTTTTTGATTGCTCTTGACAGATGGTTAGCTCAAGGTGCTTACTCAAGGAAAACAATCGATTTTTGTCAATCACTCGCAGCTAGTTGTCGAGATTCCTTCTTTTCTTGGGCTTCACTAATTCAAAGTCCCCTTAATTTCCTTATTCTTCTTGGAGTTATTTCTTTTCTTCTCGTAGGGATGAGAACAATTTACATTCTCGCATACTCTTTCCTTCTTTCCTCTAAATCCAAGATAGTAAACTCCAGAAAAGTGAAGGAAGTTTTAAAAGAAATGAGCCCTCAAGGCTCTTTTAAAATTTGCATTTCTCCACGATTTGAGCCATTTGCTTTGACTGTAGGCTTTTTCCAACCAACTATTTATCTTTCTCAAGGACTTGTTAAGAAGCTATCGAAAGAAGAGTTAAAAGCTGTTATTTCGCACGAATACGCTCATATCTTAAGAAAAGATAATCTCTTTATCTTCTTAGGTCTCCTCTTGAAAAACTTTCTCTTTTTCCTTCCCTTAAGTCATTTTCTCTATCGTTTCTTTACTAGAGAAAAAGAATACGCCGCTGATGAGCTAGCTGCTGAAATAACGGGGGACCGCCTCACCTTAGCACAAGCCATCATTAAAGTAAAGAGATTAAGTCAAGAAAGAAAGTCTCTCCCGGCCTATGTTGCTTCTTTTTATCCTAGAGCAACGACTGAATCAAGGGTCCGAAAAATCTTGGGTGAAGATGTTTCTGGTTTTAAGAAAGAAGCGAAAGGTTTAGTTATTTCTCTCATAATTAGTTTTCTCTTAGTTGGTTTCTTAGCCCAAGTTGCTCTAGCTAGTTCTCAAAAATCTATTAATAATGGGAACTGTCCTACGCTGAAGAATTGCATTAATCAAAACCAAGACTGCTGTTCAAATCAGTAAAATTCTTTAAGGAGGTGAAATTTTTTTTAAGTTAAAATACTATGGCGTGTAGTAATTCAGTCAGGGAGTTGCATGGCGTCTTTTGTAGGAACATCCCAGATTAAATTTTTAGGAGGTTAGTTAAATGAGTAAAAACAAACGACAAGAAAAAAAGGGGAAATTTCTCACGAAAAATAAGGAAAAAAACCAATCAAGTATAATTATTGCTCTTAGCCTTGTTCTAGTTGCAGTTTTGGTATCCAGCGTTTATGTCTTGTTTTCCAGGAGTGGAGAAAGAAAAGGCAAATCAAGTCAAGCAATAGTTAGCTCAAAAACTAATTTTTTTCCTGAATATGTTGAGATGGTTCCAATTGAGTCAAAACTGGAAAAGGGAAATATTGTTATCTCCTTTGATGATGTTAAAAAGAATAAGCTAGTTAGCTTTAAATATCAGGGTAAAAATGGCTCAATTCCCCTTCTCTCCTACATCACTCCTTCAGGACGGTTGCTAACGGCTGTCAGTATGTGTGAGCCCTGCCGCTCGACAACCTTTCATTTCGAATCTGACAAAACTATCACTTGCAACGCCTGCGGAACCAAGTGGGAACTAGAAAATCTTAAAGGTGTTTCTGGTGCTTGTCTTAACTATCCCCCAGATGAAATCCCTAACAAAGTCCAAAACGGTCAAGTCTTAATTGAAGAAGCCAAAGTTGCTTCCTGGAAGCCCAGGATATAAGAAGTGCCCAGAGATCTGGGGAAGGAAAAGAGCAAATAAAATCAAGGAAGGATAATCAAAAAATGATAAAAGAAACAAGAGAATCTGAAAATGACTTTTTTCAAGATTTTAAGAAAACCCTAATGAAATGGAAGAAATTAACATCCATCCGCCAATCAGTATTTCTTATTGGCGTTCTAAGCATCTTAGTCTTTTTGGTCATCAGTGCAATTGGTGCATCAAAACAAGAAAGCTATATAAATAGTCTTTCCACTCAAAATAATAATATATACTCAGGCAACAATCCTGGAAATGGTTGCTGCGGTTTTTCGCAATTCAATCTAGGAACGACTGATGGCTTTCCAAGTTCAAGGGGTTGTTGTGGTGGAGGTAGCGGTGGGGTCTTAAGCCAAAAAGATATCGAAAAAATCAAAGAAGAAGCTCTCAGGTATTACCAGCAAAAATATGGTGGTCAAGCTGACTCAGCAAAGGTGACTGACTATGGCTGTCATATCCAAATTGACTTTTACAAAGAGGGAAAGCTTGCCAAGTCTTTTTCTTATCGCAATGGTCAACTCTTCGAGCTTTAAAAGGAGGAAAAATGAGATTAAGCCACATTTCACTAAGTAATTTAAAGCGGCGTAAGGGTAAAACACTCTTTTTGGCTCTAGGCTTGCTAATTGGTATAGCGACGGTGGTTACCTTGCTCTCTATCACCCAGGCAATGAAAGAGGATATCAATAAGAAGCTTGATGAATTTGGAGCAAACATTGTGATTGTTCCTAAGTCAGACAATCTCTCTTTAAGTTACGGTGGGGTTACCATTTCTAGTGTCTCATCAGAGGTTAAAGAGTTAAGCGAAGAAGATGCTGCTAAAATTAGGACTATTAAGAATAAAGAGAACATCAACATTGTTGCCCCTAAGCTTTTAGGAGCGGTTGATGCCGAAGGGAAGAGGGCTCTCTTGGTTGGAGTTCTTTTCCCTGATGAACTTAAACTCAAAAAATGGTGGGAATGGAAAGGAAAGAAACCCTCCAACTCCAATGACCTCATTCTTGGAAGTGAAGCAGCTAAAAAACTGAGAAAAAAGATTTCTGAAAAGTTAAGGATAAATGGGGAAGAATTTCGGGTAGTTGCAGTTTTAAAAGAGACAGGCTCTCAAGAAGACGGGCTTATCTTTGCTGATTTGAAAGAAACCCAAAAGCTTTTGGGTAAACCGGGCTCGATAAGCTTAATTGAAGTAGCTGCATGGTGTTATAGCTGCCCCATTGAGGAAATTGTTCGCCAAACTTCCCAAGTGCTTCCTCAAGCAAAAGTTTCTGCTGTCAAACAAGTGGTTCAGTCAAAGATGTATACTTTGGAAATGTTTTCCCAGTTTTCGATTGTTCTTTCTCTAGTTGTTCTTTTTATTGGCTCCTTAATTGTCCTGACTACCATGATGTCTTCAGTTAATGAGAGAACGCGGGAAATTGGCATTTTTAGAGCTATCGGTTACCGCAAAAGCCATATTATGAAAATAATTCTTTTAGAAGCATTAGTTGTCAGTTTAGCTAGCGGTCTTCTCGGGTACTTGCTCGGAACCAGTACAGCCAAACTTTTAGCACCAAAAGTAGCGGGCTTATCGGTTGCAATCGGCTGGAATCCACTCCTAGTGATAGGGGCGGTTGGACTAGCTATCTTGATTGGTTTGTTGGGCAGCCTTTACCCTGCCTGGCGGGCTTCCCACCTTGACCCAGCTCAAGCTCTCAGGTTTATTTAAAGGAGGATTGAAAATGGAAAAGTTTATCGTGGTCGAAAAAGTTAAGAAAATCTATCATGGGCCCGAAGGTGGTGTTCAAGCCCTTCGCCAGATTGATTTGACGGTTGATGAAGGTGAATTTGTTGCCATCATGGGACCATCAGGTTCAGGCAAAAGCACTCTTTTAAGTATCATTGGAGCAATGAACCCCCCTTCAGAAGGGCGCTTGCTCGTTGATGAAATAGATATCTATGGACTCCGTCAAGAAAAATTGGCTGATTTTCGCCATGAATATCTTGGTTTTGTCTTTCAAGAACTTCAACTCATTCCTTACTTAACCGCCATCGAAAATGTCCTTTTACCTTTAGCCATTTCTAACAACATCAGTTCCAAAGAAAAATGGCAACTAGCTCAAGAGGTTTTGGAAAAAATTGGCTTGGGAGATAAAGCAAGGCGCTTGCCGAGCCAACTTTCTGGTGGCGAGCAAGAAAGAGTAGCGATTGCTCGGGCTATTGTTAGCGACCCTCCAATTCTTTTAGCTGATGAGCCCACAGGCAGTCTCGATTCCAAAACAGGGGAAGAAATAATGAAACTCTTTCAAATACTCAACCAGGAAGAGCAAAGAACTATTATTATGGTCACTCACAACCGAGAAGCAGCCCAATTTGCCCAGCGAGTTATCTTAATACGCGATGGTGAAATTATTGGAGAAGAAAGGCTAAAGACCTAATTGACAAATAAACAGACATAGTTTATAATTACCTTACCTAGGTAAGGTAATATAAGGATTAACAAAAGTAATGATGAAAATGACCGACTCTTATCAGTATAAACTTTTGCTAACAGTGATAATAAATGCTTTAATCTTCATTCTCTTTGCTTTAGGTTTCCTACACTCCAAGAAGAGAGAATGGCGTTCCTTTGGTATTTTTAGCGCTTTTGTTGTTGCTCTTTTTTTGAAATGTATGGCCTTCCTTTAACCATTTATATTCTTCTCTCTTTGCTTAACCAAGCTTACCCCTCTCTTAATCTCTTTGGGCACATCCAAGGACATCTTTGGGTTGTCTTTTTTAAGGTTAGCGAAACTGGCTTCTTAATCATACACTTCTTGGGCTCTTTAGTGATATTAACAGGATTGTTCCTGCTTGTTGAGGGGTGGCGAAAAAATTACCAAGCCAGGGGTGAATTAGTTACTACCGGTATTTATGGTCTCATTCGCCACCCTCAGTACCTGGGCTTGTTTCTTATCGCAAGCGGTCTATTCATTATGTGGCCTACTATTCCAATCTTGATTCTCTGGCCTATTCTACTATTTGCCTACTCACGCTTAGCCAAGAGAGAGGAAAAAGAGATTGAGGTTCTCTTTGGAGAAAAATTCTTAAAATATCGAGAAGAAGTACCCATGTTTTTTCCTATGCTTTCCAGTTTGATAAGGAGGCCAAGAATGAAAGAAAACAAACCCAAGATATTGAGCATTTCTGCAGGAAGTAAGAGAAATGTTTAAAAGAATTTCTAACTAGTGGAAAGATTTTCTGGAGAGACTGGGAAGGGCGGGCGAAGAGGAGTTTGGCCCTGCCTATCGTCAGGCAGGTCACCAGCTACTTTCCTGTTGTGGCCATAACCATTCCAGCCAAAAAGAACTCAGCTCTTTGAGCTCAAAGTTAAAGAGATAACCAAGCCTAAGCATAAGGTAACCCCACACAATTACCACTAACACAAAACTTAGGTTTTTAGTAAGAGCAAGGAAAAACCTAATTTTGTTCCTTCCTTCTCTTGGGGTTTAAGGTGGGGGAGGACGAGTAAGTCACAGGTAATAAGTAGTTTAGTTGGTGAGTTGGTAAGTAAGTTGTTTAAATTTGGTAAACGATATTGAGGGATTTTTCTCTTTCTTCTTTCTCTCGTCGCAGGTCCTCAAGGGTAACTGATTTTAAAGCAGAAGAAATGGCATCCTGAACATTACACCACAAATCTCTAATGACACAAAGGCTAACCTTATCGCAACGCTGATTTTGTTCGGGAATACACTCCATTAAGACTATCGGACCTTCAAGAGCTTGAACCACATCAGCTAGGGTAATTTCTGAGGGAGATTTTGCTAAAACATAACCTCCCTGAGGACCTCGAACCCCCTCAACTAACCCAGCTTTTTTGAGGCTCGCCATAACTTGTTCAAGAAAGCGCTCAGGAATGCTTTGCCTTTTAGAAATATCTTTGACTTGGACTGGCCTCTTACTGCCATAAAAGGTAACATCCAAAATTGCTCTCACACCATAATCACTTTTAGTCGATAACTTCACCCAATTTCCTACCTCCTCAGTCAACTTTATCTTATCGATTCTTGTTAGAATGGTCAAGTGCTTGTGAGGAAGAATGATATTCTTACTTTCTTAAGAAAATGAGAATGTAAACTATAAAGTTTTATAGCTACTTAAACCAAAGCAAGCATTTTATCGATGGCTTCCCTTGCCTTAGTGGCTATTTCTGGGGGAACGGAGACTTGAGGTTTCATCTCCTTAAGCGATTCCAAAACTTTTTCCAGGTTAATTTTTTTCATATTGGGACAAATAGCTAAGTCAGAAGCGGGATAAAAGACTTTGTCAGGATTTTCTTTTTTTAAGCGATGGAGAATGCCCACCTCAGTCCCAATGATTAACTCCCTTGCTTTGGTTTCTTTAGCATAGGAACAAATACCTGTAGTGCTTGCCACTTGGTCAGCTAAATCAATAACAGGAGGAATACATTCAGGGTGAACGACCACTTCAGCTTGAGGGTGTTTTCCCGTCATTTCCTTTATATTTTCTGGCAGGATTTTAATGTGAGTAGGGCAAAAACCTTCCCAAAAGATTATCTTTTTATCGGTTTTGCGAGAAATATAATGACCAAGATACTTATCAGGGGCAAAGAGGATTTCGTTCGCCTCAATTGACTCAACCACCTTTAAAGCATTTGCTGAAGTGCAGCAATAATCACTTTCCGCTTTAACCTCAGCAGTTGAGTTGACATAAGTAACAACAGTAGCTTTTGGATGCTCTTTCTTTTTTGCTCTCAACGCTTCAGCAGTTATCATATCAGCCATAGGGCAACCAGCTTTAATATCAGGCAGAAGAACGATTTTACCAGGAGAAAGAATAGCAGCTGTTTCAGCCATAAAGTGAACACCACAGAAGACAATGACTTCAGCGTCGGTCATGGCTGCTTGCTGAGACAAGCCGAGGGAATCACCAACAAAGTCAGCGATATCTTGAACTTCAGGAATCTGATAGTTATGAGCCAAAATGACTGCTTTCCGCCTTTCTTTAAGATTTAAAATTTCCTCAATCAATTTCTCGTTCATTTTTATTCCTTCAAAAGTTAGACTCCATTATAACAAAGAATAACAAGAGAAATTTTAAATAAAAAATTTGCAAGGAGTAGCAATGAAAAAAAATCCAAGGAGCAAAATGGCTATAAAGACTTTAATTGTTTTCTTATTTCTCATAATCTCATTTGATTTGCCGACTTTTTGATATAAGAATCTCTCCTGTTGTTCGAAAACCAGCTACCAGTGCACTACTTTCTGTCCAAATTGCTAATTCTAGTGAAGAAAAAGACGAGGTGACACTGATAAAATTTAAAATTCTAAAAGAAGATGGAAGAGTCGGAAAAGAGTTTGTCCTCAATCGCTCACTTAATCCAATTGGAAAAGAGCTTAAGCGAATGCAAGAACTTGAAGATATACTAGGGGTGACTGAAGAGCACAAGCAAGCAAAAGAAGAGCCAAGTGAAGACGAATTGGAAATGGTAGAAGAGAGCAATTTAGAAGAAGGTGAAATCCAGGGAGACCAAAGTTTGTTACAAGAAGATAATTACTCTTAACTTGTTCGAATAATGGAGACCATGATGGAAATGGAATTATAAGTCTTTATGAACTTGATAATGAAAAAATTGGGCTAAACATCATCAATTGGTTGGGTAAGGAATAGAAAAGAAAACAGGTAATCCCTAGAGGCTATTTGATTTAGCTAACTGGTTCTGACCTAATTGCCTTATTTTCATTACTTTTAGAATTTCTGCTTCCAAGGAGCTTTGTCTTTAAGGGTAGAGAGGAGGAGAAAAGGGCTTATTTAATGATTCCTCCACCGACGACGAGGTCGCCTTGGTAAAAAACAACTGATTGCCCCGGGGTGATAGCTGGTTGAGGTTGGTCAAAGACTACTCTAACTTCACCCTTTTTTAGAGGGAGGACAGTTGCTTTCGCTTCTTTTGACTTGTATCTAATTTTAGCGGTAACTTTGATAGGCTTTTCCAGTTTATCGAGGGAAATAAAGTTAACTTCTTGAGCCACAAGCTCTTT
>JACVJC010000009.1 GCA_015711795.1 Candidatus Geothermocultor quzhuomuensis
GCTGGAAACAGCAATTTTTGTTCGATGACTTGGCTCTCGGGCAACAGACTTAATTTCAACAATCCCATCTTGAATCTCTGGAACCTCGAGTTCAAAAAGTCTTCGCACCAAGCCAGGATGAGTTCGAGAAACAATAATTTGTGGTTCCTTAGTAGTCTTTCTCACCTCGACGATATAAGCTTTAAGTCTCATCCCATGGTCATATTTCTCTGTGGGAACTTGCTCAGTTGGAGGAAGAAGTGCTTCCGCTCGACCTAAATCAAGGAGAGTAAAACGATAATCATTTTGTTGAACAATTCCCGTGACGATATCCCCCTCCTTGTCAGAGTATTCTTCGAAAAGCTTTTCTCTTTCAGCTTCCTTTATTTTTTGTAAAATAACTTGCTTAGCAGTTTGAGCAGCGATTCTGCCAAAATCGGCTGGTGTAACTTCAACCTCTTTAACTTTTTCCTTCTCAATTTCCTCAGAAATTACCCTTATCTTCCCGCTCTCCAAGTCAATTTCAATCCGAACATTAGCAGTGCTTCCATAGTTTTTCCTGTATGCAGAAAGGAGAGCTACTTTTAAAGCTTCTAAAATTGTTTCAGGTGCAATATCTTTTTCCCTCTCAAGATATCTTAAAGCCTCCACCAATTCCTGACTCAATTTCCCTAATCCCCCTTTTTCTTTTAAAAATTTATCTCAACCACTAAATTAGCTTTAGAAACATCTGAGTAAAAAATCTCATAATTTTCACTATTGCATTGTATAATAAAACCTTCTTCCCCAGCTTTTTTTAAAATACCAGTAAATTTTCTTCTACCATCAATGGGAGAAAAAGTTTTGACTGAAATTTTTGAACCGATGAAACGAACATAATCTTCCTTTCTTTTTAAAGGCCTCTCAATGCCGGGTGAGGAAACCTCAAGATAATAAGAGCCTGAGATAATGTTTTCACCCTCAATGAGAGGGTCTATCATCTCACTAACAAAAGCGCAAGTATTTAAATCGACTTTCCCCTTTTTGTCAATAAAAATTCTTAAAACTCTTCCCTTAGGTTCACTAGCAAATTCAACATCAACTAAGTCAATTTTCTCGCTTTCAAGATAGGGTCGGATTAACTGACTTACCCTTTCTTCAATCTCTTTTTTCCTCATCTTCTTCCCACTTTTTTAATTAAAAAGAGTGGGATAAAACCCACTCGCCAATTACTCTTCATTTATAAAATTAACACAAAAAATAAATTATAGCAAGATTTAAAAATTTAATTCCTTTTAACCAAAAATAACTACATGATGAAAAGGGAAAGTCTTAAAATTAATGAAAAAAATTAATGAAAAATTGTTAAGAAAAAAAGGTTAGTTGTCGATAATAAAAATAAATTAAATAATCTTTGGAGCTGACTGTGAAAAAAAGAAAAATTTTAACTTTAATTCTGGTTCTTAGTTTGCTTCTTTTTCCCTCGCTTAACCAAATTCTCATTGGGGCAAGCAATGTCATTGCTACTATTCCGGCTGATACAGGTCCTTATTCTCTCACTGTTAATCCAGTAATGAATGAGACATACGTTGCTAATCTTATGGCAGGAACAATAACTGTTATCGATAGCAACAATAACTCAACTAATCTTGCTGTTGGAGTGTTTCCTATTTCAATTGCAGTTAATCCTAATACTAACAAGGTTTATGTTGCTGATTGGTGGTATAATTACCTTTATACTATTGACGGAACGACTCACGCTGTAATTTCTTCAATTTACCTTTATCGCCAACCAAGAGCAATAGCAGTCAATACCAACACTAATAAAATTTATGTTGCCCTTTACGGTTCGGATAAAGTTGCCGTTATTAACGGAAATACCAACAATCTTGAAAATACAATCTCTATTGGACCACTGCCAACCACCCCAAGAGCTATTGCTCTCAATCCTAATACCAATAAGATATATACCGCCAATTATGGTACCGATGATATAACAGTTATTGATGGAAATACCCTCGCAACAACAAGAGTTGCGGCAGGTCTTGACCCTCGCGCCATCGCTATTGATATCGACAGAAACAAAATTTACGTCACTAACTACTCAAGCCATAATGTTACCATCCTTGATGGTGCAACTCTTAATACCACCCTAGTTGCTGTTGAAAAAAACCCTAGAGGACTAGCGATTGACTCGATTAATAACAAAGTATATGTGGCTAATTACGGGAGCAACAGCCTGAGTGTTATTGATGGCGCAACCCTTTCCACAACCACCATTGCCACTGGTGCAAAACCAACATCAGTTGAGATAGCCACAAATTACAACAAAGTTTATGTTACTAATTACGGTGGAAATAGTGTTACGGTTGTTGATGGAAATACCTACGCTACCACCTCCATAAGTGTGGGAGAACTGCCTTGGGCTTTAAGCTATAACGCTAACTTAAACCGAATCTACGTAGCCAACTATAAAAGCAATAATGTTTCAGTCATTGAAGACACACCTGGTTTAGCTTTAGCCCCTCTTAAGTTTGCCTTTGCTGACCTTAGCTCTTCTAAACTTAAAGTATCCATTAAACCTCTTCCAAATGGAATTACTCCTGATGAAACACCCATTTTTGAAGGTACTGCCACTAACCACCGAGCTCCCTATAACTGCAATATAACCAATATTTTCTTCCAAATTGATTCTATAAGAGGGCAATGGCAAAAAGCCACTATTACAGAGGGGAAAGGGACTCCTTCCGTTTCATGGGAAGCTCAATTGAAGGAAGCCCTATCCCAAGGTGAGCACACCATTTATATAATGCCGCTTGATGCCTCAGCTGCCACCATTTCAAGCTCTGGAGATGGCCAAAGCAATAGCCCAATCTCTGGAAATATTGCTTCTTACCCCTTTGAAGTTGGAGAAGAAGTTAAAGATATTACCCCTCCAATTAGCTTAATTAATTTCGTAGGAGAAAAAGGAGAAAATGGCTGGTTTGTTTCTGATGTAACTGTCGAACTATCATCTGCTGATGAACCAGGAGGAAGTGGAATTGCCCAAACTTTATATTCGCTCGACGAAGGGTTAAGCTGGGAAAACTATAATCAACCTTTTGTAATTAGCCGAGAAGGAATTAACCAAATCCAATTTTACTCTACTGATAAGACAGGAAATAAGGAAAATGTTAAAACAGAGGTCTTTAAAATTGATAAAACTCCTCCTGAAATCGAGATTGTTTCTCCCCAAGCCCAAGAATATCTCCACAGTGATTACCTCCTAATTAGCTATGCTGTGAAAGATGAAGTCTCAGGTTTTCTCAGTTCTCAAGCTCTCCTTGACCAAGAAGAAGTTTCTAATGGAGAAATCATTGAACTAGCATCTCTGCCATTAGGCTTACATCAATTTTCACTTTGGGCTAAGGATAAGGCGGGAAATATAGGTGAGAAAAAGGTAAGCTTTAAGGTTATCGCTAACTTTACTTCTTTATCTTCCTTAACTAAACGCTTTGTTTCTGCTCCAGGAATTCAAAACTCATTAATTGTCAAAGTTTACACAGCTCAAGCAGCTAAAGAAAAAGGTAATTTAAAAATAACTCAAAATATTTTAAATGCTTATTTAAATGAAGTTAAAGCTCAAACAGGTAAAGTTATTGCTGAAAGAGAAGCTGCAACCCTTACCCAAGATACCCTATATATCATTTATTAACTTGTTGGCTGTTAAGAGAAAATTTGAGCAATAAAAGGAAAAACCTGGAATCTCCCCCTTTGAATTCCAGGTCTTTCCAGGAGGCTAAGGGTGACGCTCCTCAAATACGCCTTTTCCAAATTAATTTTTACCACCTCTTATTAGCTAATGCTATTGTCCAAAAAGGTATAATTTATCGTACCTTTGGGCAAAAAAAATTTACCCTTTCAGGCAATCACTAAACAAAAAGGATTATGTATTTTAGTTAAGATGAGAGTTTTTTGCGGAGAAGTTCATTAACTAACTGGGGATTGGCTTTGCCTAGAGTTAGCCTCATCACTTGGCCAACAAAGAAGCCCAAAACTTTTTCTTTGCCGCTTTTATATTCCTCAACCTGACTAGGATTTTCCGCTATGACTTGCTCAATTATCTTCACAAGAGCATCTTGATCAGAGATTTGAACCATCCCTTTTTCTTCAACTATTATTTGAGGAAGTTTACCTGTTTCAAACATTTCACTAAATACTGCTTTGGCAATTTTTCCACTAATTATCCCTTTATCAATTAATTTCAAAAGCTCAACCAAATGTTTAGGGGTCACTGCACACTCATCAATCCCCAAATTAGCTTCATTTAAAGCTGCACTCATTTCACCAAGAATCCAATTAGCCACACTTTTTGGATTGGAATAACTCTTCATACATTCTTCAAAGAAATCGCCCATTGCTTTAGAAGAGGTAAGAATCCTAGCATCATATTCTGAGAGAGAATAGGTCTCAATAAATCTTTTCCTTCTTTGTTCTGGAAGTTCAGGCAGTTTTTCTTTTATCTCGTTAATCCAATCCCGACTTATTTCCATCGGAACAAGGTCAGGCTCAGGAAAATAGCGATAATCATGAGCTTCCTCTTTAGTCCTCAGCACAGTAGTTATGTTTTTCGCTGCATCAAAGTGACGAGTTTCCTGGGTTACTTGGGCGCCTGATTGAAGAAGGCTGATTTGTCTCTCAATTTCGTATGCTAGCCCTCGTTGAAGAGCTCGAAAGGAATTCAAGTTTTTAATCTCAGTTTTGGTGCCAAGCAAGTTTGAATTTTTGGGTCTTATTGAAATATTGGCATCACATCTAAGTGAACCCTCTTCCATATTGCAATCAGAAACTCCTAAATGCAAAAGAATGTTCCTCAACTCCTGCATAAAAGCCTTAGCTTCCTCTGGCGTTCTAATATCTGGCTTAGTGACAATTTCAACCAAGGGAATACCAGCTCGGTTAAAGTCCACCAAAGAATAATCAGCCTCAGCAATCCTGCCTGTTCCCCCAATGTGAATGAGTTTACCAGTATCCTCTTCTAGGTGGACGCGGATAATGCCAATTCGTCTAGTTTTGCCATCAACCTCAATATTAAGGAAACCCTCAACCCCTAAAGGAAAATCATATTGAGAAATCTGGTAATTCTTAGGCATATCAGGATAAAAGTAATTTTTTCGGTGAAACTGGGTAAATTCTGGAATAGAGCAATTAAGAGCTAAAGCAATCTTTAAAGTGTATTCAATGGCTTTTTCATTAATGACTGGTAAGGAGCCAGGAAGACCCAAACAAACAGGACAAGTAAAAGTATTGGGTTTCGCTCCAAATGTTCTAGCTGAACAACCGCAAAACATCTTACTCTTAGTTAAAAGTTCTGTATGAATTTCTAGCCCAATAACACTTTCATATTCCATACTCGTCTCCACTTATTCTAAAGCTAAAGCAATCTACGATATTTTACCATTATACTCCTGAGACAATTATACAAGTTACCAAACTAAAGATTGAAGTTAGAACTATGATTTAAGAAACAAGACCATAGAGTGAAGACCAAAGCTAAAAGCTCTTTTAAGAATATTTAATAATATTTTACTTCAGCCTTAAGCTTTCAGTCTGCTTTCGTTGCTACAATTAAAAAATGTGCCAGCCTGCCTCATTTAATCGCACTTTAGTTGTATCATAAGGGTCGCAAATTTCTTCTTCTAAATACCTACGGTAACCAATCTTAACAAGTTTTTCAATCATCTTTTGCCGCTCAAAATCTGGCATTAACCTGGGGTCGCTCATCGAGGCAACATGAAAATTAACCTTAGTTTTACTTAAATAAGCAATTGCTTGAAAAGGAAGCTCATAAAACTCTCCTTTGGCGCCAGTTCTTTTCTCAAATCCTTCAGGTGTTCCAGCTTTAAGAGAAATCCTTAAATGAATATTGGGAAACTCTTCAAGAGCTTTAGCATAACTAGAATTTGCTCCAATTAAAATGCCATTGCTTTCAAGAATAAATAAATAGTTGGTTGTTTTAACTAATCTCAATACTTCAAGCAAATGATTCCAGTTTAAAGTGGGCTCCCCACCAGAAATTCTTAGTTTTTTGACCCTTTTCTTTTTAGCATTATTAACTAGGTTTTCAAAAACTTCTTGGGGAGAATAAAATTGGCCGTATTTTTCAGGAAAATCTCTTGACCAGTCAACCCAGCAAAAAACACATCTTAAGCAACAGCCAACAGTGTAACCAGTTGAAATTCCCCCATAAACCCCAACGCAGTAAAAAGAGGTGTATTTCCTCAAAGAATCAAAACTGACAATCCGCTCAGTCTTCAAAGCTAACTCCAAAGGGTCAAAAGGTTCAAATTTTTCTCTTAAGTATCGAGGATACTCTTCCATAGGTTTCTCTTTTCCAGAAAGCCAACGCTAGGTTTTTTCACAATTTGATAATAAAACATTCCAGTTTAACAGAAAATCTGAAAACAAAATTCTAAAATACTGATAGGTAAAGGCGAGGAGGTTTGATGACATCGAAAAACACAAGTTTTTATTTTTCTTGCTTTCTAATCCTTCCTTTACTTGGTTCTATGATAATTAAATTACCCTTGAAATCACTCTCTGCAGAGTCTTTAAATCTTTCCAAAAGTTGGCGGTTTATCTCGTAAGTGGTCATCGTGTTTGGAAAATTGATAATCACAATACCAAAATGGCTTCCTGTAGGAAAACGTAGGATATTACCAAAACCCATATCACCTGTGATAAGCACCGCTTGATTACTCTGGGCAAATTGATAAACTTCATCATCACTTGCACCACGAAGCCCATAATCTTGAATATCTTTAACATCATTCCCATTATCCTTTAGAATTTTACCTGTAGAGCGTGGCATATCTTCATCAATTACAAATCTTGCCATTTAGCCTAAAGCCTTTACTTCTTCGCTTGATAAAGTTTTTGCTGCGTAATCAAGAACTGCAAGTATATCTTCGCGGGTGATTTCGTACTCAGTCATAACTTCTTCGTAAGTCATTCCAGCTGCCAATTTACCTAAAATAAGGTTAACCGGAATCCGTTGTCCCAGTAATAACTGGCTTACCAAATCGAACTTTAGTGTCAACACTAATTCTAGAAGCTATTTCCCCAATCCACCTCCTAATTTACTGCTTTTTTCCTCCTTAATATTACCATATCAACTGAAATATCGCTAAATCTACCAATAAATATAAAACTAAAAAGAGGCACAAAAAACTAGAAGCCCAAAAACAAGATTCTAAAACAGCTGTGGGTGAAGGCGAGAAAGTCTATTTTTCGTGACTCATCACTCGTGACTTGTGACTCGTGGCTAGTAAATAGTTTTCAAAACTTTACAGTTATACGGCTTATTTCTGCACTTCATCGCTTCGAGAAGTGTCAGGCACCATTTCTTATAATCGCTTCTTCAACTCATCAAAAGAAATCGTTGGTTCATCTTTTCTCTCAGCAACAATTGCAAGATCACGGAAGTCCTCTAAAAGCTCTTCATATTCATTCATGGAAATCACAATAGCACTTTTGCGACCACTATCATCCAGGAGGTAATGTTTTTTATCCTTCTTTGACATACTAACCTCCCCATAAATTTATATAAATTACATATTCCATCGGAGAATGACGCTGGTAGTTAATACTGCTCTGCTGCACTATTCTATTTCAATCCCTTTTTTATGAAATTCTATTTTTTCTTCTGGCTGGCTGAACGACAAATTGATTCGGGCTTTGAAATTTCAAAATTCAAGACGCTACTTCTTTTGCCACAGCAGTCAGGGCAGACAGGTGGCCCTGACTGAAAGGAGAGGGTGCGGATAGCAATTTCGGAGAGAGCCGACTGAGTAGCTGCGGGCAATCGGAGCTTATGTGAGAACCACAAAGAAGAAACCCTAAGCAATGGACAAACTCACAAGAAAAGAGAGCCTTCGTTTCTCTCAGGATGACCTTCACTTTTCCCACTTTTTCGGAATTGTGAGAAAGTTACAGGGTGGGTTTCTCTTTGAAGCCAAAGGCTTGTTCAAAAGCATAGGCAACCCGCAAAATGATTTCTTCGCCAAAAGCTGGTCCAATAATTTGAAGCCCAACTGGCAGTCCATGGGAAAGACCGCAAGGAACAGAAATTGCAGGTAATCCTGCTAAATTAACTGGGATGGTGCAAATATCGGACATATACATCGCTAAAGGGTTATCATATTTCTCACCTATTTTAAAGGCAACCGTGGGAGAAGTAGGGGAAACTAAAACATCATACTTCTCAAAAGCTTTTTTGAAATCTTCAACAATTAAGGTTCTAACTTTTTGCGCTTGACCATAGTAAGCCTCGTAATAGCCAGCTGAAAGGGCATAAGTACCAAGCATAATTCGGCGCTTTACCTCGTCACCAAATCCTTCACCTCTTGTTTTCATATACATCTCAACCATATCTTCAACCTTTTGGGAAGTGCGAAAGCCATAGCGAACACCATCGTAGCGGGCAAGATTAGATGATGCCTCAGCTGGAGCAATAATATAATATGCCGAAAGAGCATAATCTGAATGGGGTAAAGTTGTTTCCTCGATGATAGCTCCTAACCTTTCAAGGAGGGATAAAGATTTTTTAAAGTTGACTTTAACTCCTTCTTCAATTCCTTCCCCGATAAGTTCTTTAAGCATTCCAATCTTTATTCCCTTAATCTCATCTTTTAATGCTTCAAGATAATTAGGTGGTTGATAGTTCAATGAAGTGCTGTCGCAAGGATCATATCCCACAATATAATTTAAGAGTAAAGCACAATCAGTCACATCTTTTGTGATTGGCCCTATTTGATCAAGGGAAGAAGCAAAAGCCACTAAGCCATATCGGGAAACCAAACCATAAGTCGGTTTTAATCCAACAACCCCGCAAAGGGCAGCTGGTTGCCTAATGGAACCACCCGTATCAGAACCCAAAGATATAATAGCTTCATCAGCAGCTATAGCAGCAGCGGAACCACCTGATGAACCTCCAGGGACTCGCCCCAAATCCCAAGGATTTTTAGTTGGAAAAAAGCTAGAGTTTTCAGTTGAAGAGCCCATAGCAAATTCATCCATATTAGTTTTACCAATCATCACAATGTTCTCCCTCAAAAGCCTTTCGATAACAGTTGCATTATATTGGGGAATGAAATTGCTGAGAATTTTGGAGCCACAAGTGGTTAAAACTCCCTTGGTGCAAATAACATCTTTGATAGCTATGGGAATACCAGCTAAAGGAGAAATTTCCTCGCCATTCTTTATTTTTTTATCCACTGCTTTTGCCTCTTTAAAAGCTCTCTCCTCAATTAAAGTGATATAAGACTTAACTTTTTCTTCAACTTTTTTAATTCGACTAAAAACAGACTGGCAAATTTCAACAGCGGAAATTTCCCTGGAAACAAGCATCTTATTCAGATGATGAGCTGTTAACTTATAAAGTTCCAAACTTTCACACCTCACACTCTCAATAAGCCCTAAATATTCACCAGAGGTTAAGAGTAAACAGTTAGCAGCAAACCTTAGCACTCTTCTTTTATCCCCTCCTAAAGGTACCCCACATTAATCCTTCCTCAGAGGGGAAGGAAAAGTGCTACCTGCAATCTGCTTTTCAGCACTCCTCTATACTATTTTTGGAACCTTAAAAGCTTGGTTTTCCTTCTCTGGAGCATTAGAAAGAGCTTTTTCCTCTGAAAAAGATGGTTTTGCCTTATCTTCCCGAAAAACATTTCTTAAGGGAATAACATGGGAAGTCGGAAAAACATTGGAAGTATCTAACTTTTTTATCTTTTCAGCATGGTCAAGAACTTGACTAAGCTGTTTAGTAAACTTTTCTTTTTCTTCTTCACTTAAAGCAAGTCGCGCTAGAAGAGCAACATGCTCAACCTCTTTCTTGCTAATTGCCAATTAAAGCCCTCCTTTGTAAAAAAATTGAAAAGATAAAGCCAATAAATTGTTAAGCATATGGAGAATAATACTGGAATCAAGAGACTTTGTCTTCTCATAAAGATAAATACTGACCAGGGCGATAAGCATCATTGGTATAATTAACCAAAAGTTAAGATGAAACAAACCAAAAAGAAAAGCAGCTATTAAAGCACCCCATCTATATCCATATTTTTTCTTAAAGGCTGGGTAAACAAAGCCTCGAAAGAAAACTTCTTCAACAAAAGGAGCAAGAAAAACAACTAAAAGCAAGGAAAGGATAATGCTCTGATAACCACTCCCAAAAAGTTTAAGAAAATTAACCTCAGGAATATCTACCTTAAATAAATCAGCTAGAAGAAATATGTATCCTAAACCAAAAAAAACTATTAAAGGAAGGAATAGAAGTCCGTTCTTAAAGCTTCGAAGAAGCTTAAATTCAACTAATCCTAAATCTCTCAAGTTTCCATGGTACTTTTTAACCCCAAATAGCCAGCTAAGAAGAAAAAGAGAAAGAAATTGAGCGATTAAAAGGAGAGCAGTAAAAAGAGGTGAATTAAGAATTGCTTTCCTGAAAGGGGAAAGGTTTAGCCCAAAAGGAGCACAAACGAAAAAAGCAAAAACTGCAAACATACAAAAGAAAAAGAGAAGAAAAAATCCAAAGAGAAAAAGGGATATAAAAACATCCCATACTGACCAGGGAACTTCAAAATGATTTTTATCTTCCAAATTCTTCACCTTTCCAAAAGATTAATGAAATCATTCTCATTTATGATTTTAACACCTAATTCTCTTGCTTTATCTAATTTACTCCCCGGATTTTCGCCCACAATCACATAGTCAGTCTTTTTACTGACACTTGAGGCAACCCGCCCACCTAAATCTTCAATTTTACTTTTCACTTCTTCCCGAGTAAACTTTTCTAAGGTTCCTGTGACAACAAAGGTTAGTCCAGCTAATTTTTGAAAAGTTGGCGCAACCATCACTGCTTCCATCTTTACCCCGGCTTTTTTCAATCGATTGATAACTTCCAAGTTATGCTTTTGTTTAAAGAAAGTGGTGATGCTTTCAGCAACTTTGGGACCAACCTCTGGAATCCCTTGAAGCTCCTCAAATTTAGCCTTGGATAACTTATCAATTGAACTAAAATGTTTAGCTAGGACGGAGGCAAGGTGAGAACCAACATGACGAATACCTAAAGCAAAAAGGAGCTTTGATAAGGGTCGATTTTTCGATTTTTGGATTGCTTGGTAAAGGTTCTCAGCTGCTTTGTCAGCAAAATGCTCCACTTTCAAGAGGTCTTCCTTGGTCAAATAATAAAGGTCAGCGACATTTTTAATTAAATTTTTTTCAAGCAAGTCTTTTACAACCTCTGGTCCTAGCCCCTCAATATCCATTGTTCCCCTTCTTCCCCAATGAAGAAGGTGCTCAAAAACCTGAGCTGGGCAGGAAATCCCACCAGTGCATCGAGCTACTGCTTCTCCCTCTGGTCTCACAACATCAGAGCCACAAACTGGACACTTTTTTGGAAATTGATAAATTTTTTCCTTACCCGTTCTTCGGCTAGGAATAGGAGCAACTATTTCAGGAATAACATCCCCTGCTTTTCTCACAATAACATAGTCACCAATGCGAATGTCTTTGCGCCGCATTTCATCTTCATTGTGAAGAGTTGCTCTTGAAACCGTTGAACCAGCCACTTTAACTGGCTCTAATATTGCGACCGGAGTTAAAGCTCCAGTCCGACCAACATTGACATCAATATTCAAAACCTTAGTTGTCTTTTCCTCCGGAGGAAATTTGTAAGCAATTGCCCAACGTGGAGCCTTTGAAGTTTCTCCCAATCTCCTTTGCTGTTCAATTGAGTTGACTTTAATAACCACCCCATCAATCTCAAAAGGTAACTTGTCTCTTTTCCTTTCCCACTCACGGCAAAAATCAAAAACTTCCTCAGTTGTAACGGCTTTTTTAACAAATGGGGTAATTTTAAATCCAGCTCTTTCTAAAAATTGAAGAGCTTCAAAGTGAGTTTTAGGCGCTTCTCCTGAAATGAAACCCAAGCCATGAATAATTACTGCTAACTCTCGTGAAGCTGTTATTTTAGGGTCAAGTTGGCGCAGAGAGCCAGCAGCTGCATTACGAGGATTAGCAAAGAGGGGTAACCCTTCTTCACTCCGCTCCTGATTAATCTTCTCAAATTGCTCCTTAGAAAGATATGCTTCCCCTCTCACCTCTAAAAATTCAGGTGGCTTTTCTAATAAAAGTTTTAATGGAACCGATTTAATCGTTTTAATATTGGGAGTGATATCCTCACCAATTTCCCCATCCCCCCTAGTTGCCCCACGAACATAAATCCCTTTTTCATAGTTTAAGGCAACAGCTGCTCCATCGATCTTTAATTCACATACATATTCAAATTTTTCATTAGGTAATTCCCTCGATAATCTTTTGAAAAATGCTTCTAGCTCCTCAAGCCCAAAAGCATCTTGAAGGGAAAACATCCTGGCACGATGCCGAACAGGAGTAAACCCTTCAGCCGGAGGTGCACCAATTCGCTGAGTTGGTGAATCGGGGGTAATTAATTCAGGATGAGCCTCTTCAAGTTTGATTAGTTCTTTAACTAATTCATCATATTCAGCATCGGAAATTTCTGGAGAGTCAAGAACATAGTAGCGATAATTGTGATAATTAATTAAATCCCTTAATTCCTGGACTCTCTTTTTAACATCCTTTTTTTCACTAACCACTTTAATCCCTCAAGTTTAAGTGTTAAATTAAGAGTGACCGTGAATTTTTTGATTGCTTGAATAAAAGAGACTAAAAATATTATACAATACTTGCTCCTCTATCGAGTTAATCAAGGGGAAAAAATGGGAAAAACCAAAATTGTTTGTACTCTGGGTCCATCTTCCAGTGACGAGAAAATCCTCAAAAAAATGATTTCCTCAGGAATGAATGTAGCTCGATTAAACTTTTCTCATGGAACCCATCAGGAGCAAAAAGAGAGAATCAAGAAAATAAAAAGGCTCTCTCAAGAAATGGGTAAACCTATCGCTATCATCTTAGACCTTCAGGGACCGAGAATCAGACTGGGCAATTTAAAAGAAACTTTTTTGAGAAAAGGCTCAACAGTCACCCTAACTTTCGATAAAAGACCCTCAAAAGAGAAAATACCTCTTGATTTTGACTTATCTACTGAGGTTAAGCCCGGAGAGAGTCTCCTCCTTTGCGATGGCTTAGTTGAGCTAAAGGTAAAAAAGGTTAAAGGAAAAGATATTGAGTGTCTGGTAATTTCTGGTGGCAAGATTTCTTCCCATAAAGGCGTTAATCTACCTGAAGTTCCTTTAAAAACACCAGCTCTTACCCTAAAAGACAAAGAAGATTTAAAGTTCGGTTTGAAACATGGAGTTGATTTCGTTGCCCTTTCCTTTGTCCGCCAAGCCAAAGATATCCTCGAACTAAAAGACTTAATTAAAAAAGAAGGATTTGATGTGCCGGTAGTTGCTAAGATTGAGAAAAAAGAAGCCCTTAAAAATATTGATGAAATCATTGAACACTCAGATGGAATTATGGTTGCCCGAGGAGATTTAGGGGTAGAAATCTCAACTGAAAAAGTTCCAATTATCCAGAAAGAAATAATCGCTAAAACTAATGAGAAGGGGAAACCAGTTATCACCGCTACCCAGATGCTCGAATCGATGATAAATTCTCCTAAGCCAACCAGGGCTGAAGCTAGCGATGTTGCTAATGCCATCTTTGACGGAACTGATGCCGTTATGCTTTCTGGTGAGACAGCAATTGGCATAGACCCAGTTAATGTAGTCAAAACAATGGAAAAAATCATCGAAAATACCGAAAGCTATCTTGACTATGAAGACATTTTAAGAAAAAGAGGCGAGTGGGTTGAGAAAAATACGTCTGATGCTATTAGTTTTGCCGCTTGTGAATTGGCTAAGAAACTCAAAGTAAAGGCGATTATTACAGCAACTCAATCTGGATACACTGCCCGCCAAGTTTCTAAGTACCGACCTCAAGCTCCAATTATTGCTATAACCCCTAACCCTCAAGCCTACCGCCAACTTTTACTTTCTTGGGGAATTATCCCGCTACTCGTTAAACCGAGCCGAAATATCGATGAAATATTGGTCAAGGCAGTAAAAAGCGCTAAAGAAGCATCTCTTGTTAAAAAAGGTGACCAGGTTATCATAACAGCTGGTGTGCTAGCCAATGTTCCAGGAACAACCAATATGATTAAAGTTCATCAAGTTGAGTAAGAAGGAGAGAGCAGAGAGCAGTAAACAGTGTTAGAGTATAAGTCAAGCTTTGCCTGCAGCAGGCAAGTAGTTAGTAGCAAGGGATACAAAAGGGTTCAGGAGCTAGCGAGCCCGCTTGTTTGCAGACAAGTGTTTAGGGTTCAGTCAAAATTCACTAGACCCTGACAACTGGACTAATTTGAAACTTGTAACTTAGGCAAGGAAAAATAAAGAAAAGACGAAAAATTTTGACTTCAATCTAGTGAGCTTCAGCCTATTGAGAGGAGGAAGTGATGAAAAGGATACTCAGCGTCTTACTTAATTTAATTGAAAATCAAAAGAACTCAAGTTTATCGAGAAAAGATTTTTTCAAAGTCCTCTTTTTACTCCTAGTTTTTGGCTGCAGTCAAAAACCTCTTCTTAAAGAAAAAAATAGTTCTAAAACCAGACCAACCGAAGAAATAATCCCTCTCCCTTCTCCTCAATTAAAAGGAATTATTTCATTGGAAGAAGCATTAGCTAAGAGACGTTCAAAACGAGCATTCTTAAAAAAAGACCTTGAGCTAAAAGAAATTTCCCAACTCCTCTGGGCAGCCCAAGGAATAACCGAACCAATAAGCGGTTTCAGGACTGCTCCTTCAGCCGGTGCTTTATACCCATTAGAAGTTTATCTTGTCAAAAAAGAAGGTGTTTATCATTACAACCTTCAAGAACAAACTCTTGAAATGATTCTCAAAGGAGATAAAAGAAGACTACTGGCTGTTGCGGCTCTAAATCAAGATGCTCCCCGAGAAGCCCCAGTAACTTTCGTCATCACTGCAGTTTTTCAAAGGACAGCGGTTAAATATGGAGATAGAGCAGAAAGATATGTCAAAATTGAAGTTGGCCATGTTGGGCAAAATATTCTCCTTCAAGCAGTTGCCCTAGGGTTAGGAGGAGTCCCCATGGGAGCTTTTTATGACGATATGGTTCAAGAAACCTTATCTTTGCCCCAAGACCATAAGCCCCTCTACCTCATTCCCATCGGCCACCCTGCCGAATAAAACACTAGACTGAAGTCTAAAGTGATTAGGCTGAAATTTAATTTTTTGAAAAGTTTAGTCTCAAAATTGAAAAAAATTACTCTCTTTGACTTTTGCCACTTCCCAAGAATTGTGAGAATAACATGGTTTTGAGCTTTGATTATTTGCTTTATAATTTAAAGAGGAATAAGCTTCACGTTGCCCCAGGCGCCAATTTGGTCATCCTTGATGATTACTACTCCTGATAAGTCTTCGATGGTTTGAGCCAATTTGAGTCCTTTTTGAATATCCTTTTTAGTTTGAATTATATTGCCGATAGCAGTTGCCGCTGCATCAGCCAAGCAGGTGTCTTTTGATAAAACTACTACAGCGTTAGCCATCCCAAAACTAAAGGAATGACCAACCGTTCCTGAAGAAGTGCAAATTCCCAAAGGAGTTTGCTTTGGTTCAACTTTGAGAGCTACCTTATTGCTTAAAGGAGATTCGCCAGCGTAAATAGCTATTTTTCTTGACTTTGAAACCTTAAGAAAAATATCGCCACCATTTTCAACAACTACTTCGGGAGAATATTGAAGTAAGTCTTTCCCGACAAACTCCGCAATTGCTCCAGCCACTGCTGCCATTGGTCCAACGCCAGCTTTTTCCGACGCCTTTGCCATTCGCCTAACAATGGGAGGAGCACTATCGGGAACCTCAACAGGAGCAAAACTCTCCACAAAAAGAGGGAATCCATGAATGAATTTCTCCAGTTCTTCCCGATAGTGAAGAACTGCTTTCAAGGCTTCTTTTTTAAGATTTTTTTTTGCTGCCACCCATAAATCAGTTTCCCTAACAACAACTTGAAAAGAAGTAAGGCCACGACTCCACATTTTCCGTCGATAAAAGCGAGGCTCATACATATCACTATTATAACTTTATTACAGGTGAGATATAAAATCATTTCAAGCTACTAACCAGTTAAACAACTTATTAGCTAAACCGCTTGTCAGTTGATTTGCTTGCTGTTCGCTGATTTAAGATTTAATAAATAGAGCTTATGATTTGCATTCTAGAATTGTCTTTGAATATAACTTTTAACAAATTTTCAGAGATAGTTAATCTTAAAAATTTGAATGCGGGCATTCCCTGTATCAGCGACATAAAGAAAGGAATCTCTAACTACTAAATCAGCGGGAGAATTAAATTGACTAGCAAATCTTCCAAAGGAACCATATTGAAAAAAATTTCCCTGAAGACCTTTTTCAAATCCAATTATCTCGTTTAGTTTAGTTACAAAAATTGTTCCTTGCTTGTCAAGGGCTATTCGACCACCCCCAAAACCTTTGAAAGCCTCGATTTCCCCCCTCTATCTCGTGAAAGGAAGTGTCAACTACTCTTTTAGTAGACAAATCCAAAAGAGCTAAAGCATAACAAGAAACTACTTTCCTGCCCATGAAACACTCACCTATAGCTGAAAGAAAAACCCTTCCTTCTTCGCTTGAAGCTAAGCCAAGTGGCTCTGCAAAGAGGAGAGAATCATTAAACCTCTTTAAGTCCTGAAGATAATCAATAAGGGTTAAGAGCTGCCCTTCCTTATTAAAAATCTGGATATAGCTTCCGGTTAAAGTTTCCTTCTCTGAGTAAACAAAATAAAGATTTTCAGAAGAATCAAGACAAAAGTCAACTAAGGAGACTCCAGAAGAAGATTGAGTCAAAAACTTACCCTCGAAAGCTAAAGAGGAGATAGAGTTTTGAAAAGTTAAGAAAAAGATAGAGTCTCGATAACCAGCTAAATAAATATTGCCCTTTTGGCTAACTCTTATTAATTCAGGCTTGAAATTTGGCAAGCTTAAAACAAATTCCTCAGTTTTGCCCTGGGACAAATCTATTTTTAAAAGACGAGTTGCTAGTGACTCTTTTTCGAGATTTTCCTCCTTAGCTAAATCAATAACCAGCAGATTTAATTTTTTATCTAGAGCTAAAGATATTGGTTTAATAAGAGGGTAGCCAGTTTTCTTGCTAATCTCTTCTTTAAATTCGAGCACTAAGCTCATATTAATTCTCATTTCTGATGGGTAAAAATTTAATTTATATGTTTCCATTTCCCCTTCTCTACCACGCATTTTAAAGGGAGGCATTTTTTCAGCATAGACACTTATTTCTTTGAAAAACTCCTTGGCACTTTCAAAGGTAGTTTGAGAGATTAAAAGAGGAATATTAAGTGATTTTGCTAATTCCTGAATCCGCTCAGCCAAATTAACTGTATCTCCGATAACTGTGTATTCCATTCTTTCTTCGCTGCCAATGTTGCCAATGACCACTTCTCCTGTGCTGATTCCCATGCTAATAGCTAATATTAATCTCACTTTCGCCTTTTTTCCTTCTCTCTTCATTAAAACTTTTAAGTTCTTCCATCATCTCTCTTGAAGTTGAAATAGCTCTTTTAGCATGGTCAGGTTGTTCAAGAGGAGTTCCAAAAACTATGAGCATAGCGTCACCAATAAACTTATTGATTATTCCCCCATGCTTGAAAACAATCCTTCCCATAAGGGAGAAGTACCGATTTAACAAATCAACCACTTGTCGAGCTGCCAACTTTTCTGAAAGTCTAGTAAAGCCTTTGATGTCAACAAAGAGAACACTAATAACCCGACTTTCAGTTCCTAGCGAAAGTTTCCCCTTAAGAACCTCATTGGCAACCTCTGGGCTAACAAAGCGTCCAAAGGTTTCTTTGATAAATTCCATTTCCTTTAATCCTTTAACCATTTGATTAAAGCTCTCAGCTAAAATCCGATTTCATCCCGGGAAACTATTCCCACCTCGACATTGAAGTTTCCTTTCTTCACTTCTTCAATTGCTTCAAGCAAGCTTGTAGTTGGAAGTGAAACACTCCGGGCAAAAAATGACAATAAACAAAAGCATAGCAATTACATAAAAGACTGTACTGGAAACATCCGACTGCAAATCAGCTATCGCTCTAAGCACCTGAGGTGAAGCATTAACTGAAATACTTGAAGTTCTCAAAGCTATCATAATTACAAAAGATGTTAAGGGAAAAACAGAAGTAGCTAAAAAAGCAATGAGGGCTTTCTTCCACATTCGGCTTCTGACTTCCGGTCTAGCAATAAGTTTTACTCCCCCTCATAAACAGTTTGACTAATGTTGTAACTGATAACGCTGGTAACATAAAAGGTATAAATAATGACAAATGAACCTTGCAAAAAAAGACCTTATCCCAGCCATCAAAGCGTCAAATTCTCCATGAAACTTAGAGGTCATCACAATCGCTTGAATAAAAATAGCAAAAGCCAACAAACCTATCCAATAGAGACTTGTGATAGGTAAACGGTAAATTTTTTGCTCAATTTCCTCCCCACTCTCTTTAATCTTTGGAGAAGTTAAAATTTTCTGGATAGTTTAAATAAATAAAGCGCCACTAGGGATGTAACGAGCAAAACTAAGAAGTTAACAAAGATATAAATTAATAAAAGATTTCCATGAAATCGTTGAGCTCTCTCTAGGTTAAGAAGAGCAAAGAAGCTGACCCTACTTGAAGCAATAGAGGGGAACTAACCATCGCTAAAAGATATTTTAGGCGAAGACTTAATTTCACAACCCTTCACCTTTCTTTTGTTACCCCTCCTACAAACCTCAAGAAGTCATTTTATCAGAAAAGCAAAGCAAAGAGAAATCTTTTTAGTTTGTTGTTTTGCTTGTTGGCAATCTAGCATAAGCTAACTAAACCTTGCACCTTTATAAAGGCAACATTGGCCACTTCTCGCTTTGTGAGATATTATATTTATGCTTAACTATACCTTTACAAAAGTAGCTTTGGGTATGCAGGGTAAACTGAAAATAATTATCAAGGAGTAAAGATGAACCTAAACTCCCCTTTAAAAAGAAGGGACTTTCTTCACTATCTTTTCAAAATCATCCTATTAGCTCTTGTTGCCCCTGTTTTTTCTTGTGAGAATAAAGTAAGAGAAGAACCCACGGTAATAAAATCAAAAAAACAAAATACCTCTGAGACTCCTCCCCCTCCAAAAAAACCATTCCCTTCTCAAAAACTGCCTGACGTAGCAATTGTGAAAGGAAAAGACTTTTCTGTCATTACCAAAAAAGCCATTGATGAAATCGGCGGGATAAAAGCTTTCGTCAAGAAAGGGGATAAAGTTATCGTTAAGCCAAATCTCTGTATGGCAGGGAGAAGCCCTGAGTACGCTGTAACCACCCATCCTTTAGTTGTAGCAACCGTCGTCAAACTTTGCTATCAAGCAGGGGCAAGTAAAGTCTTTGTTTTCGATGTCCCTTTTAATGGAACACCAATTGGGGCATACAAAGACAGTGGCATTTACAAGATAGCAAGAAAAGTTGGCGCTGAATTCATCATTCCATTAAAAAGACGTTATGCAAGAGTATCCTTTCCTCAAGGGCGAGATATAAAAGCTTGGCTCATTTACCAAGATGTTTTAGAAGCTGATGTTTTTATTAATATTCCCATCGCTAAACATCACAGTTTAGCTGGTCTAACCTTAGGAATGAAAAATGTAATGGGAGTGATTAAAAACCGTTCCCAAATTCACTGGAACATCCATCAAAGGATTGCTGATTTAAATACCGTTATTAAGTCTCACCTGACCATTGTTGATGCAACCCGTATCCTAGTGAGACATGGTCCTACTGGAGGAAGTTTAAAAGATGTGAGACATCCAAAGACTGTTATTGCTTCTGCCAATGTTGTTGCAGCTGATAGTATTGCCACCACCCTCTTTAAGAAAACCTGGAAAGATATTGGCTATATCCGTCTCGGTCAGGAAATGGGTCTTGGAGTAGCTGACTTAAAAAAACTAAAAATTTCTCGTATAAACCTTTAAAAATTGAGACTTAAAAAGAAAAAAGAGAAAACAAAAATTGATTTAGCGATGGAGGAGGGCTGGCGAAATCGCCGTATTTTAGTTCAATCTTTTTTCTTTCTTCTCTTTCTCATCTTACTCTTTCAAACAACCTCAGACGCCCCTTTAAAACTGGTTAATTTGTTTATCCGATTCGACCCTTTAGCTGCCTTGATTATTTCTATCTCTTCTCGTTCTTTCCTTTTCAAGTTCTGGTTTTGGAGCTTGATAACGGTTGCTTTAACCTTACTCCTTGGACGAGTGTTTTGTGGCTGGGTTTGCCCTTTAGGCTCACTCCTTGACTTCTTTAACTATCTCAGCAACCAAAAAATTAGATTTAAATCTGCTCTAAAATATAACTTTGGAACCCCTTTTTTAGTTCTCTTATTAACCTTTGCTTTCTTCTCTAACAGCACTTTTCTCTTCCTCGACCCTCTGGTTTTAATGGAAAGGACCTTTGGTTCGACTTTTTATTCTGCTCTTTCTGTTTTTAGCCAATGGTTTAGTAATCTCCTTGTTCTAATTAGCCCACTTCACAACCTTATTGACCGAGCCCAAATTTTCCTAATTAATCAAGGATTAATCACTGACCCTCCTCGCTTTTCTCAAGCTTCCTCGTTAATCTTCTTAATATTTTTAGGAGTTGTAGCTATGAATTTTATTGCTCCCCGCTACTGGTGTCGAAATATTTGCCCCCTTGGTGCCCTCCTTGCCCTGCTCTCCAAAACCCCCTTACTGAGAAAGAGTTTGAACTTAAAGTTGTGTAATGATTGCGGAAAATGCCTGAAAAATTGTCGTTTTTCTTCAGTTAATAACAAAAGAGTTAATGCTGATGCTGATTGTGTTCTTTGTCTCAACTGTTACGCCAGATGTCCTCAAAAAGCTGTTAACTACAATATTGCTTTGCCTCAAAACTTAAGACAAACAAATTATGACCCAAGTCGCCGAGAGTTTCTTACTTCTTTAGCCTTAGGAGTTGGAATTGCCTTAATTTCCCCTACTGATTACCTCTTTTTAAAGAAAAACCCTTTTACTATCAGGCCACCTGGCTCTCGGATTAAAATAACTTCTTCTGGAGTTGAAGAAAGCGAATTTCTTACAAAGTGTTCTCGTTGCGGTCTTTGTTTAAAGGTTTGTCCCACCAATGGATTACAACCAGCCTTGTTAGAAACAGGTTTAGCTAATTTCCTAACTCCTGTTCTAAAGCCAAGAATTGGATATTGTGATTATTCCTGCAACGCTTGCGGAAAAGTTTGCCCTACCGGAGCCATCGAAAAACTTTCTCTTAAAGAAAAACAAAAAAGAGTAATTGGTCTAGCTTATATCGATGAAAAACGCTGCATCCCTTATACCGAATATAAAAATTGTACCGTTTGTGAAGAAGTTTGCCCTGTTTCTAAAAAAGCTATCATCTTGAAGAAAGTTAAAACAATCACGCCTTTCGGAGAAAAAGTCAGCTTGCTCCGCCCCAAGGTTTTGCGTAAACACTGTACTGGCTGTGGTATTTGCGAAAATAAGTGCCCTGTGCCTTATGTAGCAGCTATTCGAATCTACTCCCCTGCACTCTCACCATAACCAGCCCTTTCCCACTTTCTCGCGATAGTGAGAATGATAAGATTGCTCTCTGCGCTTGCATGTCAAAAAGCAGTGGGGGTGGAGTTGGAAAAATTGAAACCTGCCCTTAAGATAAATTTGAAGCACCTTAAAGGAGATTTGAAAAAGCTAGGGTTCTTTCCTTAAAGATGATTTCTTTCTTTCTCTCTGTTGTTCACTCTTATATTGATAAGCTGTATCCCTCTCTGAAGATTCCTGATTCTGATAACCAAAGCAGCCATGCTCACCCCAGTTACATAAAGAGGCTTTCTTACAATTTAAACAATCAACTTTATTCAAATTCCTTCTCCTGCTTAAAAATTTTTTCGGAAAGTTCTTCTCGCAATTCCTTAATTAAAAGATTGTTGAGGAAAATTTCTTCCATCAAGATGTTATGAAGCCGTTCCCTAATTGCCTCAAAAGCTTTAATTCGGAAGTTAGGCGATGGATTTAATCGTCCGGTTTCGACCAATGAAACAATGTTTTTACTTTTATAGCCCATTTTGTTAGCTAACTTTCTTTGGGTATAACCGGCTACTTTTCTAATCTCCTTAAAATGTTTACCTTTTTCCTTATCCCACATGGCGCTCCTGTTACTATTTATACAACAGTAGTTATTATTTGTCAACCATTTGATAAAAATTTTTTTAAACTTTTTTTAAACTTTTTTGTTATTATTTACATACCACCCCATACTCGTTAGGAAAAAGCACAATGGTTGAATATAAGAAAAAGAAAAAAATACCTGAAAAACTGGGAAAATTTATTCGAAGTAAGCGCGAAGAAAGAAAAATCTCAATTAGAAAACTGGCTTCACTAGCTAAAGTAAGCCACCCTTACTTATCACAAGTAGAACAAGGTAAATTTCTCCCTAGCCCTTCCTGGCTCAAGAAAATAGCTCTCCCCTTAAAAGTAAACTACTTTAAATTATTAGCTCTAGCTGGGTATATCGAAACAGATAAACTAGAAGAAAAGGCAATTGACCGAAAAGTTCTCGATGTCAGCGATTTAAAAGAAGAAGATGTTAAATATCTGACCAAATTAATTGAAAGGCTCCGACAGAAATAAGAAATTGTTGCCTTGTTACCACTCACTAGACTAAAGTCAAATCGATTCTTTTTTCCCCTACATTGACATTAACTATTCTTACTGTAATCTTTTGCCCAAGCTGGTAAAAAATGCCAGTGCGTTCACCCCTCAAAGCATATTTTTCTGGCTCATACCGATAAAAATCTCCAGAAAGATTCCGAATGTGAACCAGCCCCTCCGCAGTGTTGGGAAGCTCCACAAAAAGCCCATAATTAGTCACCCCAGTAATAATCCCCTCAAAAACTTCACCTAAATGCTCCTTTTTGATAAGCTGACAAAGCTTTATTTCAACAGATTCCCGCTCTGCTTCGTCATATTCCCTTTCCTTAAAGGAAAGATGTTCACAAAGAGTTGGAAGATTTTTTGCCAGTTTCTTAAGCAATGGGTTTCCTCTTTCTATCCCTTTCAGGGCTTTTTTGGTCAAGCGATGAACGACTAAATCAGAATACCGCCTGATAGGAGAGGTAAAATGAGAATACAAATTGGAAGCTAAACCAAAATGCCTCTCAGGGAAAGGTGAGTACCTAGCTTGCTTCATTGACCGCAACAAAATGAAGTTAATTAGATGTTTTTCTGGTTTACGGTGAGCAAAATCAATTATTTTTTGGATTACTCTTGGTGACCCAAGGTGCAAACCTTTAGCTGGATAACCAAGCTTAGATAAAAGAATCTCAGCTTGAAGCAAACTATCTCGGTCAGGCTTTTCATGAACCCGATAAATGTTAGGAAAACCCCTTAGGTAAAGAAAAGAAGCAATTATCTCATTAGTTAAAATCATTGTTTCCTCAATTAATTGAGTTGCTGGTGTTTTTTCTCTCAATTTAACGCTAACAGGTTCACTTTCATTATTTAAAAAAACCTTAGGCTCAACTGTCTCAAAATTAAGGCTTCCACGCTTTAAACGTTTTTTCTCCAAAATCAAACTTAATTCTCTTAACAACCCCAGGCACTCCTCGACTTCTTTACTGGGAAAAACTCCACTTTTAAAAGCTTCATCAACTTCTTCATAAGTTAGTCGATAGTTACTTCGGATAACACCTTCATTTATCGCATACTTCTCCACTTCTCCACGAAGGTTTACCTCCATCTCAACGCTCAGCGAAAGGCGATCAAGATAAGGATTTAAACTGCAAATCCCGTTGGACAGCTTGGACGGTAACATGGGAAGAACACGGTCAACCAAGTAACAACTGAATCCTCTCTCACTTGCCTCGACATCAAGAGCTGAGTTAAGGGGGACATAATGGGAGACATCAGCAATGTGAACTTTTAAAAGAAAATTGCCAGATGGTAGAAGGCTAATTGAAACAGCGTCGTCAAAATCCTTAGCATCAAGCCCATCAATGGTAATGGTAAAATCATCTCGATAATCTTTTCTATCCTTAATTTCCTCATGAAAAACACGATCTGAAATATCTTCACATTCCTTAATCACATCTTGGGGAAAATTAGATTTAAGGTTGTGCTCTCGAAGAAGAATTTCAATATCAATTCCTTTTTCGTCCTCTTTACCTAAAACTTCCTCGACCCGCCCTATAATCCGATCATCTTGAGGATATTGGTCAATTTTAACCACTACCGTCTCCCCATCTTCTAAAGTAACAGGTGGATAAATTGAAACTAAATAAAAGATTCTCTTATCAATTGGGATTAAGAACTGCCCTTCATTTCTCACTCGAACTATCCCAATAATTTTTTTCATCTTTCTCTTAACTACTTTGATAATTTTCCCCTCTTCCCTCTTCCCCCTTTGTTTTAAAACTTTGACCAGGACTTCGTCACCATGAAGAGCCCCGCCAAGGTTTGATTGCCCAATATAAATATCTTTTTTTTCAGTGACAACAAAACCAAACCCTCTAGGGTTAGCTTGAAAATAACCTTTGAGAATTTCCCCTTCTTTAAGAAGGGCATACCTTTTCCCCTTTAAACGACAAATTTTCCCTTCACTGGCTAGAATAGATAAGGCTTTATCAATTTGAATTTTCTTAAAGCCAAGCCCTCCAATCCGACTATGAATTTCCCTAGTCGATAAGGGCTGAGAGTTTTGTTTTCTCATCAATTTCAAAATAGCGTTTTTTACTCTCATCTTTCCTTAAAATTTAAATTTTAATTTTTAGCAATTATGGTATAATACTTCCCAACTCAGCTCAAATTTAATTTAAAAACAACTAAGGAGAAAAAATGAAAAATTTAAAAAAACAAGCTCCCATCATAATCAATGAAGGAACACTCGTTAATAAAAAAGATATGATCAGAGCACTGGAAACATTAGAAAATGTTTCTTATCAGTATGAAGTTGACGAAAAAATCGTTTCTCAAGGAGAAGGATGGATTGTCAAGATTTTTGCCAATAAGGAAAATGCCACTTTAATTGTTAATGAGTGTATCTTTATCAATGTCTTTTCCTTTGATTATCTCAAATTCTTCACCAATGAAAAGGGACTAACAACATTTGCTCTTGTCGGAAATGGCCAAACTCTTAAATTGATTTCCTTGGAAGAAAACTCAAGAGCTAACAAAGCTCAAAAAGTAATACAAAGAGAAAGAGAAATCGAAGAAGAGTATTATTCTTATATGGCAGATGAAACTGAAAATGATGAAGAATTCTAAAGAATTTTAACCTTTCTTTTTACTTGTTCGAATAAGGCTCTTTATAACTTCTTTTGCTTTTTCAAGTTGTTTATCTTTTTTGCCCATCAGTTCCTCTCCACCTTTAACCAAATAATCTGGTTTAAGCCCTTTTCCATGAATTTGCTTTCCGTTTGGCGTATAGTATCGAGCTGTTGTTAAAACAAGACCAGCTCCATTAGTGAGAGGAACCATATTTTGAACACTCCCTTTTCCAAAGGTCTTTTCCCCAACCAAAATACCCCGCTTTAAATCTTGAACTGCTCCAGCAACAATTTCAGAGGCACTGGCCGAGCCTTTATTAATTAAAATAACCAAGGGAACATCAAAAGGTTTTTCCATTCCATGAATCCCAGAAACTGCTTCATAAATTTCTTCTTTGCCACTTCTGCTTTTTACCCTGACAATAACTCCCTTGTCAATAAAAACAGAGGCAACCTCAACTGCTTCTTCTAAAAGACCACCTGGATTATTCCTTAAGTCAAGAATTATTCCCTTAGCTCCTTCTCCTATTAACTTCGCTACCCCATCTCTAAGCCTTTGACCTGTTTCTTGGCTAAAAGTATGGATTCTGACATAACCTAAATCTTTATCTAACATTTTCGAACTGACATTGGGAAGCTCAATTTTTGCTCTTTTAACTTTAAAAGTTAAAGGTTCTTTCCTGCCAACCCGGCTAATGTCTAAGGTGACAAAGGTTCCTTCTTCCCCCCGAATCATGCTAACAACAGAATCTAAAGGGAGTTTAGCAACCGACTTTCCATCAACCTTTAAAATGATATCGCCTGCCTTAATTCCAGCGCGATCTGCTGGAGTTCCTTCAATTGGAGAAATAACGGTAACATGATGGTCTTTTATTCCTATTTGGATACCAATTCCAAAAAAATAACCCGTTGTTTCTTCCTGAAAATATTTATAATGAGTTTTCGACAAATAATGACTATAAGGGTCATTAAGAGCTTCAACTACTCCTTTAGCTGCCCCCAGAATTAATTTCTCCTCAGGAACTTTTTCAACATAACTATGGCGAATAGTTGCTATGACTTCTTGAACTAAATCAAGTGAAACAGGTTTCCCCTTGAAAGGGGGAATAGTCCCCTTAAATGTTTTTTTGGCAAAATAATAACCACCAGCAAAACTGCTTCCAATTAAAAAAAGGAGCAAAAAGATTGTCCCAATTATTAATAAAATTCTTTTAGCCAATTTTTACACCTCTTCCTTTGGGTCAAAAGTACTTTAATGGATTTTGGGGAACTCCTTGAACCCTTATTTCAAAATGAAGGTGGGGGCCAGTACTATAACCAGTTGAACCAACCTTGGCAATATCTTCTCCAACTGAAACAAAGTCCCCTTCACTCACTAATATTGAAGATAAATGAGCATACAAGGTTGAAACTCCCCCACCGTGGTCTAAAATAACTGTTTTTCCATAACCATCAAACCACTGAGCAAGAATAACAGTACCACTTTGAGATGCCCTAACACTTTCCCCGAAATCAGCTCCAATATCAATTCCATTATGTTTTCGATATCCCCCTAAAATTGGATGCCACCTCATCCCATAACCTGAAGTTATTTCCCCATTCACTGGCCAGAGAAAGCTTCCTGAAAAAATCGAACTACTTTTTCTCTCAAGCGCCTTAATTATATAAATTAATTCATTAGAACTCTTCTCTAGCTCTTCCTCTAATTTTAAATAATATGCTTTGTTTTGCCTTACTCTTTCAAGATAATTATGCTTTTCTTCTAATTGCGCCTCAACTTCTTTTTCTTTGCTTCTCCTCACTAAAATTAAAGATTGGTATTTCCTTTCTTGAAGCATTATTTGAGCTTTTTTCTCAAGAACTTCTTTCCTCTCCTCCTCCAGCTCTTTTCTTTTTAACTCCAAAATATTTTTTGTCTCTTTAATTTTCTTTAAAAGTTTATAGTCTCCATCAATAATAAAGTTTAAAAAGGATAACCGGGTCAAAAAATCCCTAAAATTCTCTGAATTAAGCAAAACCTCAAGATATCCAACATCTCCCTTCCGATAAAATTCCGACAATCGCTTGCCCAAAGTATCAGTTTGAAAAGAAAGTTTTTGACCAATTTCTTCAATCTCAGCTTCTTTTGCTAATATTTTTTGACCTAATATTTCTAAACTTTTCTCAAGTTCCTTTCGAAAATTTGCTACCTCAGCCAGCTCCAATTCAAGCTGATCAATTTCGCTTTGAAGTGAAGAAAGATTTCTGTCAATTCTTTCAATCTCGACACCTAAGGATTTTTCTTCACCCTCCGCTTCCTTAATCTTCTGATTAGCTTGCCTCAACCTAATTTGGATTTCCCTTAGCTCTTCTTTCTTCTCCTCTAAGCGAGTTGCGAAGGAAGCTGAAGAAAAAAGAAGGAAAATCAAAATAAAAAAACATAAAAAACTATAACTTTTTCGACGATGCAAGGCTACCACCAATAAAATTGCTTTTTAATTTATATATCATATTTTAGACTTTTAGAAAACGCCTCAAGGCAATACTGCTTCCTAAAGCCCCAATACAAAGCCCAGCAACTATTAGGCTAGCTGAAAGTTTAAGAAATAAATCGAAGCCAAAAGAGATAGGTAAAAAGGATAAACTTTTAGCAATCTTTTCAAAAAAAGTCACTCGGGTGAAATGTATTAGGATAATAGCAATAATAGCACCGATTAATCCTTGACCCATTCCTTCTAAGAGAAAGGGAAGTCTAATAAACCAGTTCGATGCCCCCACTAACCTCATTATGGAAACCTCATTTCGACGAGCAAAGATAGCTAAACGAATAGTAATCACAATTAATGAGAGAGAAGCAAAACCTAAAAGGAGAATAAAAAGTAAGCCAATCATCCGAACAACCTTAGTTACAGCAAATAACTTTTCAACTACTTGCTGGCCGTATTTTACCTCGTCAATCTCCTTTCTCCCCTCTAATCTTTTGGCTACTCGAACAACATTCTTGGGGTTTTTTAAGCTTATTTGAAAAGATGCTGGAAGAGGATTGCCAGGGATAGCCTCAATCATCTCAGGATTGTCCTTATATTTTTCTTTAAATTTCCTTAAAGCTTCTTCCTTAGAGACATATTTAACATTTTTTACTTCTTTCCAAGAGATAATTTTTTCTTGTAAAGCTTGAACCTCTTGAAACGGTGCTTCATCCTTTAGGAAAACTTCGATTTCTACTTGTCGCTCAAAGCTAGTAATAAGGTCATCAAGGGTTAAAGCAACAAAAGCAAATAACCCTAAAACTAAAAGAGAAAGAGCAACTGTTGAAATTGCTGCCATACTCATTACCCAATTTCGTTTTAAACTAATAATGGCTTCTTTAAAAAACCAGCTAATCCTCATAACCATAAACTCCTCGAACTTGATCTCGGACAATTCTTCCATTTTCTAATGCAATTACTCTTTTTCTCATTGAATCAACCATTTCTCGATTGTGAGTGGCAACTAAAACTGTCGTCCCCATTTTATTAATCCGGTCAAATAAAGCCATAAGTTCAAGTGAAGTAGCAGGGTCTAAATTCCCAGTAGGTTCATCAGCTAAAAGAATTGGAGGGTGGTTAACCAAGGCACGAGCAATTGAAATTCTTTGCTGTTCCCCTCCGGAAAGTTCACTTGGAAATTTATGCCCTTGTGATTCCAAGCCAACTAACTTTAATATTTCAGGCACTTGTTCTCTAATAACATGTTGAGAACGACCTAGAACTTCAAGAGCAAAAGCAACATTCTCTTCAGCTGTTTTATTAGGAAGTAATTTAAAATCCTGAAAGACGCAACCAATATTCCTTCTTAAATAAGGTACTTTCCAAGGTCTTAAATGAAGAACATCAATTCCAGCGACATAAATTTCTCCAGTAGTTGGAAGAATCTCCCTCAAAAGAAGTCTGATAAAAGTGGTTTTCCCGGAACCACTAGGCCCAACTAGAAAAATAAACTCCCCTTTTTCTACATCAACATTAATTTCTGCCAGAGCAGGCTCAGAATGATTAGGATAATATTTTGTTACGTTGCGCATTTTAATCATATTACTTTCGCCTTAAACAATTCTAGCAAACAGAAAGAGAGAAATAAACTTCACCCTTGATTTTTTCTTTGAAAAATTTATTCTAAAGAAGGGATTTTGCTGAAAAAGCAATTTTTTCTGGGGTTAAACCATAGTGAATTAAAAGCTCATTAGCACTTCCAGAACAGCCAAATTTATCTTCAATTCCAACCCTTTTAACTTTGCAAGGGAACTTTTCGGATAAAAGTTCTGAGATTGCTCCACCCAAGCCACCGATGATGCTATGTTCTTCAGCTGTTACTACTCTCTTAGTCTTAGCAACCGATTCTAGGATTCCTTCTTCATCTAATGGCTTAATGGTGTGAACATTAATAACTTCTGCCTCAATTCCTTCCTTCTCAAGGATAAAAGATGCTTCTAGAGATTTTTTAACCATAATCCCAGTAGAAAAAATTGAGACATCACTTCCCTCTCTTAACTTTTCAATCTTACCAAATTGAAAGCGATAATTATCACCGTAAATAAAAGGAACAGCTGGTCTACCTAACCGAATAAAAACTGGTCCTTCGATTTCTGCGGATTCTTTAATTGCTTCTCGGGCTTGATAATAATCAGCTGGGACAATAACTTTCATATTTGGAATCGCTCTCATAATAGCAATATCTTCAACAGTTTGGTGAGAAGCTCCATCTTCACCAACACTAATTCCAGCATGAGTAGGGCACAACTTAACATTTAAATTTGAATAGCAAATAGTATTCCTAACCTGCTCTAAAGCTCTTTGACAAGCAAAAATTACAAATGAACCTGTATAGCAAATCTTCCCACAAGTAGCAATTCCAGCAGCTAAATCCATCATGTTTTGCTCAGCAATTCCACATTCAATAAAGCGCTCTGGATATCTTTGAGCAAACTTAATACTATAAGTCGATTTAGCTAAATCAGCATCGAGAACTACAATATTTTCATATTTTTCACCTAATTCTAAAAGAGCATCTCCATACCCTTCTCGTGTTGCCTTCATCAATCCTCCACCTAAACCAGTTACTTATGACTCATGACACGCTTAACCCCTAAAGTCTGATAAATTTCAATCTTCAGCTCTTTTAACTTCAGTCTTCAGCCTATTTGCTCTCACCGCTTTCGAAAGCTAGTCGCTTTCTTTTATCTCTTTAAGAGCTTGCTCCATTTGCTCCCGATCTGGAGCTTTTCCATGAAAGTCAACTACATTCTCCATAAATGATACCCCTTTACCCTTTATTGTTCTGGCAATTATCATTGTAGGCTTCCCCTTAACTGTTCTCGCTTTCTCCAAAGCATCAATTATCTGATTAAAATCGTGACCATCTATCTCAATAACTTCCCAACCAAAAGCCTGCCATTTTGCCGCCAGAGGTTGAACCTCCATAACTTTACTGACTGGTCCGTCTATCTGAAGCCCATTATAATCAAGAATGCCGCATAAATTATCTAACTTATAGTGAGAAGCGAACATTGCTGTTTCCCAAATCTCACCTTCCTGGCACTCCCCATCACCTATTAAAACAAAAACTCGATAATCTTTCTTATCAATTTTTCCAGCTAAAGCCATACCACAAGCAGCTGAAAATCCATGACCAAGAGAGCCCGCTGAAATTTCAACACCAGGAAGTTTTCTCATATCAGGGTGGCCTTGTAAGGGGCTGTTAAATTTCCTTAGTGTCCAAAGAACTTCGCGAGAAAAATAACCAGCTTCCGCTAAAGCAGCATAAAGCAAAGGGGCAGCATGTCCCTTGCTAAAAACAAATCTATCCCTATCTTCCCAGTAAGGGTTGCGAAAATCGTGCCTTAAATGATAAAAGTAAAGAGTAGCTACGATATCGGCTGCCGAAAGGGAACCACCAGGATGGCCAGAACCAGCTAAACCAATCATTTTTATAATATCATAGCGAAGCTGCTTTGATTTTTCTTTAAGTAATTTTGTTACCTCTTCCCTCTCCATTCATTATCCATTTAAATTAAAAATAAATTAAAAAATAGTTGGGCTAAATTCGTCAATATCATAACAAAAGGAAAAAAGATAAAAAATAGAAATTTAAGAAAAAAAGAGAATTTTTTAAAATAGCTCAAGCAAAAAATATTTATTAAAATTAAACAATTTAAAGGATTGTTAAAGTTTAAAATTAACTGACTAAAAAATGGTTTTGAACTTTATTTTAATCTTTTCTATTTAATTTCTTCTTTTCAAAAATAATCTTATCCCCCTTAACATCAGCAATAATAGTATTGTCTTCCTTAAATTTGCCTTCCATCAGCTCCAAGGCTAAAGGGTCTAATATCTTTCGTTGAATTACCCTTTTTAAAGGTCGAGCCCCATAAATAGGGTCAAAGCCTTCTTTAGCTAAGTGCTCCTTTGCTTTTTCCGTTAAGACAAGGTCAATTTTTTTCTCTTCCAGTCTTTTTCTCAAATTTCTTAATTGTATTTCAATAATCTTTTTAATTTCCTCTTCTCCTAGCCGATTAAAGATGACCACCTCATCAATTCGATTTAAAAATTCAGGGCGAAAAGTTGCCCTAAGAGCTCCCAAAACTTTCTCACGTATCTTATGGCCATCTTCACTACTAAGCTCAGAAATCCATTGACTACCAACATTGGATGTCATAATGATAACGGTATTTTTAAAGTCCACAGTTCGACCATGACCATCAGTTAAACGTCCATCATCCAAAATTTGGAGCAAAAGATTAAATACCTCAGGATGTGCTTTCTCAATTTCATCAAGGAGTATCACGCTGTAAGGACGACGGCGAATAGCCTCAGTTAAATAGCCACCTTCCTCAAATCCAACATAACCGGGTGGAGCACCAATCAATCGGGCAACTGAATGCTTCTCCATAAATTCAGACATATCAATCCGAACCATTGCCCTCTCGTCATCAAAAAGAAATTCCGATAAAGCTTTAGCTAATTCAGTCTTCCCCACCCCTGTTGGGCCTAAAAAAATAAAGGAACCAATTGGCCTATTGGGTTCTTGTAAACCAGCTCGGGCTCGACGAACTGCATTTGATATTGCTTTGATTGCTTCATCTTGACCAACTACTCTTTGACTTAATCTTTCCTCCATCTTCACTAACTTCTCAACTTCTCCCTCCATTAAGCGAGTAACAGGGATGCCTGTCCATTGAGAAACTATTTCCGCAATATCTTCACCATCAACTTCTTCTTTAAGCATTCTCTCACTTTTTTGCAAAGCCGCTAATTCCTTGTTTGCTTCCTCCAACTTTTTTTCCAGTTCTAAAATTACCCCATATTTTAATCGAGCAGCTTCTCCTAAATTGCCTTCCCTTTCTGCCTTAACTTCCTCGACTTTTTTCCTCTCAATCTCTTCTTTTATATTTTGAATCTTTCCAATAATCTCTTTCTCTTTTACCCACTTTTCTTTCATTTTCTCACTTTGGCTTTTAAGACTGTCTAAATTTTTCTCCAGTTTCTCCAGTTTCTCTTTTGAAGCTTTATCCTTTTCCTTCCTTAAGGCTTCTCTTTCAATTTCAAGTTGTCTTATTTTTCTCTCAATTTCATCAATTTCTGAAGGCAAGCTATCAATCTCAATCCTAAGTCGAGAGGCTGCTTCATCGATAAGGTCAATAGCTTTGTCAGGCAAAAAGCGGTCAGAAATGTAACGGTGAGATAAAAGAGCTGCAGCTACAATCGCTGAATCAAGTATTTTAACCCCATGATGAACTTCATAACGCTCCTTTAAGCCTCTTAAAATGGCAATAGTATCTTCAACCGAAGGCTCGGCAACATAAAGAGGTTGAAACCTCCTCTCAAGAGCAGCATCCTTTTCAATATATTTCCGATACTCATCCAAAGTGGTAGCTCCAACACATCTTAATTCTCCCCTTGCGAGCATTGGTTTAAACATATTTGACGCATCCATAGCTCCCTCGGCAGCTCCCGCACCAACTAAAGAATGAAGCTCATCAATGAAGAGGATTATCTCGCCTTGCGCTTCAGCAATTTCTTTAAGCAAAGCTTTAACCCGATCCTCAAACTCACCCCGGTATTTAGTTCCTGCAATTAAAGCACCAAGGTCGAGAGCATAAATTCTCTTTCCTTTTAATCCCTCCGGCACATCTCCCGCCACAATTCTTTGAGCAAGCCCTTCAGCAATAGCAGTTTTACCAACTCCCGGCTCACCAATTAAAACAGGATTGTTTTTAGTCCGTCTCGAAAGGATTTGAATAACTCTTCTTATTTCACTATCACGGCCAATTACTGGGTCTAATTTTCCCTTTCGAGCTAAATCAGTGAGATCACGAGTGAACCGAGCAAGGGCTTGATATTTCTCTTCAGGGCTTTGGTCTGTGACCCTATGAGGGCCTCTAATTTCCGCCAGAGCTTTAAAAATATTTTCTTGAGTGAAACCAAATTTCTCTAAAATTTGAGCAGAAACTCCTCCTTCCTTCAAAATTGCTAGTAAAAGATGTTCAGTGCTTACATAATCATCTTTTAGCTGATTAGCTTGGATGAAAGAATTGTCTAAAACTTTCTTTAATCGCGGGGAAACATATTGACCAGGTGAAGTTCCATAAACTTTGGGCAACTTTTCTAATTCTTTTTTTAATTCTTCTTTAACTTGCTCAATCTCTATCCCAAGCCTTTTAAAAAGTGAAGAAATAATCCCCTCCCTTTCCTCTAAAAGAGAAAAGAGTAAATGTTCAACCTCAATATTTTGATGGTCAAGCTGCTCACTTAAGCTTTGAGCTTTTTCAAAAGCTTCCTGAGCTTTATAAGTAAACTTGTCAAATTTCATAATTTTTCTCCTCCTAATTATCGCTTTACAATAAAGCTTTTGGGCATTAAAACAAGCTCGTTTCGAAAGCTTCGCTTAATTCTTTCTATTTCCCTCTCTACTTCTTTCTCAATCTGAACAATCTTTTTTTCCATCTCAACTTTGAGTGCTTCTAGTTCACTAATTTCACCTTTTAAGGAAATGATTATCTTTACACCAGCTAAATTAACTCTTTCTTTTTGAGTCAATTCCTGAATTAAGCGAACCTTTTTAATGTCCTCGTCAGAGTAAAGTCTTGTTCCTCCCTTAGTTCGATTAGGAGAAATCAACTTTTCTCTCTCGTAAATTCTTAATGTCTGAGGGTGAACCCCTGCTAACTTAGCTGCGATACTAATTGTATAAAGAGGAACATCTCGTTCCATTCCTCTTCACCTCTTCTTCACTTAACAAGTAGCAAATAAATTCAAACTAAAGACTTATGAAAAACAACTAAAAAATATTTTAAAAGAGCTTTTAACTTTAATCTTCAGTCTATGGCCTTGTATTTTTAGTCATTTCGTTTCCTGTTGTTTATCGCCTGTTATTTACTCATCGCCTAGTGCTTAGATGGCCAACTTGACCTTGGGTTTTCCCGATTTATTTCCGCGAATTTCTTTAAAAGCTCCCTTTCCTGGCGTGAGAGGTTTTTAGGAACACTTACCTTGACCTTAACCAACATGTCACCTCTGCCAAACCTTCCTACCTGAGGAAAACCTTTACCCCTGATCCGAAAAACTTGGTCATTTTGAGTTCCCGCTGGAATCTTCAAGGTAACTTCCCCATTAACTGTCGGTATTCTAATATTCGTACCCAAAGCTGCTTCAGTAAAGGAAAGGGGTAGGTCTAAAAGGATGTCAGAATTTTCTCTCTTAAAGAAGGGGTGAGGACTAACTCTCACATTTAAATAAAGATCACCTGGAGGACCTCCCCTCAAGCCTGGTTCTCCCATGTTTTTTAGTCTGATTTTTGCACCATCATCGATTCCAGCTGGCACTTTCACTGTAACTTTTTGAGTCTCAGTACTCTTTCCAGTTCCACGACAATTGGGACAAGGATTTTCAATAATTGTTCCAACCCCCATACATCTTGGGCAGGTTCGACTAATGCTAAATGGCCCTTGAGCTATTGCAACATATCCTCTCCCCTGACAATCAGGGCACCTCTTAGAAGTAGTACCAACCCTTGCTCCACTTCCTCCACAAACTGGACAATCAACTTCCCTTGATATAGGAACTCTAGTTGTTACTCCTCGGTAAGCATCTTCAAAAGAGATTCGAATAGTAACGCTTAAATCCCTTCCCCTTCGAGAAGCAGATGGACGAGTTCTCTCAAATCCAGTAAAGATATCAAATATATCTCCAAATGGAGAGAAGAAGTCACTAAAGCCAATGTCTTCGAAACCAAATCCCCCTGGCCGAAATCCTTGAGAAAAGAAATCAAATCCTTGATCATACTCTCTTCTCTTTTTAGGGTCACGAAGGACCTCATATGCTTCATTTATTTCTTTCATTTTTTCTTCAGCTTCTTTATTGCCTGGGTTGCGATCTGGGTGATACTTCTTTGCTAAATTAAAATAAGCTCTCTTTATTTCTTCTTGGCTTGCGTTTCTATCAACCCCTAAAATTTTATAAAAATCCTTAAATTGCCGTCCATTCATCTTGAAAACCTCACAACCCTAAATTAAAGATAAACTTTAAATTAATGGTCACCTCTGGACTCACTTTCAAAAGCTGGTTTTACTTGACTTCGGTAAGAAACTTTAACTAAGGCCGGCCGAATAAGTTTCCCTTTCAAGGTGTAGCCTTTCTGAAGCACTTCCACAACTGTATCTTCTTCATGTTTTTCGCTTTCCACCCGAATAACTGCCTCATGTTTTTCTGGATTGAATCGTTCTCCACAAGGGTTAATTACTTCCACTCCTTCTTGAAAGAGAATTTCTTTTAGCTGTGAATAAACCATTTCTACCCCTTTGATAAGAGTTTTAACATCATGAGTCTTTTTTGCTGCTCCAAGAGCTCTTTCAAGATTATCAATGAGCGGAAGAAGCTTAGCAACTACACTTTCTGCTGCTAATTCAACTACCCTTGTTTGTTCTTTAATTATTCTTTTCTTATAATTTTCAAATTCAGCCTTTAGTCTCTTTAAGGTGTCAAGGTATTCATCTGCCTCTTTCTCTTTAATCTTTAATTCCTCTTTCAAATTTTTAATATCCTTTTCTAGATGGGCTTGTCTTTCTGCAATATTCTTTATTTCTCCACTTCCAGAACTTATCTCTCTTTCGCCCCTCTTCGCTTTCTTTTTCTTTTCAACCATCTCATCACCTCAAAATAAAAAATAATAAATTTCTCTCTTTAGCCTAAAATTCTAAAAAGAGTAATAGGGAAGCCCAGAGAAAAGTTTTATTCTTCAATTTTAACCTTTACTTTTTTAGGTTTCGCTTCCTCAAGCTTGGGAAGACGAACCTCTAAAATTCCATCTTTGAAAGAAGCTTTGACCTTATCAACAACGATAGGGGTTGGGAAAGGAATTACTCTTTGAAAATTTCCGTATCGCCTTTCCAGACGATAGAAATTCTCTTCCTTGACCTCCTCTTCAAATTTTCTCTCTCCTTTAATTGTCAAAGCTTCCTCATCAACTGAAACATCAACATCCTTAGCTGTAAGACCAGGAAGTTCTGCTTTAACAATTACTTCTTTGTCTTTCTCATAAACATCAATAGTAGGAATCCACCCTTCCTCAGCTGTTAATTTAGCTAAGGAACGAGGGGTTCCAAAAGCCTTTTCAAACATTTTTGCTATTTCCTCTTGAATTGAAAGAAAATCTCTAAAAGGATCCCATCTAGTAATAGCCATCCCAAACACCTCCTTTGTTAATTATTGCTAGCTTCCCTATTACTCTTCCTTTTTCTTTTCTCCACCTTCATTAATAATTTCTGCATCGACAACTCCTTGATCTTCGCTATTCCCTCCACCAGTTTGACCAGCTGCTTTAGCTTGAGCTTCTTGGGCTTGAGAGTAAACCACTTGAGCTATCTTTTGTGAAACTTGAAGGAGGTTCTCATATGCTGCTCTAATCTTTTCAACATCATCCCCCTTCAAAGCTTCCTTAACTTCCGCTAAAGCTTTTTCAATTGATTCTCTTTCAGTGGGGCTTAGTTTATCACCCACTTCTTTCAAGCTTTTTTCAACTTGATAGGCAAGGTTATCCGCATTATTCCTCACCTCAGCGATTTCTCTTTTCTTTCGGTCTTCTTCAGCATGCCTTTCAGCTTCCTCAATCATTCTCTTGATTTCATCTTCTGGAAGACGAGTGCTACCAGTTACGGTAATTTTCTGCTCTTTACCTGTACCTAAATCTTTCGCTGAAACATGGACAATTCCATCTTTATCAATATCAAAAGTCACTTCAATTTGAGGAACACCCCTCGGAGCTGGAGGAATTCCATCAAGATGAAAACGCCCCAAAGTTTTATTATCAGCTGCCATTGGTCGTTCTCCTTGAAGGACATGAATCTCTACACTTGGCTGAAAATCCTCAGCAGTAGTGAAGATTTCACTCTTTTTAATTGGAATTGAAGTATTCCGCTCAATTAACTTAGTAAAAACTCCTCCCTTAGTCTCAACGCCTAAAGAAAGGGGGGTTACATCAACTAAAAGAATTTCCTTTACCTCTTGAGTTATAATACCTGCTTGGAGGGCTGCTCCAACTGCTACAACTTCATCAGGGTTAATATCCTTTCTTGGCTCCTTGCCTGTAAATTCTTTAACCATATCAATTACAGCCGGCATTCGAGTGGCTCCACCAACCAAAATTACATGGTCAATGTCTTTTGCCTCAACTCCTGCATCTTTCATAGCTCGCTCAACTGGACCTCGACATCTCTCTAAAAGGTCTGCAGTCATCCTTTGAAATTCGGAACGGGTTAAAGTCATCTCCAAATGTTTTGGACCTTGAGCATCAGCTGTAATAAAAGGCAAGTTTATACTTGTCTCAAGAGCAGATGAAAGTTCACACTTAGCTTTTTCAGCTGCTTCAGTTAACCTCTGCATTGCCATTTTGTCTTGAGATAAATCAATTCCATACTTATTCTTAAAGTCATCAACCATCCATTTAACAATTCGCTGATCCCAATCATCTCCTCCAAGATGATTATCTCCACTAGTTGCTTTAACCTTAATTGTTTCCGCTTCTGGAACAATTTCAAGAATTGAAACATCAAAAGTACCTCCACCAAGGTCAAAGACTAGAATTGTTTGCTCCTTTTCTTTATCTAAGCCATAGGCAAGGGCAGCAGCTGTAGGTTCATTGATTATCCTAAGAACTTCAAGCCCAGCAATTTTTCCAGCATCTTTGGTAGCTTGTCTTTGAGCATCTTCAAAATAAGCTGGTACTGTGATTACTGCTTGAGTAACCTTTTCGCCCAAATAAGCTTCAACATCTTTCTTTATTTTTTGCAAAATAAAAGCAGAAATTTGTTGGGGAGTATACTTTTTCTTGTCGATTTCGATTGTCCAATCCGAACCCATATGACGTTTAACTGAACGAATTGTTCTTTCAGGATTAGAAACAGCTTGTCTCTTCGCAACTTCACCTACAACTATCTCACCTCCCTTGCGAAAAGCAACTACTGAAGGAGTTACCCTACCACCTTCAGCACTCTGAATGACTGTAGGCTCTCCTCCAATTAAAACGGCTGCGCAAGAATTAGTTGTCCCTAAATCAATTCCAACTGCTTTTGGCATCTTAAAAACACCTCCAATTTAACATAGAATTTAAAGTATTTTTATTATAAAATCTAAGTCCAATATTGTCAAATTTCTAGTAACTACTTTAAAGTGCTCTTTTGAAAATTTTTTTAGAGAAAATAAAAATTATTGTTAAAGGCTTACTAGTTAAAATGTCAATCTTAAAAGGTAAAATTGAAACATGAAGGTTGGAGTGGCTAATTTACCTCTACATTATGGAAAAGCCCCAAGATGGCTTTTTGAGCGAATGAAAATTCTTTCTCGGGAGCTAACTTTAGCCATAGTTTCTCAATTTGGCCCTGATGAAATGCTCAAAAAAATGGCTGACCCATTTTGGTTTCAAGCTTTTGGTTGCGTTTTAGGATTTGATTGGCATTCATCTGGTTTAACTACAACTGTTTGCGGTGCTCTTAAAGAAGGGCTAAAAGAAATAAGAAAAGATCTAGGCTTCTTTGTCTGCGGAGGTAAAGGGGAAACTGCTCTTTCGACCCCTCAAGAAATTAAAACTGCCATTGAAAACTTTTCTCTTCCCTTAAAAATTGAAAATCTCACCTCTGCCAGCCGAATGAGTGCTAAAGTTGATAATACCGCACTTCAAGATGGTTATAATCTCTATCATCACACCTTTCTTTTTACCTCTAATGGCTCCTGGGTTGTTATCCAGCAAGGTATGAATACCAAAACAAGATGGGCACGGCGTTACCACTGGCTCTCAAGTAATCTTCAAAGCTTTGTCTGTGAACCCCATTATGCCATTTGTTCTGATTTTCAAGGTAAAACTTTAAATATGGTTGCCCTTGAAAGCGAAAATTCAAGGAAAGCCTCAGTTCTCTTATCAAGGGAGAAACCTGAAAAAATTATCAAAGAAATTAAAAAGGTTCAAACCTTAAACCTTCCCCGTCATCATGCCATTTTTTTTAAAAATCTCAAAAAAGAAAGCTTAAAAAAGGTTCTCTTAAAAACATATGAAGAAGTGCCAGAAAACTTTGAAAGTCTTTTGAAGATTAAGGGTGTTGGAACGAAAACAATTAGGGCTCTGGCACTTTTAGCTGAACTTATTTATGGTGTCACTCCTAGCACCAAGGACCCAGCAAAATATTCCTTCGCTCATGGGGGGAAAGATGGTTATCCCTATCCCCTTGATAAAAAATGTTATGACCAAACAATTGAGATTTTCAAAATAGCTTTACAAGAAGCCAAAATAGGCCGAAATGAAAAGTTAGCTGCCATAAAAAGGCTATCAAATTATTACTAATAAATCTTCTTCCCCCTTGTCTCAAAGGTTCATAAAGAATTTTTTTCAATTCTTTTCAATCTAAAGCTTTAAATTTTCTAAAATTTTTCTTTACAAATAAAAATAATTTTAGTATAAATTACAGGAAAACTTTTTGAGGAGGGAAGCAAATGCCAAGACCCATCATTGATGTTGAAGAATGTTCTGGGTGCGGGATATGTATTGATGTTTGCCCCAATGGGGTTCTTGATTTAGCAAACGACGTTGCTGTTGTAGCTAATGAAGATGAATGCGATGGCTGCGGGACATGCGCAGAAGAATGCCCAATGGGTTGTATCGAGATAGAAGAAGATTAAAGAGAAAGGTTATATAGTTATAATGAGAAAAAACTCTACCTAAATAAATTGGGGTTAATTGCGTTTAGAATGAAAAATTTGACTTAGCTTTTTTAAATCTTCCCAAAATCTTCTTTTTAAATCGTTATTTTGAAGAGCTACATCTGGATTAAGAGTCGTTAAAATCTTTAAATCTGGACGGTAGTTAATTATTTTCTCTTTAATCTCTTTTTCTTTAGTAGAAATTTTAAAGATATTTTCAACAGCTTCCAATGCATCAAAACCCATAATTACAATTATCTGAGGGTTAACGATTAATAACTCAGCTCTAAGATAAATAAGGCAATTTGTCGCTTCTTGCTTATTCTTTTCAGCAAAAAAACACTTAATTATGTTGGTGCTATAAAAGTTACTTAAAGCTATACTTAATTGCTTAAAGGCTTTATTCAAAGCTTTTCCAGTCTCGCCACTAAAAGCAATGCCTGTTTTTTTCTCCTCCTCATTCGGGGCTTTCTTTAAAAGAAAAATGGGAGCTAAGGGGTTTCCACTTCCAATTACTTTTCTCCCCTGACCACAAATTTTACACTCTTCAATCTCTTGATTAAGGAAGTTAATTTCGCTAAATACCTTTTTAGTAAGAAAATTAAAAATCTTTTCCTCTTTTTCCATTTCCTTGATGCTTTGAATGGGAAAAAGTTCCAGATTTTTATTATTATATATTATTATCAATTTTAGAGTTTTAAAAGTAAAATGTTTTTGTATTTAGGAGAAGTTTTAAAAAATTTATTGATAATCATACTGATTCCTTTATAAAGTGAGATTTAAATTGCATCTTTTCATTTACACCCTAAAAACCGCTAAAGAATCTCAAGAAATTGAGTGAAAACCTAAAAAAAATATTAAAAGATCTAGTTTAAGTTGAAAGTTAAAAAGATAATGTCAAAAAAGAGTCAAATGATATAAATATGCTCCACCTCAAGAAATTCTGGCTAATAAATTCCTCACTAAAGTCTAGGGGAAAAAGTTTCTAAAATTGACTAAAATCTTCAAAAAAGAAACAAAATTTTAAATAGTTCAATGTAAATTACAAAAATTTTTTGGGGCTAAATCTTTTCTAATATAAATTTCAATTGGATGAGGGCATCTCGGATTAGCCAAAGCCTGGGTCTCAGAACATATTTTGACAAAAACATAATCTTCTGAAGCAAAATGGGAAGGAGGGACATCTTTAAGAACTTCTTTCATATAGCGTGCCCAAATTTGAGCCGGGAAAGTTCCTCCAGCAACTTGAATGCCATGAACATTTTTCATTTCAATCTCTCCCTGAGGATAACCAACCCAAACACAAGTGACTAGCTCAGGGGTATAACCTACAAACCAAGCATCTCGATAACCTTGAGAAGTACCAGTTTTACCTGCCGCATCTCGCCCAATATTTGCTTTAAAACCTGTACCCTTAGTTATTACATCTTTTAAAATCTGAGTCACGGAAAGAGCAATACTTGGTTCAATTACCTCCCTCCCTTGAGGAATATTCTTCAAAAGAAGAGCGCCCTTTTTAGAGAAGACACAAGTGATACCAATTGGAGGATAATAAGTACCCATGCTAGCTAAAGTACCATAAGCAGAAGCCATTTCCAAAGGAGAAACCCCTTGAGTTATCCCTCCAAGTGCAATAGCAGGCTGATTAGATAAAGGCGAAACAATACCCATTCTTTTTGCCATTTTTGCAACATTTTCTGGTCCCACTTTCATGACTAAACGAGCAAAAACAGCATTTACTGAATGAATAGTCGCCTCCCGAAGAGTCATTGGAGGGCCTCCACTACCTTCAAGATAATTTTCAACATGCCAAACTTCACCTTTAGGAAGGGGAATATCAACAGGTGAAGAAAGAAAAGTTGTCTCTGGTGAAATACCTTTATCTAAAGCTGCTACTAAGAGAAAAGTTTTAAAGGCAGAGCCGGGCTGCCTTTTCCCATAAGCAGGGAGATTAAATTGAAGGGTATTATAATCAGTTGAAGAAGCCATCACCTTAATATATCCAGTTAAGGGGTCAATTGTTACCAAAACAGTAGCTGGGTCAGTGGATTGATTTAATTCTTCCTTAACTACCCTATCAGCTACTCGTTGCATCCAAGGCTCAAGAGTTGAATAAACTTTTAAGCTTCCTTTATAAACCAAATCAGGTCCAAATTTTCTGATTAACTCTTGCCTAACGTAATCGACAAAATAAGGAGCAAATTGAGGCTTCTTTTTAAGTTTAGCTAGTTTTAATGGTTTAGCCATAGCAATTGAAGCTTCTTCAAGAGCTAAATAGCCTTGCTGATACATCTTTTTTAAAACAAGATTCCTTCTCTTTTTTGCCCGAACAGGATGAGCGAAAGGATAAAAATAGTTTGGAGAACGGATTAACCCAGCTAATAGTGCTGATTCTTCTAGGCTCAAATCCTTAGTAGTTTTATTAAAATAACCTTTGGCTGCCGCTTCAATCCCATAAAAGTTGCTGCCAAAGTAAGCAAGATTGAGATATCTCTCAAGAATTTTCTCTTTCGGTAAAACTTTTTCAATTTGATACGCTAAGATTCCTTCTCTCAGTTTAAAAAAGAAATTATCGCTTTTTTCCCCAAAAACACTTTTAACATATCGTTGAGTGATTGTACTAATCCCTTCTTTTTTTTCTTTCCTTTCTTTTTTTTGACAACTAGCAAATAAAAATCTAATTATTCCTTTAAAATCAACCCCTCGATGCTCATAAAATCTCTCATCTTCGATAGCAACAACAGCATGTTTAAGATAAAGAGGAATTTGACTTTCCTCAACATAACGACTCTCAGGTGAAATCGAAAATACAGCTAAAAGACTTCCATCAGCTGCATAAATACGAGAACCAGCTATTTTGAGAGAATTCAACTTTTTGGAAAGGTCTGGAGGGAAAAGCTCCTTTACTGCTATTTCCCCCGCAAAGAAAAGGAGAAACAAAAAAAGAAACACTATTAGGAAAATTAAAAGAAATTGAATTAATTGAATTACCCGTAGTTTCCAAGATAAATTTTTCATTAAGGCTTCTCCTTTTATCTTAAGGAAATAATGTCAAGAATTCGCCATCCCTCCTTTTCCTTAACTAAAATGAAAATTGAACGAGTAATCTTACCATCCTTTCTCCTGACATAACTTTTTATTATCGCTGTATTTTTATAAACGTCAAACTGAGGAAAATCCCATTTAACAATCGGTCCGTGATTCTTCTTTATTTTCTTAAGGGAAAGCAAAATATCTCTCCGAAGCTGACTAGGGATAATTTTTTTTCTTGAAAACCATTCATCGGAATAAAGCTTAAGCAAGGTCACAACATTTTCATTTTGGTAAGCTTTTATATATGTTTCCATCACTTTCTCCGGAGTTGAAAAGAGCCCAAGATTATTTGGTTTTTCTTCAAGAGGGCGCAGTTGAGGAGAAGGGTGAGAATAAAAAAACCAGCCTAAAAAACCAGAAAAAATTAAAATTAAAATTAAAAAAAGATAAAACCAGAGTTTCTTTTCCAAAAATCTCCTCTTCCTATCTTGGGCAAGAAAATGGTATCGAAAAATAAAGTCTTCTCAACCAGTACTTTGAAGGATTATCAACCTCATATAAGTTTATTTTGTCTTCAACCTTAACATAATAAATCGACCAGTGCCCATTACGTTTTCTAATGTCAAAGCTAAGGAGAAATGCGTAGTTGGTTGTGATTAAATCAGCATAAACAAAAGCTTGTTGGTTAATTTCATCAAGGGAAGCATCACGAATGTACCAGCTTTCTACTTTCCCTGCTTCACCCAAATTGCCTTGTTTTTTCTTCTCCTCCATATAAGATTGAACAATCTTTTTCATCTTTAAAGTCTTGTCTTTAGCACAGCCAAGGGGGGAAAGAGTAATTAAAAGTAAAAAAATAATTGTAGCTAAAATTAAAAACAAATTTCTCACTTCTCCTCCTTAATTTTAATTTATTTTACAAAATGATAAAAAAGAAATTTAAGCCTCATTGTAAACTTTTTTACCTTCAAAGGTAGTGAATTAACTATCACCAACCAACTTTTCAGCTGATTTATTTTAACAAATTTGATATAATGAGTGATAAACAATATGATAAAAAACTTAAAAAGGAGGGAAAATGGCTCAAGCTTATATTCTTATTACAGCTGAAGCAAGCAGAGTAAAAAGTGTTGTCGATGAAGTAAGGTTGATTCAGGGAGTTAAGACAGCTTCTGCGATTACAGGACCATTTGACGCTATTGCTTTGGTAGAAGGGAACGACTTAAAAGAAATAGGCGAAATGGTTGTAGCGAGGATTCAAAAGATCGATGGTGTTTCTCGAACTCTCACTTGTTTTGTTGTTGAGTTTTAGCTAGCTCTAAAATTTTTTTCAATTAAACAAGTTAAATAAGATTTTCTTTTTTCCAAATTATCGAATGAAAGAATCTCCAAAAAATAAACTTAGGTTAAAAGTCCTTAAGTTAAGGGATAGTCTTAGCGAAAAGGAAAGAGAAAAAAAATCAAATCAAATAAAAAATTTCCTCTTCTCCTTACCCCAATTTAAAAAGGCAAAAACTATCCTTTTTTATTTTGACTTTAGAAGTGAAGTTAAAACAAAAAAAATGATTGAGGAAGCATTAAAAAAGGGGAAAAGGATTCTCCTACCGACTACTAGAAAGGAATCAAAAAAACTCGAAATTTCCCTGATTAAAAACTTATCTCATCTGAAACCGGGAGCTTACGGAATTATGGAGCCGACAGGAGAAGATAATAATACCATTTCAGGAAAAATGGTTGATCTTGTAATCGTTCCTGGTTGCGCTTTTGATAAAAACGGTTTTCGACTAGGCTATGGAGGAGGCTATTACGATAAACTTTTAGCCACTTTAAAAGGAAAAATTCCTTTAGTTGGTTTAGCCTTTGAATGTCAAATAGTAAGAAAAATTCCGCGAAAATCACATGATATTCCCGTAGACATGATTATCACTGAAAAAAGGGTAATCTGTTCTTAAATCTTTTCTCCAACGTGACAAGAAGCACAATGCTTTTTGCCATGGCACTCGTAACAAGGAGCAATTCCCTGAGACTTAGCGACATTGGGATGAATCTTTAACCAATTACTGGGATGAACTGGTTTGCCTGATTTACCATGACATTTTAGACAGTAACTAGCTCCATGACAAACAATACAAGCCTCCTTTGTTATCCGAGCTAAATTTTTATGTTTAAAGTTCCAAACTTCGGTGTGGGAAGGTGGTCTTTTCTGGTGACATTCGAAACAAAATTCTCGCGGCTTGGCATGGCAGCGAAAGCACCCTCTTTGGTCTCTTAGAGCCACCATTCCATGTTGCTCGCTCCAAAGAGGATTGAAGTGATTAGATGGAGGGGCTTTTTCTGAGTGGCAAATCTCACATTTATCAGTCACTTCTTTGCCCCGAAATTTTTTCCCATGGCAGTTATAACAGGTTTCCATAACTGGGGCATTTTTTCTTCCCCCCTTACCATGAACAAGATTTTTATGACAGTCAAGGCAGATAACTCCTTCAATTTGAGCATGCTTAGCATGTGGAATAATCAAATCTCCTCTTGGTGTAACTTTTCTTTCAAGAACATGACAATTGGTACAAATTTGAGAAGGAAGGCGATAAATCCTCTTTTTTAACTTGCCTGTCGTGTAATAAGTAACAAAGTTTTTTAAGGAAGAAAATCGGTAAAGAATCATGTTTTTAAAACCTAATCGAGTGTGACACTGAAGGCAGCTAATATCAGAGTGAGTTGATTTTTGCCAGGAAAGATAATAAGGCTTTATAATATGGCAAGATTTACACATTAATGAGCTAGAAATATAAGAATTAATTCCCCAAAGTAATAGAACAACTAGGATGAGAATGCCTAAAGCTTCAAGCCAAAAAAGAGGTGTTTTAAACCTGCTAAAATCTAATGGCATTCTATCACCTAATTGTGGGGAAAGTTATATTTTGGCAAAATGCTTAATTCTTACAAAATAAAACTTTTCGCCTTTTTGTGTCTTCCCTTCTTCGATATCAACTTCGGTGCGGATATCTTCTTTTTCATAGCCAATCAAAGCACCAGGAAGCCCTTTAAGGGAGCTATCCAACTTCCTAGTTAAAGTCCAGCCAGCAGCTTTTAACTTTTCTTCATAAAAGGAGACAATCTCATTGATATCTCCAGTCGAAACATATTCTACTGTGCCATAAGCTTTACCCTCTTTTTTCGTTAAATCGCTAGAGGTTCTGAAAGATTTAGGTGGTCGAGGAATATCTGGTAAATCTTCTCCAACCGCATCGGCTGTTGGTAATTGTTCAAGAGTAGCAACTACTTCTTCTAAAATTTTTTCCTGTTCAGCCATCTCTTTCTTGTCAATAGCCTCACGTCTCTTTTTCATCTCGGAAACCCCACTGCAGCCCAAAAGTGATAACAATAAAGTCGCAGTGATAAAAAGGTGAAAAAAATTCTTTAAATTTAATTTCACACCCACACCTCCTATTATCTCATTACGGCATTATCCCGTGACATCGGACGCAAAAAGCAACCTGATGACAGGCTAAACAATTTTTTCTATCAGGTGAAACCTTAAACTTGTGATTGGTTCGCCAACGACCAACATGAGAAGGCGGTTTTTTCTGGTGACATTGAGCACACCAATCAGGCCGCCAAGCATGACACCGAGCACAGTTCTCCGTTTTTGACCTTGCTCCATGAACCTTAAACCAATCAGCTGCTTTATGTGAAGCTGGATAAGCTTTCTCAGTGTGACAAGCATCACACTTGTTAGTTGCCTTTTTCCCATCGTGACACTCATAGCAAGTTTCCATCGGAACCAAGCTTGCCTTAACTCCCTTTGGACGATGATGAACAAGATTAGTATGGCACTTAATACAAAGCACTCCTTGGAGCTTAACATGAAGAGGATGAGGGATAATCAAATCCCCTGCTGTAGAAACCCTTTTTTCAGCAATGTGGCATTGAAGACAAATCTCATTGAGGGGTTTACTCGTTCCAATTTGCCCTTTCCCAGTAACAAAGTAAAGAATAATATTTTTGGTCGTTGCTACTCTTTGGACAACCATTTCCCAAAAGCCGGGCTTAAAATGGCAGGTAACACAACCTATTTCAGCATGAGTAGAGGTAGACCAGTCATCAAAATAAGGTTTCATGACATGGCAAGTTTTACAAAAAGAAGGAGAGGTAGTATAAGCAATTCCCCCAACTAAAATGAGAACTGAAAATAAAAAGATAACACCAGTTAAGATAATAATTTTGTAGCTCTCTTTAATCTTGTCCACTATTTTCTTGGGATAGTGTTTCCCTTGTAAGCTTAAAAGATACCTCTTTTCATACTCTTCCTTTAAAAGTCTCAAATTTTCTTTTAAATTTCCCATCTCAACCAACCCTCTTTTCTTAATCATGACACCTCAAACAAATATTATCCTCCGCATGGCAAGCCATACATGTGGAAAGACCTTTATTTTTAATTTCATAGCGATGAGTTGCCTTAAAGTTTCCAGCTAAATGACTCGAAGGCTTTTTGGTATGACAATCACGACAAAAATCAGGGGTATATCCGTGGCACTTGGCACAATCTTCCTTTTTAGAATAAGCTCTCCCGTGTTCTCGTAAGAAATCAGGCTGCTTATGAGAGACTGGAAGTGCTTTCTTTGTATGGCAACTACTACATTTATTGGTAGCATATACCCCATTGTGACACTTTTCCCAGCAAAGTTTATGGTAAAAAGCAGCACCTGCAAGAGGAGAAGTTACTAAACCAGCTTCTGAAATAGAGACATGTAGATTGCTATGGCAATTAAAACACTTTAACTTAAGCTGGTTAAGATGGTGCTCATGAGGAATAATTAAATCACCTCCAGGAGAAACAACTCGGTTACGGGTATGACAACGCTCACAAGATTCATTAGGAATATCCCTTTTGAGTTTTATTGGGTGAGGGTACTGGCCTGTGATATGTGCAAAAATATAACTCCAGCTTCCCAATTTGTGCTTCAGGTAATTAAGAAAACCAGGTTCTGAATGACAATCAATGCAAGAAACATTGCGATGGGTTGAAACTTTCCAGGTATCATAAAAGGGTTTTAGCTCGTGACAGCGGCCACAAAAGGAAGGAGTAGAGCTCCAAAAAAAACCAACTACCGCAAGAACTACCAAAATAACCAAAATAATGACAATATCCCTTTTTATGTTTCTTTTCTTAACATGTCTTATGGGAGTTCGAACCTCTTCCATATCCCCCCCTACAAATACCATCCCTTTCACAAAACATTTTAGCAAAGAAATTATCGATAAAGCAATTTTTTTTAAGTTATTTTAAAAATCTAGCATTTTTGAAACTCTTAGTGCTTTTGGAAATATAAATCGTCTAAGGTTACAAAACTAAATCCTCGATTAGTTAAAGACTTTAAAATCAAAGGAAGGGCTAGAAGAGTATTCTTACGATTACCTCCTCCATCATGTAAGAGAATAACTGAACCTGGCTTAGCTTTAGTGACAACCCGACGATATATAGTATTAACATCAGGTTTTGACCAATCCCAAGGGTCAATGTCCCACAGTACTATCCGATAGCCTAAAGAGTTAGCAAATTTTAAAAGAATTAAATTAACACTTCCTCCTGGTGGTCTCAACCAGTGAGGATTATCACCTGTTATTTTAAAGAGAATATCTGATGTTTTTAAAAGTTCTTCTCGAACAACTGAAAACCTTGCTTTGCCCAGACTTAAGTGAGAATAAGAATGATTACCTAAGAGACAACCAGAAGATTTAATTGCCTTTATAATTTGAGGATGCCTTTGAGCTTCTCTGCCAATAACAAAAAAGGTAGCCGCTGCTTTGAATTTCTTTAAAATATTTAATATTGCTGGTGTATATCGGGGGTCTGGCCCATCATCGAAAGTTAAAGCAATCAAAGGTAAAGGACTTTCACTGCTCCTCCGGATAATAGTGGGTAAAGGTTCCCTTAAAAGCTCTTCTTTAAAAATTTTTCGACTAATCTCCCCTCGCTTAACAATTTTGACACCCGCTTGTCCACTTTTTTCAACCGACAAGAAAGCCCCTCTCCCAGTGAATATTATTGGAGGTGAAACTGATTCGATTTGTTCAACTAGATTTTCCCTTACATTTTCTCCCTTTCTTGTAAATATACGATCACCTTCCTTAATTTCCTCGGACAAAAAAACTCGCTTCCCATTAATCCAAATTAAAAAGGGCTTTCCTTTTCCTTCTTGAAGAACTTTTCCTTCAACGTCAATTAAATCACCAGCTTTAGGTTCAATCCCCAATCTTTTTAAAAATATTTTGACTGTTTCACCTCGCCTACCTCTTACCTCCTTCCCATTTAAAAAAATTGAAATTTCCATATAAATATGGGTTAAAAAGAGCTCAAAAAATAAATAAAAAATAATCGATAAAATAATAAAGATTTTCTTCTTCATTGAAACACTTCCAAAACGTTTTAAAATCCTTCAAATAATAACTCAACTAAGAAGCTATCACAAGACTAAAACACCATTAGCCCTGAAATGCCGAAGTCAACATGAAGACTAAAGCTAGAAACTTTCTTAAAAACTCTAAACTAATTTTTTACTTCAGTCTTAAGTCTTTAATCAATTACTCTGCTTTATTTCTTCCAGCTCTTCAGCTTAATTGCTCACTCTCTATTCCTGCTAGCTGCTCGCTGTTTAGCTTGACCTGACTATATATTGTGTGGTAAATTTTTATTCATCTATATTTTGTAAAAAAAGTAGCCTTTATGAAGTGTCCTTTTTGCGCTTTTAGAGAAACTAAAGTTTTAGATTCAAGGATGACTGAATCCGGGGATGTTGTCAGGCGTCGCCGAGAGTGTCTAAGCTGTGAGCATCGATTTACAACTTATGAGCGGGTAGAAGAAATTCCACTCGCTGTTATCAAAAAAGATGGAACGAGAGAGCCTTTCGACCGAAACAAGCTTTTGAATGGCTTACTTAGAGCAACAATTAAAAGACATGTCCCCCGAGAAACTCTTGAGAATCTCGTCTCAGATATTGAATCAGAGTTAAGAAATCAATTTAAGTATGAAGTTTCTTCCCAAACCATAGGGGAAATGGTTCTAAAAAGATTGAGAAAAATTGATAAGGTTGCTTATGTCCGATTTGCTTCTGTTTATCGAGAATTTAAAGATATTAAGGAGTTTACGCAAGAGTTAAACCGGCTCCAAAAAGGGAAAAAGGGTTAAAACCCTAACTTTATATGCCAGAAAGGTGATAAGGTTGCTATTTTCCCCTCTCAAAGATAAAATATCTTAATTATGTTTAAAACCGTTTTCGTTTAAAATCTAACGGAGTGATATCTTGGAAAAAAGAAAAAAAAGAATCATTTTTACCAGTCTCATTGTCTCAGTTTTATTAGGTTATTTAATCTTTTCTACCTTTACTGGAGGTGCTCGATTTTCACAAACCGTAAGTGAGATAAAAAAAGATGCGAGCTTAATTGGTAAACCTCTTCGGGTAAGTGGAAAAGTTGTTAAAGGTTCCTTTAAAACTCATTCTTCCTCATATTTTTTTAAAATCACCGATGGGAAAGAAATAATTACCCTTTCTTACAAAGGCATTCTCCCCAGCTCTTTTCAAGAAGGAGCCGATGTTATTGCTGAGGGGATTTATACCAAAAATAAAATCTTTAAAGTAAAAAATCTCCTGGTTAAGTGCCCCTCCAAATATATACCTAAAAGGGATTAAGGAGGAAATAATTTGGCAAAACTTGGTTTCTTATTTGCCCTAAGTAGTTTTATCCTCTCATTGTTAATTTTATTTTTAGCTATTTACAGTCTAATTAAAAAAGAAAGAGAATCTTTAACTAAAACAGCTTACACTGGAAGCATTTTTCTTTTCATTTTAATTACCTTAACCTGTAGCATTCTCCTAATAGCACTGGTTAAGCACAACTTCAAGATAGAATATGTAGCTAATTATACTGACCGTAACTTACCTCTTTTTTACACTTTAACTGCCTTTTGGGCTGGACAACAAGGCTCACTACTCCTCTGGCTTTGGTTCCTCTCTACTTTCACCCTTATTTTTCTTCTCTTTAACCGAAAAGACAAGTTAACTCCTTATGTTTTTACGCTCCTTACTGGAATTACTTCTTTTTTCCTTTTGTTAATTACTATTCCAGCTAATCCATTTAAAGAACTCCCATTTACTCCACCTAATGGCCAAGGGCTCAATCCACTTCTTCAAAACTTAGGAATGGCTTTTCATCCTCCGACAATCTTTTTAGGCTTTGCTTGTTTCACAATTCCCTTTGCTCTTGCCCTAGCTGCTTTAATGACCAACCAGCTTGATGAAAATTGGATAAGGCTTTCGAGAAAGTGGTCTCTTTATGCTTGGTTTTTTCTGGGAATTGGAAATGTTCTTGGAGCTATTTGGGCTTATGTTGAACTAGGATGGGGTGGCTATTGGGCTTGGGATCCAGTTGAAAATGCTTCGCTTCTCCCCTGGTTAACCGGAACCGCCCTTATCCACTCATTAACCATATATAAAAAGAGAAAAACCTTAAAAATCTGGACATTTATTTTAGCTATTCTTACCTTCATTCTTTGTATTTTTGGAACCTACCTTACCCGTAGCGGTATCCTCTCATCAGTCCATGCTTTTGAGGTTTCACCCATTGGAAATTACTTTTTAGTATTTATGGTATTTATTTTAGCTTCTTCCTTTGGGCTTCTCTGGAAAAATGCAAAACTCATTATTAGCCCAAAACCAATTAGTTCTTGCTTTTCAAAAGAAGGTTCTTTTCTCATTAATAATTGGCTTTTTGCTGCTTTTACTTTAGTTGTCTTTTGGGGAACAACCCTTCCCATCATTACTCAATTTAGCAAAACCGAGAAGGAATTAACAGTAGGGAAGGAATTTTTTAACACTTTTACTAGTCCAATTGCTTTTCTTTTCATATTTTTAATTGGAGTTTGCCCCTATCTTTCTTGGGAAAATTTTGAGCTTTTCTCCCTCCAGAAAAAAATAAATAAGCCTTTTCTCTTCTCGTTCTTTCTTTTCTTGCCATTCATTTATTTCTTTGAAAATAAATTTTTTGGTTTAGTTGCTTTTTATCTTTCCCTTTTTACTATTTCTTTAACTCTTTACTTAATTATTCAAGATATAAAAAGGCGTTCTCTCATTAGTAAAGAAAGTAGGGGAGAATCATTTTTTCATCTCTTCACAAGAGATAAACACCGCTACGGGGGTTTAATTTCACATCTTGGTGTTGTTTTAATCTTCATGGGAATAATTGGCTCCACCCTCTATAAAGTAGAGTTACAATCTCAACTTTATCCCCAACAAACTCAATTAATAAGCGATATTACTTTGAGATATGAAAGACCGATTACCAAAAAAGGACCTAATTATGAAAGCATCGGTGCCTTACTAACATTATATGAAAAAGGCATTGAAAAGGGTGTCCTCATTCCCGCTCTCTCCTTTTATGAAACTCCAAAAACAACAACGGCTGAAGTCGCTATCAAATGGGGACCTTTTAGAGATATTTACATTGCTTTATCTGAAATAAAAGAAGATGATTCTATCGTGATTGTTACCACTTTAAATCCCCTAGCAACATGGCTTTGGATCGGTTCCCTTCTTTTATTTTTAGGAACAACTCTTTCTTTATGGCCAGAAAAAAAGAGAAGAAAATAGCTTTCCATGGGGAAAAAACCTAGTAGCCCGCCAATAATTATAATTAGAAATTTAAACAAAGAATTCGGCAAAAAAAAGGCTTTAATAAAAATTAATCTCACCTTAAAAGAAGGTGACTTCCTCACCATTTTTGGTCCAAATGGAGCAGGTAAAACCACCTTAATAAGAATTATCTCAACTATTATCTCCCCAACCTCTGGCGAAATTGAAATTAATAACAAAAAACTTTCTCAAGACCCTCTTGAAATCCGACAACAAATTGGTCTTGTCTCACATAACCCTTTCCTTTATGGAGATTTGACCGCTTATGAGAATTTATTATTTTATGGGGAGATGTTTAATTTAAAAAGAGTCAAAGAAAGAGCCGACCAACTCTTAAAAAAAGTTGGTCTTTCCCATCGGAAATTTGATTTGGTCAGGACATTCTCAAGGGGGATGCTTCAACGTCTCTCAATTGCTCGAGCTCTTCTTCACAACCCATCAATTCTTTTGCTCGATGAGCCTTATACTGGGCTTGACCCCTTGGCTACCCAAATTTTCGATGAAATAATCAATAGCTTAAAGAAAGAAAGATGCCACACTTTCATTATGACTTCTCATGATTTGGAAAAAGGTTTCCTTTTCTCTAACCGCTTAGCTATTCTTGTCGATGGCAACCTAGTCTTTGAAACCGACCAAAAGAAAATCAGCCCTGAAAATTTTAAGAAAATTTACTGGGAAAAGGTAAAAGGAGATGAAATTTTTTAAGTCAATAATAATTTTAATCAAGAAAGATGTTAAAACAGAACTTCGAACAAAAGAAATTTTTACCTCAATGTTTTTGTTTGTCTTTCTCACTCTCATCATTTTTAACTTTGCTTTTATTGGAAAAGAAATCAATCAAAATTTAATGGTCGGCATTGCTTGGGCAATTTTCCTTTTTGCTTCTGTTCTTGGTTTAAGTCGTTCCTTTATTCACGAGAAAGACACAGGTTGTCTTGAAGGACTTATGATTACTCCCACTGATAGAAGTGTTATTTATTTCGGTAAAGCAATCGGTAATCTCTTTTTTATCCTTATCGTGGAAGCCATTTCCATCCCTATGTTTTCGCTCTTCTTTTCGGAAGAAAGTTTTTTAAGGTCTCCTCTCCAACTTTTTGGAGTCCTTTTCCTAGGAAGCTTAGGAATCTCATCAGTAGGGACTCTCCTCTCAGCCATTACCATCAATACTAAAGCACGCGAGCTCCTTCTGCCTATTCTTCTTTTTCCTGTAATTATTCCTGTCTTAATCAGTGTGGTTAAGTTAACAATCTATTTAGTAACCGCTGACCCTTTTATCAATCCTAATTTTTGGATGAATTTCTTGATTGTCTATGATATTATTTTTTTGCTAATTGCCTTCTTGACTTTTGAATACGTAATTGAGGAATGATAATGGAAAAATGGAACAAAAAAATTGACTATTTTCTTTTTTTGCTAGCCTTTATTTCTCTCTTGGTCGCACTTTATTTAACTTTTATTTACTCAAGAATCGAGAAAGAAATGGGCATAATTCAAAAGATTTTTTATTTTCATGTCCCGGGGGCTTGGGTTGCTTTTCTTGCTTTTTTTATTGTCTTTATCGCTAGTATCTTGTTCTTAAAAAATAAGGATATAAAAATGGACATCATTTCCCACGCCTCAGCTGAAGTAGGCATTTACTTTTGCACTATTACTTTAATCACTGGTCCAATTTGGGGTCGGATTGCGTGGGGAAAATGGTGGGACTGGTTAGAGCCGCGACTCGATACTTACCTTGTACTTTGGGCACTTTACATTGGATATCTTGTCCTCCGCAATGCTGTTGAGGATGACTTTAGAAGAGCTCGATTTGCTGCTGTTTATGGTATAGTAGCTTTTGCCGATGTCCCACTGGTCATTATCTCTATCCTCTTCTTAAGAAAATTTATGCCTCACCCCGGACCAATTATCTTTAGCCGTGGAGGTTTAACTCCTGATATGAAGCTTGCCTTTTTTGTTTCCCTCTTTGCATTTACTGTTCTTTTCATTCTTCTCCTTCGGAGAAGAATATTTCTCTTGCGAATTGAAGAGGAAATAAAAAATTTAAAGAATAAACTGGGGAGGTAAAAGATGGAAAAATCAAGCCAAGCCTTAGCTTACTTATTTGCAGCTTATAGTGTTATCTGGATTATAATTGCTATCTATCTCCTCATAATGGGAGAAAAAATATCTCGATTAAGAAAAGACCTAGAAAACCTAGAAGAAAGTTTGAAGAAAAAATAGTCTGAGGAAGATTTAATTCTTTAGTTTTTTCCTTCATTCTCCGAAGTAAGTGAAGGTGAAGAAGCTTCTTTTTGACTCAAATATGAAATTACTTCCTCATCAGACAAGTTCCACCAATTTTCGTAAAAATGGGAAACTACAAAAAAGGGGGTACTACTCACCCTTATGCAAACTAGCTCATCTACCTCTGATTGAATTAAGTTTTGAGCATTTGTTGAGATAACTGGAACAGCTGCAATGACTTTTCTCGGATAATTTCGCTGAGCAAATCTAATAGCAGCTAGCATAGGATATCCCGAAGAAACCCCCTCGTCAACTAGAAAAACATTAAAACCAAAAATTGGAGGAAATAGCTCCCGCCCTAAGAGTAATTCCCTCTCTTCACGTGCTTCTCTTTGAGCTCTATCAGCTAAAATGTGAATCTGTTCCGGGGTATAACGGAGACGGTTAACTAAAGGATAATTAAGAGCAATAGAACCATCTGAAGTGGCTGCTCCAATTCCAACATCTGGATTACCAGGAATAGCAATTTTTTTTGGAAAAATAATGTTTAATGGTATTTCAAGAAAATTAGCTAATTCCTTCCCAACAGCTACCCCATTTCTGGAAATGGAAATAACAATTCCTTTCTTCCCTTTGTAATTTTGAACTTTTTTAGCTAAGATTTTTCCGGCTTCTTCGCGACTTTTGAAAACCATCACTAAAATGGAAGAGGGAAAGTAAGTGAACTTTCCCTTCCTTTTCCACCCTTTCTAAAATTTCCTCTGTAATTACTTCACCCTTATCAATAATTTTCTCTCCTGATTCACTTAATAACTTAACTTTAGCTTTCTTACCTAGGAGAAGCTTCTTTTCTTCTTCGATTATAAAGCTATAGGTCTTAGATTCTAATTCCTTAACTTTTTCCGACACCTTTTTGAAGAAACTAACTTTTTTAGGCAACTTTAAAGAAGAAACAATTAGCTTTTCATTCCAAGAAATAATGTCCTCAAAAGAAATCTTCAAGCTACCTTCAGTTAAATCTTCTAAAAAGCCTCTGCTCACTTCAATCTTTTTTATCCTCCCATTTTTTGGATTGATATAAATCTCATCAATTTCTCCAACTCTCTCCCCCTTCTCATCAAAGACTTGCTTGGAGAAAGAACGGTTCTTAATTAATAAGCTCTTTATATCCTTATTTAAAAAAAGAAAAGATATAGAAGAAAGAGGAACAAGTAATGAATCTTTCCTTAGCTCAACAGAGGGAAAAGATAAAACTCTATATATAAAATGAGATTTAAAGAGAAAAGCTTCTAGTAAACCTTTATTAAAATCAAAAATTAATTCCTTAACTTTACCAAGTATTTTATTCGAGGAAGCCTCAATAACCGGAAGGTTGATGATTTCTCCTGCCCGCAAAGTTTCCCCTCGTCTTATTCAACATCCTCAGCCTTAGCTTCCTTTATCTCCTCTATTTTCTCCTTCCCCTTTTGAATTACCTCTTCAGCTTTTTCTTTAACATCGGCAATTTTTTCTTGAAACTTCTCTTTAGCCTCCGAGACCTTTGCCTTTAGCTCTTCTGCCTTCTTTTCCAGTTCTTCTCTCCCAGAACGGTATGCTTCTTCAACTTTCTTCCGCTGAGTAATGTAAAATTCTTCTCCTTCTTTTAAATATTCCTGAGCTTTCCCTCGCAAAATTTCTCTTGTTTCTTTTCCTGGACGAGGAGCATAAAGAACTCCAAAAATCGCTCCAATTGCTCCACCTAGCAAGAAATAAACAAATCCACTACCCTTCCTCTCACTCATCTTGACACCTCCCTCCGCGTGTTAGTTTAATTCTACGCTAACCAATATCTCCTTTCAACCCATATTCAAAGGAAACATACTCAAAGGAAATCTTGGCTTAAAAACTTAAAACTTCATCCAATCAAAATAAAGTCGTTGAAAAAAAGAGCAAGGTTTCCTCCTGCCCAAAACTTTTGAAATAAGGTCAATAAAGATGTTTGGAGCAAAAGTCCAAACTTTTTGTAAACTTTCCATTAGAAGATAGCCATTTCGATGACGAAAAACGAATTGGTGATATTTTTTTAAACCCATTTCTAAGGATATCTTCCCTTCTAGGACCTCCTGGAGAGTCTTTCCACAAAATTTCCCAAAATAAAGAGCTTGACGAATCCCTTCACCAGTTAAGGGAATGATTTGGCCTGCTGAATCTCCAACTAAAAAAAGGTTTTTAATAGTCGGTCTCCTCAATCCATAAGGCATAAAGCCTCCATGGACTTCCCCAATCTCAAAACCTAGGCTTTTAACAAAATTCCTTAAGTTTGGTAAAAGATTAACCACTCTGTTATAAGTCCCTAGCCCAATACGAGATTTTTTCCCGATTGGAAATATCCAAGCATAACCACCTTTAATCACTTGTGAATCATAGACAAAAGAAAGCTTCTTAGAAGAATAATTAACTACTGTTTCCAAACCAAAACCCAACTTCCCCTGAGAAAAATTTTTATTATTATTTAAAAAAGAAGCTAGTTTGGCTCGCCAACCAGTAGCATCAACAAATATCTTGGCTCGATAAGTATTTGTCTCAGTTATTAGGTTTTCCCCATCAAAACCTATAATATTTTCTTTTTTAAAATCACCATGGTATCTTGCAAAAAAAGACTGGCAAAAAGTCTTATAGTCAAAAGTGGCAAAAGGAATTAAGGTTTGATAATTTATCGAATCATAAGCCGTGATAAATTCCACCTCACTAACAACCTGCAAAATTGAATTCTCAAGATTATTTTTCTCGAGAAGAGGAAGGAGAGTAACGCAAGCTGATATGGGAACACTTCCAACTGACTTTCGGTCTATTAAAAGGACTTTTCCTTTTAGATTGGTTGCCACAGCTAAACCGGCAAAGCTAGCACCAGCAACAATAACATCATAATCCATAACCTTCACCTTCAATCAAACTTCGTTAGAAGTTACCTGTTGCTAGAGATTGACAACGAAAAATACTTGATATATATTAGCGTAAAATTGAAAAACGAAAAAGGCTGAGAAGGGAAAAGTAAACTAAGAAATGGTAGAAAAGAGAACCTTGGTTTGGTGAAAAAAGGTACCATTCTTAGTTGAAAGCCATCCCGGAGCTGCTCCCCTGAAATGATTATTAGTTAGTTTTTGAAAAATTAAATGCAGAGTTTAAGTTACTAAAGAGTAAGGGTGAGTCGGTTTAAGAAAGTAACCGTTATCAAAAGAAGTACTATTGGTACTTCCAAAGGCTTCTGATATGAAAATCGGGAGTGAAGAAGGGTGGTACCGCGGGAATCCTCTCGCCCCTTTGGGCAGAGGATTTTTTCATAATTATCATTTAAAAAGATTAAAAGAAAAAGAGATGACTGAACTTCATCTTGACAAATGGCAAGAAATATATGCTCAACGTGTCCACTCTATTCGCCCATCAGCGGTGAGAATTCTCTTTGCTGCTGCTGCTCGGCCAGATATAATTTCTTTAGCTGGAGGGATGCCTCATGCGAGCTCATTTCCTCTTCAAGAAATTCTTGAAGCTACTCGCAAAGTCATAGAAAAAGAAGGAGAAATAGCTTTCCAGTATGGCTCTTCAGAAGGAAACATTGAGCTGAGAAAATTTATTGCCAATTTTATGAAAGATGATGGGATTAAGGTTTATCCTGAAGATATCATTATTACCGATGGAGCCCAACAAGCTCTTGACCTAGTCGCTAAAATAATGATAAATCCAGGAGACCCTGTAATAACTGAAGCTCCAAGCTATGTCGGAGCTCTTAATGCTTTCCTTAGCTATCAGTCTAAAATTATTGGAATCCCTCTTGATGATGATGGACTTCAAACAGAACATTTACCAAGAACACTGGAAAGACTAAAGAAAGATGGTTTAAAACCCAAATTTATTTATACGATTCCTAATTTCCAAAATCCTGGCGGAGTAAGTCTCTCCTTGGAGAGACGGAAATTCTTAGTTAGCTGGGCAAAAGAAAATAAAATTCTCCTCATTGAGGATAACGCTTATGGGCCCCTATCTTTTAAAGAAAAGCCTCTGCCTACTCTCAAATCAATGAATTCAGATGTAATTTACCTTGGTACTTTCTCAAAAATCTTTTCACCAGGCGTTAGAATTGGATGGTTAACTGCTCCCCGCCCTATTCTTGAAAAGATGATTCCAGGTAAAGAAGCTGTTAATCTCTGCCCAAGCCCCTTCACCCAAAAAGTTTTAGTCACTTATCTTAAGTCAAATGATATTAAAAAGCATATTCAACACCTTGTCTCCCTTTATAAAAAAAGAAAAAACGCAATGCTTGATGCCTTAAATAAATTCTTCCCTGAAGAAGCAAGCTGGACAAAACCTCAAGGTGGATTTTTTGTCTGGGCTACTCTTCCTTCTTATATCAACACTACCGAAATGTTAGCTAAAGCTTTAGAAGAGAAAGTGGCTTATGTTCCCGGAGAAGCTTTTTTTGCTGATGGGAGGGGTTTAAATTCAATGAGACTTAATTTTTCCTTCCCCGACCCTGAAGCAATTTATGAAGGGATAAAGAGATTAGCTAAGGTTGTCAAAGAACAATTCACAATTTATCGTGCTTTTTTTAAGGTTCCTGCTACTTTTCAAAATACAAAGTCAAGTAAAGGGAATAAAAAAATTGAGAAGAATTAAAGTAAAGCAAGTCGACGCTTTCACTGATAAACCTTTTACAGGCAACCCAGCTGGTGTCGTTCTTGAAGCAGAGGATTTGAGCGAGAAAGAAATGCAAGCTATCGCTAAAGAATTAAATCTTTCTCAAACAGCTTTTATCTTTCAACTTGAAAGAGAAGAAAGTTTTCTTTTTCGTTTCTTTACTCCACTTCAGGAAGTTCCCCTTTGCGGCCATGCTACTTTAAGTGCCATCCACTGCCTCCTAGAATCAGGTAAAGTCTTCTTAAGAGAACCTTTAACAACCCTTTTTATTGCCACAAAAAAAGGGGAAATTCCAGCTGAAATTTACTTAAAAGATGGTATTGTTAAAAAGATTATGATTGACTTTGGGAGACCTGAAGAAAAGACCTTAAAAATTGATTCATTTGAAGAACTAAAAAAGGCTATTGGTATAAAAAGCTTAAATGAAGATTACCCTCTACTCCTCATTAATGTGGGTTTAGATTTCCTTATCATCCCGATAAAAACACTTTCTGAACTACTCAATTTGAAGCCTAACTTTAGCTTGCTTAAAGAAATCTGCCTTAAAATTGGCATCTCTTCAGTTCACCTCTTCACTCTAGAAACAAAAAGCCCGTTAGCTTTAGCCCATGCTAGAAATTTCTCACCTCTTTTAGGAATTAGCGAGGATCCAGTTACGGGAACAGCCAATGCTGCTTTAGGCTATTATTTATTTAAAAATGATATTGTCAAAGGGATTTCTCCTCTCTCCTTCATAATCGAACAGGGAGAATCAGTTTTCAGGCCAGGTGAAGTCTTTACAGAAGTTCACTTTGAGAAGAAAAATATAAAAACAATAAAGCTTGGAGGAAAAGCCGTTACAGTGATGGAGGGAGAAATCTTTTTATCCAACAAAAACCAGTAAGCAGACTGAAGAACATTGAAAACAAGCTTAAGACTGAGGTAAAATCACCTAGAATTAATATTCTTAAAAGCGCTTTTAGTTTTAGTCTTTACTCTATAATTTTGTTTCTTGAGCCCTAGCTTAAACTTCAGTCTTCAGTTTAGTTGCTTCAATCTAATTAATCTTTGATATAGAATTTAAAATTTTGAAATTAGAATTTTAAACTGGTGGGGAGGAATTGAAATGAAAAAAATTGCAGTTTTAATGGGCGGGCGTTCTCTCGAAAGAGAAGTTTCCCTTAAAAGTGGTCAAAGGGTAACTGAGGCTCTTGTAGAAAAAGGTTATCAAGTTGTTCAGTTCGACCTAGACGAAGCTTTAATTGAAAACCTCAAAAGAGAAAAGCCAAGCCTTGTCTACATTGCCCTTCATGGCAAATACGGAGAAGATGGAACTATTCAAGAAATATTGGAAATCTTAAACATTCCTTATACAGGACCGGGCGTTTATTCAAGCATTATCGGTTTTGACAAGGTTTTGTCTAAAGAAATATTCAAATTAGAAGGGATTCCCACCCCTCCCTTTTCCCCTTTAACTGAAGCTAGCATCAAAGAAATGAGCGCTTCAGAACTTCTTCCCCAAATTATCGAAATACTTGGTCTCCCCATAGTTGTCAAGCCATCAAGACAAGGTTCTTCTCTAGGAATTAAGTTTAGCAAGACTAAAGAAGAACTACCCAGTGCTTTAATTGCCGCTTTAAGTTATGACCATAAAATCCTCCTTGAGAAATATATTAAAGGAAAAGAAATAGCTATCAGCATCCTGGGTGAAGAAATTTTACCCATTGTTGAAATCGTTCCTAAAAAAGAATTTTTTGACTTTGAAGCAATGTATACTATGGGGATGTCTGATTACTTTATCCCAGCTCGACTTAGTGATGAGGTTAGCCAAAAAGCAAAAGAAATTGCCCTTAAGGTTCATCATACTTTTAAGTGTCAATGTCTCTCAAGAGTAGATATGATTGTAGGAGAAGAAGATAATATCCCTTATGTCCTTGAGTTAAATACCAGCCCAGGAATGACTGAGACCTCCCTTCTACCTATGGCAGCTGAAGCAGCAGGTATTAGCTTCCCTGATTTAGTCGAGAGAATTGTCAAACTATCTCTGGAAAAATAACAGCCAGGGTCTGCTTTTGGCTCCTGGTTTTTGAACTTTTAGTTCTTGGCTCTTAGCTTTTAGCTAAGAACAAGGCTGAAGTGCTGAATGATTTAAGATTAAGGAGTAAGGATTGAAAACTAAAATTTGTTCCTAACTGCCAATTGCTTTTAGCACTTCAGCTTTCAGCTTCCAATGATTTACATTAGCAAGTCATGGGTGAGCTTGATCCTAAAAAAGCTACCTAATCCTCAAAACTGGAATGATTTCTCACACTCCAAATTATGTTATTCTATTAAGTAGGAACTATTTTGTGCCCTCGTAGCTCAGATGGAAAGAGCGCGGGCGTCCTAAGCCCGGCGTCGGGGGTTCGAATCCCTCCGGGGGCACCAATCTCGATGAAGTCAGGGCAGGAAAGCTAAATATACCATTTTCTCATTAACAAAATCCAATTGTGCTTGAGACCAAGAGGAGTCTCTAAGAGGATAAGGCAACCTAAAATTTACTGAGTAAATTTGGTGTCGAGCTGTTCCTTGAGATATTTTTACAGTTCAGGTAGAATTTAAGATGGTTAAATTAAAATAATTATGGTAGAAATTTTCAAGGAAGATAAAAAATTTATGAAAATGGCTTTAGAAGAAGCAAAAATGGCTTCTTCTAAAGGGGAAGTCCCTGTTGGGTCTATTATTGTTAAAGATAGAAAAGTAGTTGGGAAAGGGCACAATTTAAAAGAAACTCTCTTTGATGCAACAGCTCATGCTGAAATTCTAGCTATTCGACAAGCATGCGAAAATTTGAGAGCTTGGCGACTTGTAGATTGCACTCTTTATACGACCTTAGAGCCTTGTCCAATGTGTGCTGGGGCAATTGTTATTGCTCGAATTAGACGGGTAGTTTTTGCTGCCCATGACCCAAAATCAGGAGCGGCTTGTTCCTTATTAGATATTCTTCGTAATGAGAAACTTAATCATCAAGTTGAGGTCGTTGGTGGATTTATGGAAGAAGAGTCAAAAAGATTGCTTACTCCTTTTTTCCAAAAGTTGCGCCAGGAAGGATAAGACTTACCCTATTAATGGAGGGATGGCCGAGTGGTTTAAGGCGGCGGTCTTGAAAATCGCTTCCCGTTCACGCGGGACGGGGGTTCAAATCCCTCTCCCTCCGCCAGAGATAAAAAACCGTAAGAATTTTTACCTTTCCCTACTTATAATTCACTGTTCACAACTTTTATTTGATAAATAGGGAAATAATACAATTAAAAAGTTATCTATTCAAAAAAGTAAAAGTCCTCACCAACTAGAAACAGCCAAGGGTGTTAAGAAAGGCTTAATTCAAGATTTTTAGAAAGTTAATGGCTTTTTTCAATTTTTAACTTTTTCTTTTTGATAATATTTTTTTCAAGGCATGCAAAAAAACCTTGACCAGTTCAGGGTCAAACTGGGTTCCGGAACACCGTTTTAACTCTTTAACTGCTTCTTCAACTGTCTTTCTTGAACGATAGGGACGGTCTGAAGTCATTGCGTCAAAAGAATCAGCTAAGGCTAAGATTCTTGCCCCCAAAGGAATCTTTTCTTTACTCAAGCCTTGTGGATATCCACCTCCACCATAATGTTCGTGGTGATGCCGAACGGTTGGAACAATCTCCCAAGGAAAAACGATTGGGGTAAGAATTTCAGCCCCAATAGAAGGATGGCCTTTCATTATTTCTATTTCTTCCTTCGTTAAGCTAGTTTCTTTAGACAAAATTTGGTCACTAACCCCTATCTTACCAATATCGTGAAGATAAGCAGCCATCTCTAGAGCCTTTTTCTCTGAATCAGAAAATTTAAGTTCATCAGCAATCATCAAGGCATATTTTGCTACCTGCTCTGAATGACCACGAGTATAAGGGTCTTTAGCATCAACAGCAAAGGCTAATGCTTTAACAATTCCCATGTAAGTTTCCTGAAGAGATTGGAACAAACGAGCATTCTGTAAAGCAATTGCCCCCTGATGAGCCAAGGTTGAAAGAAGCCTTAAGTCTTCTTGAGTATATTCTTCAGTTAAGTTGCCAACCACTATAACGCCTTCAAACTTATCTTCAACTGAAATCGGAGCACCTATGGCTGATTTAACGCCTAAAGATAAAAACTCCTCATCATTTGAGATTAAAAGGGGCTCTTCCTTTTTTTTAACCATTTGAGCCAACTTTTTTTCAAGTGATTCCTTAAGACCTGCGGTGTATCTATGGCTTTTTTGACACACCCCAGTTACTAACCTTTTCTTTTTAGGGTCAAACAATAAAACACAAGATTCATCAGCATGGAAAGCCTTCATAGCACTTTCCGAAATGACATGTAAAAGATGGTTGAAATCTAATGTCGAGCTAATAACTTTTGAGACATCATAAAGGGTGGTAAGTTCAAGAACTCTTTTGTTTAAAGCTTCACTATGCTCTCTCAAGCTTTCAATCATTAAATTAAAAGAGTTAGCAAGTTCACCGATCTCATCTTCTGCTTTAACTCTCACTTTAAAAGAGAGCTCACCACTCGCCACTTTGCGAGCTGTCTCAACAAAACTCTTGAGAGGTTTAGTAATCGTCAATGAAATAATATATCCAATGAAAGCAAGGGAAATGAGTAAAAGAAAATTCAACAAGATTACATTTCGAGTTACCACTCCTTTGGCTATTGATACTAAGGTAAGAGAGTGACCTAACGAAACAACACCAACTAAACGATTATCGATGAAAAGGGGAACATAGATAAAGCGATATCTTTCCCCAGCAATATCTTTCTCTTCTACAAGCTCTTTCCGCTCTTTATAAACCTTTAATGAAATTTTTCTTGGAAGTGGGCTAACTTTAGAGAAATTAGAAGCAATAGGAGTAACCCCTTGGTAAATAGTTACTATACTTTGCTTCTTAGTAAATTTCTTTAAAAAATTGGTATCAATTTTAATTCCAACTAAAATCAAACCAGAAATCCCTCCTTGAGGATAGTGAACTGGTGAAGCAGCAACTAAATAAGGGCTAGGAATGTTAATTAAGGTTGCGTTGGTCATTTCGAGCCAACCATAATTAACAAAATCTAAAGAAGATAAGTCTTCACCTTTTTGGTAAGGACCACCTATATTTAAAAATACTCGGCTATCCTTCCCAATCACTTCCACAAAGTTAAGATGCCAAATTCCCCTTTGAGGGATAATTACTTTTCGCAATAAACCTAAGTCTTTTTCTAAAACCCCTTTCTCGATAAAAGATAATTCAGCTAAATTTCGAGCACTAATCTTTAAATGATCTCCCTCCTCAGCTATTTCCTCATTAATTCTAGTTAAATCCCTCCTTAGTAACTCATTTGCTCCCTTTTCTATTTGGTCAGCAACCCAAGAGCGGGCAATAGGACCGGCAGTTAGAGCGGTGATAAGGTTAATTAAAACAAAGGGCAAAATAATCTTATATTGAATTTTAGAACCAAACTTTTTCCACATCTTAAATCTTTGCAGGAGCAAAGCCTTTTTTAATCATTATCTTCCTTGCCTCTTTACTTAGGAGAAACTTAATAAAGTTCCTAATAGCACCCTTTTCTTGTTTAACAACGATTCCAAGGGGCCTTGTTACTCGATATTTTCCAACTAAGATATTTTCAACTGTCGGCTCAACTCCATCGAGCTTCAAGAGATTTACATCTAAATTTGTGGATAGAGCATAACCAAGAGAAAAATAACCAATGGAATAAGGAGTGTTTTTCATTGCCTCAATCATTTCACTTTCAAAGTATAAGACAACATGCTTAGGTGTTATTTTTAAGTCTTGCCCTAAAATAAATTTTCTTAAAATAATCTTAGCTGATTCATCTTCACTTCTATCTAAAACTACAATTTCCTCATTAGGGCCACCTAGTTCTTGCCAATTAGAAATTTTGCCAGAATAAATGTCTTTCAATTCTTGAGAAGTAACCTCCGCAATATTGACATCCTTAGATGTACCTATGGCTAGCCCATCATTGGAAAGACAATAATATTTTAAGTTTAATTTCTTTTCCTCTTCCTTTAACTCTCGAGAAACCGTGCCAATGTCCAAAGTTCCTTGAGCAACTCCTTTAATCCCTCCACCCGAATGAACTCCAGGCAAAAAATCAAATTTTACCTCCTGGTTCTTTCTCTGAAACTCTTTAGCCAATATCTTAATTAAAGGAAGGCAAGTACTTGAGCCTGAAATCCTAATTGCTTCAACCTTTTTAACGGGTTGGGGTGCTTGACAGGAAGACATAACCAAAAGAAGAAATAGAAAAAGAAGGCAAAAATATTTTCTCATTTTCTCCCCTTTCTTTAATTTTAAAAATCTATTCTTTTTTAATTAACCATTTTAATCTATCTTAAAGGTAAATCACAACTAATTATGAGGTAAACCCTAATCAACCTTATTTTTTAAGAAAATGCTTTTCGATAATAAAAACGGGAAAGATGAAGAAAAATGTCAAAATAAAATTGGAAAAGAAGTTCTTTAAGTTTTTTGAGCTAAGGCAAGAAGATTTTCCCAAGCTTTATCGACATTTGCCTGAAATTTCTCTAAAATTGCTTGATTTTCTGGCTTAAAAAGATGTTTAAATCTCCCTTGAAGTTGAAGCCATTCAACAACTGGTTTTTTCTCTTTTGGCTGATAATTAAGCTTATATTTTCCCTCTTCAACCTCATATAACGGCCAAAAGCAGGAATCAACAGCTAACTTTGCCATTTTTATTGTTTTACTTTCTGGATAGCGCCAACCCCGAGGGCAAGGAGCCAAAATGTTAATAAAAGTAGGCCCGTCAGTCTCTAAAGCCTTCTCTACTTTAGAAACCAAATCCTTCCAATGAGAAGGAGAAGCTTGAGCTACATAAGGAATATTATGAGCCACCACACAAGCAGTTAAATCTTTTCGCCAGTTAGGTTTGCCTGGAATCACTTTACCGGCTGGTGTTGTGGTTGTCCAAGCACCTAAAGGAGTGGCTCCTGAGCGCTGAATACCTGTATTCATATAAGCTTGGTTATCATAGCAAACATAAAGCATCCGATGTCCTCGCTCTAAAGCACCGGATAAAGCTTGAAAACCAATGTCGTAAGTTCCCCCATCTCCTCCAAAGGCAATAAATTTCATCTCCCGCTCAATTTTCCCTTTCTTCTTTAAAGCTCGATAAGCAGCTTCAACTCCACTTATAGTAGCAGCAACACTTTCAAAGGCAGTATGGATATAGGAACAACGCCATGCAGTATAAGGATAAATTGTTGTTGAAACCTCAAGACAACCAGTAGCAACTCCACAAACTAAAGGATAATTAGAAGCTAGAAGAACCTGTCTAATTGTAATTGAAGCTCCACAACCAGCACAAAGACGGTGACCTCCGGTCAAAAGATTTTTCTTTTTAGCAAGTTCCCTTAAGCTCGCCATTTTATTCTCTTACCCCAAGGTAATTAATAGCTTTCTTCGCCTGGCCCGTCTCTTGGATGTCCTGAAGGTCAGAAAATACCTTCATTATTTGTAGTTCATCAATATCCCTTCCACCCAAGCCATAAATATAATTAACAACTAATGGGCGCATAGAAAGGTCATAAAGAGAAGACCTTATTTCAGTAAAGAGAGGACCGCCAAAACTACCGATAGAATCAGCTCTATCTAAAACAGCCAGAGCTTTCAAATGGTTAAGAGCTTCTACAATCTCTACTAACGGGAAAGGTCTAAAAACCCTTAATTTTAAAAGACCAACAGGAATCCCCTTGTCCCGAAGGTTATCAACCACCACTTTAGCTGTTCCTGCAGTTGAACCTAAAACAATAATTCCAACCTCAGCATCATCAAGTCGATAAGCCTCGAAAAATCCATAACTTCTCCCAGAAACTTTCCCATAATCATTTCCTACCTTTTTAATGACCATCTTTGCTCTTTCCATTACTTCAGCTTGCATTCGCTTAGTCTCAAAAAAGTAACCATATAAGCCATCAAAAGAACCAACAGTTACTGGATTCTCCCAATCAAGAAGAGGATAAATCGGCTTAAAATCCCCAATAAAACTTTTCACAACCTCATCATCAATTACCTCAACTCGATCAATAGCGTGAGAAATGACAAATCCATCAAGTAAAACCATCACAGGTAACCTCACCTTTGGATCTTCAGCAATCCTAACTGCTTGAATAGTATTATCATATGCCTCTTGTGCATTTTCAGAGTAAATTTGAATCCAGCCTGAGTCCCTTGCTCCCATACTATCAGAGTGGTCACAATGGATATTAATTGGGGCACTAAGGGTTCGATTAACATTATGCATTACAATGGGAAGACGTAAACCAGAAGCTATGTAAAGCATTTCCCACATCAAGGCAAGACCTTGAGAAGAAGTTGCTGTCATCACTCTAACCCCTGCCGCTGAAGCTCCAATACAAGAACTCATTGCTGAGTGCTCACTCTCAACACAAATTAACTCGGTATCAACTAAACCATCCGCAACATAGCTTGAAAATTCCTCTACAATCGTAGTTTGAGGAGTAATAGGATAGGCTGCAACAACATCTGGATTTATTTGACGCATAGCAAAAGCACATGCGCCATTTCCAGTTAAAGCAAGTGCCTTTGACACTTTAACCACCCCTAAACTCTTTCTTTCAACATTTCAATTGCTTGCTTAGGGCATTCTTCCGCACAAACACCGCATCCCTTACAATGGGCTAAATCAATTCCAACCACTTTTTCTCCTTTAACTATAATTGAAGAATCAGGACAATAAATAAAACAAAAAAGACAATGGGTACATTTATCCCAATTAATTTCAGGTCTTTGGCTCCGCCAGCTTCCCGTTGGATAATAATGAGCATTACCAGCTTCGGGAATGGTAATCCCTTGAGGATGCTCGTAAAATTTCCACTCCTTTATTTTTCTAATATCCCACTTCAATCCGATTTTACCTCCTCAAAAGCTCTCTTCACCGCTTTAACATTGCCCTCAACAATTTCAGAAGAAAATTTCTTACCAAATGAATCCCTAATATGCTCAATCACTTTACCTAAATCAATTATCCCAGTGGCTTTAGCTAAAGCTCCAATTACCGGTATATTTGGTATTGGTTTCCCTAAGGTTTCAAGAGCAATCTTGGTGGCATTAAGAGTAAATATCTTAATCTTTTTCTCGCCAATACCTTTTAAACTTCTCTTGACTTCCTGAGGTGATTGTTCTGCATTAACTATTATTAAGCCATTATTTTTTAAGCCTTCTGCAACATTAACAGTTGAAAGAAGGGTTGAGTCCAAAACTAAAACAATATCAGGTCTTTCAATAGAGCAGTGAAGCTTAATTGGTGAAGAACTAATTCTTGTAAAAGCTTGAATGGGAGCCCCCATCCTCTCTGGACCATATTCAGGAAAAGCTTGAAAATATTTCCCTTGTTCAAGAGCGATTTCTGCTAGAAACTTAGCCGCTGTTACAACTCCCTGACCACCTCGGCCATGCCATCTTATCTCAAGAAGCTCCACTCTCCGCCCCTTTTTAAAAAATTTGACGATAGTTTAAGTTATATAGATTTAAAAGTCAACAAGCCCTTGAATTATAAAGAAGCTAAATAAAGTAAATGGTAATAGTAAAGCTCTTCTGCTCTATTAAATCTACTACTCTTCAGAAAATTTCTCTTCTTCCTTCAAGAGCACGAGTCAAAGTAACTTCATCAGCATATTCCAGGTCTCCCCCAGCGGGAAGACCACTAGCTAAGCGGGTAACTTTTAAGCCTAATGGTTTAAAAAGTCGAGATAAATACATAGCTGTAGCTTCTCCCTCAATATTAGGGTTAGTTGCCAAAATTATCTCCTTAACTTGGCCATTTTTAACTCTCTCAAGAAGCTCAGCTACCCTGAGTTTTTCAGGGCCGATTCCATCAATGGGAGAAATGGAACCGTGGAGAACATGATAAACCCCTTGATATTCTCGCGTTTTTTCCAAAGCCACTAAATCTTTAATCTCCTCAACAACACAAATTATGGAAGAATCTCTTTTCTCACTCCGACAAACATCACAAACTTCCTCATCAGTAAGGTTGAAGCAAATGCGACAAAATTTTACTTTCTCTTTAGCCTTAATAATAGCATCAGAAAGAGTTTTGGCTTCTTCTAAAGAAAGATTAAGCACAAAAAGGGCAAGTCGTTGAGCTGTTTTGGGGCCAATGCCAGGTAATTTTTCAAATTCCTCTATTAAATTAGCAACAGTTGGAGAGTATAAATCCATCCTTTAATTTTTAAAAGATGCCAGGGATTGATAATCCAGCTGTAATGCGCCCAAGTTTAGCCTCGGCTCTCTCACGAGATTTAGCTAGAGCTTCTCTCAAAGCCGCTAATATCATATCCTCAAGCATTTCAATTTCCTTTGGGTTTACTACCTCAGGGCTTATTTTTACCTCTAAAATCTCTTGCGTCCCACTTACAACTACTCTGACAGCTCCGCCACCAGCACTACTTTCAATCCTCTCCTGAGCTAACTCTTGCTGAATTTTTGCCATTTCCTGTTGCATCTTTTGGGCTTCCCTCAAAATCTTCCCCAGGTTTTTCATCTCATATCCTCCCTTAAATCACCTTCATCAACAATTTCTGCCTCAAAATCTTCAATAACCAACTTAACTAAATTGGGTAGAGGTGCTTCTTGAGGAAGTTCTTTTTCGAGCTCCACTTTAGGAATATCTTCCCTTTCTTTGATAAAACACTCAATCGCTAGCGGGAAACCAAGAACTTCCTCAACAATTTTCTCAACAACACTAAGATTTGTTGGTTTTTCAACCTCATTCTTGTGAAACTGAGCCTGCCTGTTAAACTCAAGAAAGAGTTTCCCATCCTCAACCCTTACTGGTTGACATTCTAAAAGTAAAGCGTAAACTGCAATTTTCTTCTCCTTAACTTTCTCTAAAACTACCTCCCAAATTCTTTTAACCTTACCAATATCAACAAGGAACTTTTCTTTCCGCTCTTTATGTTCCTCTAACTCATTGGGAGTTTCAAAAGAAACCACCTCTGATTCCTTTTCAGAAATCTTTTTTAGCTCTCTTTTTTCACCAGAAACCTTCTGAGTTTCCATTTCGAGAATCTCCTCAGTCTTCCCCGAAGCGATAAACTTAGAATCTTTTAGCACCTTCTCAACCTCACCAAGCCGATAAAGTATTCCCTCTAAAGAGATATTCCCTTCTGGTTTAGTTATCTTAACAAAAGCCATCTCTAAGAGAAGTTTCAAGTCTTCACTGTATTTCATCTCGCCAAGGGTGTCCGTTAAAACCTCTATGAAATAAATGAGTTCAAAAGACTTAAACTTTTGAGCCTCTTGAGTAATTTGAGAATCTTCAAGGAGCGGCTCCCCACCCTCCAAGGCTAAAAAGAGATTGTGAAAATACTCGATTAAGTCTTTAATAAACCTTTTTAAATCTTTCCCTTCTTCATGAAGCCTCTTAACCATTGAAAGAAGGGAAGTAATGTCCCTTTCTCGAATCATTTCCCCCACCTGAGCAAGGAGCTCTGAAGAAGCAATACCTAAGAGAGAGGTAACCTCATTAAGGCTAATTTTTCTTTTCCCATAAGAAGCCAGTTGGTCTAAAAAAACTAAGGCATCCCGAAGAGAACCTTGAGAATGTTTAACCACCATGTAAAGAGATGGTTCATCAATTTCTATCCCCTCCAACTGACAAATTCTTTCCAAGTGATTAACCATATCTTTAAAGGGAATTCGGCGAAAATCAAAACACTGACATCGCGAAATAATTGTTGGAATTACCTTATGAATCTCTGTTGTGGCCAAGATAAAGATAGAATGAGGTGGAGGTTCTTCTAGCATCTTTAAGAGAGCATTAAATGCCTCTTGGGTTAACATATGAACCTCATCAATAATGTATACTTTATACCTCCCTCTTGTTGGAGCAAAATAAACTTTTTCTCTTAATGAGCGAATCTCATCGATTCCCCGATTAGAAGCTGCGTCAATTTCTAGGACATCAATAAAAGACCCCTCTGTTATCTCATTGCAAAATGAACAGCTATTGCAAGGTTCAGAAGTAATTCCTTTTTCGCAGTTGAGAGCCTTCGCTAAAATTCTAGCTACTGAAGTTTTTCCTGTCCCTCGTGGACCAGCAAAAAGATAAGCATGAGAAATAAAAGATTCCTCTAAAGCATGGGCTAAAGTTTGAGTAATATGAACTTGGCTAACAACTTCGGCAAAATTTTGAGGTCTCCATTTCCGATATAGAGTAAGATGGCTCACCATAATCCTCCACTGCAACCCTATACTGGCTTGACTATGCACCTCTTCTCGACCACACTACTCCAAGCGGTGTCTTCCTCAAGAAACTCCAGCCAGGTAATCCCACAGCAACTAAAGACTTTGCGTACCGTTGCTTCCTCCCGGACCTGGCGGGTTTAACAAAACTTCAGCCTTGCAGGCCCCAGCCTTCACCGCTTCTTAAGGAAGGCCTTTCTTGAAGCGCATTGCCTCAAAGTAGGAATTAAGCCCTGCTCTAGCGGATTGCAGGCTTCCCCCACTTTAAAGTAGGGTTTAGGGCACCGCTACCTCCCCACCTAGCATAGTCAAGCCAAATTTATCATACCAAAGAGAAGTGACAAAGCCAAATTAGTTGTCATTTATCTTTTAGCATTTCAAATAAAGGAATTTCTTAAAATCCTGATTAAAGGGGAGAAAAAAATAGTTTAAACAAAAAGGTACTCACAGGGAAAATAAGTGAAAACTAAAAATCTCAAATTTAGTCCTTCTTCACACCCTTGTCCAGTTTCAATTGGAGAGGACTTTTACTTTTTTGAATAGATAACTTTTTAATTATTTTCAGCATTAAAATTGTACTACTTTCCTGTTTATCAGATAAAAAGCTGTGAATAACAAATTGGAAAAGGGAAGAACAAAAATCCTTACGGTTTTTTATCTCTGGCGGTGTGTATTTGAAAAAATCCGAACCGATTTTATTAACGGGCTCGGCGGGCGGAATTCCCCCCGAACCCCCTTTCCGCCCGCCTCGCCCGAAAGCGGAAGCGAAAAGGCAAACCGCCAAAGA
>JACVJC010000010.1 GCA_015711795.1 Candidatus Geothermocultor quzhuomuensis
TTTGCTGACCCCGTTTGTCGAATTGCCAGAATTCTCTGTTTTTGAAAGCTTCTCTCATCTCGCATCTCCTTTGTTTAGTCCCAAATTTAAATTATCTAATGGACTTTTTATTTGACTTAAATTTTTCATACTTACATGAGTATAAATCTCTGTTGTCTTACTATTCTTATGTCCCAATAATTCTTGAATGTATCTTAAATCAGTTCCACTTTCCAGTAGATGCGTAGCAAAACTGTGTCTTAATGTGTGGACTGTTATATCTTTCTTTACTCCCGCAATTCTACAAGCATGCTTAAAAACTTTTTGAACTGTTCTGACTGTAATGTGTCTTTCTAGCTTTACTCCTTCAAACAACCATTTTTGAGGTTTGTATTCTTTTCAATATTGCCTTAAGGCATCTAATACAAAATTATACCCCTCACCCCTACCCTTTCCCACAAGGGGAGAGGGGGTTTCATCGGCTTTCATTATCATTCGCTGCATCCACTCCTGTATTTCCCCACCAAAGTCTAAACCAAAATCGTATTTATATTCATTATAATTGTCTGCTATAACTTTAAATGTTAAGTTTGTGCTAGCGATTTGGCTGCTCTTAAGGTATTTTTTAAAAGCATAGTTACTGTCATAGGCCCTACTCCACCAGGAACTGGCGTAATAGCAGAAGCAACTTCTTTTGCGCTTTCAAAATCAACATCTCCAACTAGCTTTCCATTAACCCGATTAACACCAACATCAATGACGACCACGCCTTCTTTTATCATATCCCCTTTGATTAAATGGGGCTTGCCTGCCGCTACCACCAAAATCTCGGCTCTTTTAGTATGGAAAGCTAAATCTCTAGTCCGGGTGTGGCAAATAGTCACCGTAGCGTGTCTTTGAAGGAGCAAAATTGCAACTGGTTTTCCCACAATATTGCTTCTTCCAACAACAACAGCCTCTTTCCCTTTAATTTCTACACCGGTTCTTTCAAGTAGCTCGATTATCCCTTGAGGTGTGCAGGGAACAAAAGTTTCCTCCCCCAAAAGTAACTTGCCAACATTGACTGGGTGGAAGCCATCAACATCTTTTTGAGGAGAAACTCGATTAAGGATTTCACTCTCATTAAGGTGAACTGGTAAAGGAAGCTGAACTAAAATTCCGTGAATTTCGGAATCATTATTGAGCTGGTCAACCAAATTCAAAACCTCATCCTGACTAGCGTTTTCTGGTAAAGCGTATTTTCTCGAAATGATACCCACTTGTTCACAGGCTTTTTCTTTTTGCCCAACATAAACAAGAGATGCAGGATTCTCCCCAACCAAAACTACTGCCAACCCAGGTGTAATACCAGTTTCTTTCTTGAATGATTCAACTTCCAAAGTCAAATCCTTCCTAATTTCCTCCCCAATTTCCTTACCGCTAATTATTTGAACCATTTTTTACCTCCTTCCTATCAAATTCTAAACGAATTTTCTAATGTCTCAATTTGCAGATCTCCCCTTTTTTCTCCCCTCTAAGAAGCCTGCCTGGGATAGATAGGGAGAGAAAATTGTAAAATCTTCCCATTTACATCCTCCTCCGACTTTGCCCAGGTTAGCTTAATCCCTTCCTGCCAGCGTAGGGGAACTGCTCACTCCTCTTTCTTCACTTATCACTTCTAAATAATCACTTTTTCCACAAGACGGTTAAATTCCCTCACAGCTAATGATTCATCTGGTAATTCGATGAGAGAGCGAACTTCCAAATCAAACTGCCAGATTTTTTGGTCAAAGGGTATTGCGCCCAAAAAATTTAAATTTTCTTTTTTTATCCTTTCCCATACGCTTTCTTCAATTTTATCAGCCTTATTTATCACCAAAAACATTTCCCCAATCTTTAAATTAAGGGAAATAGCCAGTTTTTTTATCCTCGCCACTGCTTCTATTCCCCGAGGAGTTGGGTCAGAAATTAAAAATAAGGAATCAATATCTCTCGTAATCCGCCTGCTTAAATGCTCCATTCCTGCTTCATTGTCAATAACAATATAAAGATAATTTTCAGCTACTAAATCTAAGTACTTCCGTAAAATATTGTTTATGTAACAATAACATCCAGGACCTTCCGACCTCCCCATAACGAGTAAATCAAAGCCATCTCCTTCTGAGACTGCTTGCTGCAGCTTTAACTCAATTAAAGTATCTTTAGAAACTCCAACCGGAATTTCCTCAACCTTCTGAGTAATTTCTTCCCTTAACTCCCCAATTGTTTGATTGATTTCAATCCCTAAAGCCTCATTAAGATTGGAATTAGGGTCAGCGTCCACTGCTAAAATAGGTTTCTTTTTTGCCTTTAAAAGATATCTTATTAAAAGAGCCGAAAAAGTGGTTTTACCTGAACCTCCTTTTCCTGCCACTGCCAGTGTCTTGGTCATCTTACCTCCCCAAACAAACGTCGCTCGTTCTCCCCTCCCCTTAATCCCCTTCCCTACAGCTGGGAGGGAAGGAGAACTGCTCTCTGCTCTCTGCTTGCTGTTACCTGCTATCTGCTCACTTTTTACCCACCTCTGGTGGGGCTCAGAATGACGCTCTGCATCACTTTTATCTTTGCTTTTCCCTCGCTTCTCGCCACTCTCTTTTCCCCAATATTCGACTTACGACCTACCACCTGCTATCAATTTGTCGACGGTTGGAAACAGCTCTGTATTAGTGTGAGGCAAAAAAAGAGCTGAAACATACTCATCATAAAATTTGCTACTTGTCGAGAGCTCTAAATAAGTTATTTTTTTAGCTACTTTTTCCGCTTCCTCAATCATCTCCTTAGAAACTGAGGTTAGATAGGCGCCATGAAGAGAGCCATTACCCAGAAATTTAAACTTATCGCAGGGAAAATCAGGTAACAAACCTAAAATGATTGCTCTTTCAATATCAAGGTAATTTCCAAAAGCTCCTGCAATTAATACCTCGTCAATCTGCTTAAAAGAAATGTTTACCGAATTAACTAAAGTTCTTATTCCGGCAAAAACTGCTGCTTTAGCCCGCATTAAATTGTCAACATCAACTTCAGTAAGAACAATATCCTTTCCCGTTCCACTATCCTCGCTCCAAACTAAGACATACTCATATCCATATTTCCCTTCTCGAATCCGATTGCTCTTAGCCTCAAGGTTAAACTTACCCCTTCGATCAACAAGACCTGAAAGAAAAAGCTCTGCCAGAGTATCGATTAAGCCAGATCCACAGAGACCAATTGGTTTTTTCCCCCCAATTGTTAAAATCATTGGTTCATATGTTTCAGGAGATATTCTTACTTGCTCAATTGCTCCTCCGGCTGCTCTCATTCCGTGTTTTATCCCTCCCCCTTCAAAGGCAGGACCAGCTGAGCAAGAACAAGCAACTAACCAGTCGAAATTGCCTAAAACTAGCTCCCCATTTGTCCCAATGTCTATATAAAGTTTAATCTTTTGACTTTGAAACATCCCTGATGACAAAATCCCTCCAACAATATCAGCCCCAATATAACTGGCGACACTAGGTAAAGCATAAAGATAAGCTTGAGACGAAAAGCCAATCCCTATCTCCTCAGCTTTAACCCAGGTCGAAAAACTAGTAGCTGGGATATAAGGTTCTTCTCGAATAAACCGAGGGCTAATGCCAAAAAGAAAATGAAGCATAATAGTGTTTCCAGCTACATAATAAGAAGTAATTTCTTTCTTTTCAATCTTAGCTAGCATAACCAGTTTATTTATTATTTTATTGATTGTCTCCACCACTAATTGATGAAGTTCCTTTAGCCCTTTCCCTTTTAAAGAATGGATAATTCTTGAAATAACATCGTCTCCAAAGGTCATTTGGGCATTGTATTCTGATTCTGTAACAATAACATTGCCATTCATTAAATCAACTAACTGTCCAACAATAGTAGTTGTCCCCAAGTCAATAGCCACTCCGTAGTTTGCTCTTCTTGTATCTCCTGGCTCAACTTCAACCAGCCACCAGCTACCAAAATGGTCGAAAAGGGTTAAAGTCACTCGCCAATTGCTTTCTCTTAAAATGCGGGGTAGCTTTCTCAAAACCTCAAGATCAACATAGCTAAAGAATAAACCAATCTCTCTCTTTAGACTTCTTCGGAGTCTCCTTAAGTCGCTTAAGGTATCTTCAAGGGTAGGCGGAGAAAGTTCAAGATAAACTTTCTTAAAAGAAGGCTCAATCTTAAACGAGGGCAGATATTTTTTCCATTCCTCAGCCGATAAAACCAACCCACAAATGGGTTGCTTAATTTCCCTTGTCAGTGCTTTTTTGTCCCCAATTAAAGACTCGACTGGAATTCTTGCTTCTAAATCACTTTGAGGATAAGAAAGACAAGCGAGAGCATAACCTTGTTTAATTTCCTCTTGAGTTAAATGGTGCTTTTCATCCCTTTTCTGCTTTATCTTCCCTTTCCTCACAATAATGCGGCATTTTCCACAGGTTCCTTCACCACCACAAGAAGCAGTAATATAAACACCAGCTTTGAGAGCTGCCTTTAAAAGGTTCTCTTCCTCTTCAATTGGAACAGTTTTATTTTGAGGAAAGAAGGTAACCTTAAAAACTTTCCCCAACTAATCACTCTTCCTTATTAAAAAAGACCTACTACCTTCCCATCATCATCTATATCAACCTTCATAGCAGCTGGAACTGATGGTAAGCCTGGCATTGTTCGCATTTCACCACAGAGAGGATAGATAAAGCCAGCTCCAATTGAGGCTCTAACCTCACGAATAGGAAGACGGTAATTCTTAGGAACACCTTTCCAAGTTGGGTCATGGGATATGGAAAGATGGGTCTTGGCTAAATTTATTGGCAAGTTACCAAAACCAGCCTTTTCGTAGTCAGCAATTTGCTTCTCTGCTTTAGGGGTATAGTCCACTCCATCAGCTCCCAAAAGCTCAAGAGCAATAGTCTCAATTTTTTTCTTAATTGGCCAGTCTAAAGGATAAAGAAATCTAAAACTAGAAGGCTTTTCACAAGCTGCTACCACTGCTTCAGCTAATTCAATGGCTCCATCTCCACCTTTTTCCCAATGCTCACAGGGGTATGCTCCCTTAGCTCCCGCTTCAATTGCTGCTTCTTTAACTATTTCAATCTCCCTATCAGTATCATAAGCAAAGCGGTTAATTGCTACAACCACTTGTATTCCAAATTTCTTAGCAATTTCGATATTGGCTTGAAGGTTGCAAACTCCCTTCTTCAGTAACTCCAAATCCTCATGGGTATAAGCTGGGTCAAGGGAGCGACCAGGAACAACCATTGGTCCACCTCCGTGCATTTTAAGTGCTCTGATAGTTGAAACAATAACGACGCAATTTGGAATAAGACCAGAATAACGGCACTTAATATCAAAAAACTTAACCATTCCACAGTCAGCACCAAAACCCGATTCCGTAATAACATAATCAACTAATTTAAGACCGATTTGGTCAGCTAAAATAGATGAGTTGCCATGAGCAATATTAGCAAAAGGCCCAGCATGGACAAAAGCAGGCTGACCTTCTAAGGTTTGCATTAAATTGGGTTTTATCGCATCCTTCATAAGAACAGTCATAGCACCTGCTACTCCGAGGTCTTCAGCGGTAAGTGGCTCACCACTTTTGCTATAACCAAAAACAATCCGACCAAGCCTTTGGCGCAAATCCTTAAGCCCGGTAGTCAAAGCGAGAATTGCCATTACTTCTGAAGCAACAGTAATATCAAAGCCTGTTTGGCGAGGACGACCATCCGTTTCATGGCCCAAACCAATAATAACATTGCGTAAAGCTCGGTCATTAACATCAACCACTCTATTCCAAGTAATGCTATAAGGATCAATGTTAAGGCGGCGTAAACCAAGCTGAGCTAACTTCTCATCACTCATTCTATCTTCGTGCATAATTCGTGCATCAATTGCGGCTGCTAGAAGATTGTGGGCAGCTCCAACTGCATGAATATCACCAGTCAAATGAAGATTAAAGTCTTCCATCGGAACAATTTGGGAATAACCTCCGCCAGCCGCTCCTCCCTTTATTCCAAAGGTCGGGCCTTGGGAAGGCTGGCGAATACAACACATCACTTTCTTACCAATTTTCCCTAGTGCTTGAGTTAAGCCAACTGTAGTTGTTGTTTTACCTTCCCCTAAGGGGGTTGGAGTTATTGCAGTAACATCAATATATTTACCATTGGGTTTACCCTTAAGCCTCTCGAGAACATCAAGAGTTACCTTTGCCTTATATTTGCCGTAAAGCTCAACCTCATCCTCCTTAAGGCCAAGCTCACTAGCAACTTCTACGATTGGTCTTAATTTTGCTTTTTGAGCAATTTCTAAATCTACACTCATAAATTCACCCTCCTTTTAAATATTTGAAAATTAAATTTCAAAGGTAAATTATTTTCAACTTTTTGTCAACCTATTTCTTTTTATAACTATACGATAAAGTTAAACCTTATAATCTTACTGAGATAAAGTTGGTGGTTGAGGTGGCGACGGTGGAAGAGGTAGCTCAGGTTGTCTTGAAACAGAAAGTGTTGATTTAGTTGAAGCAATCTTTTCTTTAATTCTCATTCCAATGCCTCCAATCATTCCTACAAAGATTAACCCTAAGCTAATCAGGAAGAAAATTCGATAGTTTTTTTGGGCAACTCGAATTAACGGAGCCGCCACTTCACTCAAGAATTTTGCCTGTAAGTTTGACTTCCCAATTTGCTTAGGGGGTAAGGTTCTCTCCAAAATCGTTAAAAGGGAGAAGCTAGGAAAACTGGCGATACAAAAACAAAGACCAACATTAAAAATCTTTCCAAAGCGAAAGCTAAAAAAAATGAAGGGTAATAAAAGAAAAAGAGAAACCACAGCAAAAAATAGAAAAATTGATTTGAGCCTTTGGTGTATTTTTTGGTTGAAGAAGTTAAAAATATGGATAGCTAATTGTAATTGCTGCTTTCTTTCTCCCGCCCTTTCAAGAAGTTCTTCTTCCGAAACAATAGCCTTTAACCCTTTTTCATAACTTTCCTTAACAATTTGGCTAAAAATTGCTTTTTTTAGTTCCTCCTTTGTCATTTGGATAACATCTTTACCCATTATATTAAGCCTTATTGAAGTGTTAGGAATAGAAAGGTATTCATCCGGGTTTTCTCGACTGAAAGCAAGAATCTCCGAATAAAACTGGTCAAATTTCTTATCAACTTGAAAGAAATCCAAAGTAAAGAAAGAAAAGATATTTTTAGCTTGCTTAAAACTAGTTAGCTGAAATAAATTAAAGAGGAGTAGAGTTAGAGTTAGAACAAATGCAAAACAAAAACCAAAAATCCATTTGGCATCTTTGTACCAAACTGGCCTGCTTTTTCTAATCCAAACCACCTTCCTGTGGGATTATTTTATCTCCTCTTTCTTATTTGTTCAAGGAATTAAAAGTGATAATGTGGTACCCAGATATCTCCCCTATAGTTCTATTATTTATTTTTTTTCTTAATCTGCCGATATTTATATTGTAAGATTTTAATTCGGTGATATAGATGGGAAATAAAGAAGTACAAGCTTATCAAAATTATATTCGTTCCTTAATCGAGGAAGTTAAAAAAGTAGCGGCTCGAAAGGATGATATTTCTGAATATAAAAGGTTACTTGAATCTTTAATTCAAGCAGTTAAAGAAGGAGACTGGGAGCTAGCAGATTATCTTATTGAAATGATTAATGAAAATCTTAATCAAGAGAAAGCTGCCTCGGGAAAGTGGGGAAGAGAAATTAAGCTAGAAAAAGTTGAAGAGGATTTTGATAAAAAGGATGAAGAAAAAGTTGAGAAAAAGAAAGAACTTAAAACTTATTTCAAGCCGGGAGTAAAATCAAACCAATTTCACCTCACTCCTCTTAAGATACTATCCATTACCTTAGTCTTCATTTTGTTAACTGGGAGCTTAGCTTACGCTTCCAGTAAAGCTGTGCCAGAGAGTTTCCTCTATCCCATTAAAAGGAATTTGGAGAAAGTGAAACTTTATATGACGACTGATCTTGAAAAGAAAGCTTACCTATATGCTGAGTTCAGCCAAAATCGGTTAAGGGAAGCTAACTTTTTACTTGAGAAGGGAGAAAAAGAAAAAGCAAAGGAAATTTTGGAAGAGATGGAAGAACAAATGCAAAAAAGTCTGAAGTTGGGCTTTAATAACCAAGAAATTGTCACAAGAATAAGGGCTTTATCTCAAAGAAAAGAAGCCGCTCTTCAAAAGGTTATGGAGATAACCTCTCAAGAAGCCGAAAGAAAAAAGACCATCACACCATCACAAAAAGAAAAGGTTGAGCTAAGTCAAACTCCAAAAGTAAAAAGTCCTCAAGAAAAGAAAAAAGAACAAGAAAATCTAAATAAAAAGGAATTAAGACCAAATACAAATGCTAATCAAAGTTCACTAAATTCATCTAGCCAAAAAGAAAATAAAAGTTCCCAAGACAAAAAGGGGGAAATCAAATCTAATAGGACGAACAAGTAACAGAGTTCAAATTGAGACTCACTAATCTTTCCTTCATCCCTCCCCACTTAACTAGAAAAAGTTTTTTTTCAAGGTATAATCATTAATTATTGGAGTTTAATTAACAATGAAAAAGGAATTAGTAAAGCAACTTATAAAAAAGTTAGTTGAAAACGTTGAGAAAGTCATTAAAGGGAAAAGCAAAGCTGTTGAAATGTCAATCCTTTGTTTTTTATCTTCAGGACATCTCCTGATTGAAGACCTTCCTGGGGTTGGAAAAACAATGCTAGCAAAATCAATTGCTAAATCAGTTAATGGGCTTTTTAAGAGAGTTCAATTCACCCCTGACCTCCTCCCTTCCGATATTACTGGTATTACTATTTATGATCAAAAACTGAGAGATTTTAAATTTGCCCCTGGCCCTGTCTTTGCTAACATTGTCTTAGCTGATGAGATAAATCGAACAACACCCAGAACTCAATCTGCTCTCTTAGAAGCAATGGAAGAACGCCAAGTCACTGTTGATGGTGTAACTCACCCTCTACCTGAGCCATTTTTTGTAATCGCTACTCAAAACCCCCTAGAATACCATGGAACTTATCCTTTACCTGAAGGTCAACTTGACAGGTTTTTGGTTTCCATAAGTTTAGGTTATCCCCCAAAGGAAGCTGAAAAAGAGATTTTAAAAAGCCAATTAATTAGACACCCCATTGAGACTTTAGAAGCAGTTATCTCAGCTGAAGAAATAGTCAAAATTCAAAAAGTAATCCGAAAAATTTATGTTGAAGAAAGTTTAATTGATTATGCTTTAAAAATTGTTTTAGCCACTCGTGACCATCCTGATGTTCTTCTAGGCTCAAGTCCTCGAGGAACAATTAGTTTAACTCGACTGGCTCAAGCTAAAGCAGCTTCAGAAGGACGAGATTATATCTTACCCGATGATATAAAATATGTTGCCACATATACCCTTTCTCATCGAATTGTTTTAAAGCCTCATTTGAGGCTGGGTCAGAATGCTAACAAAGAATTAATTAAATCAATTTTAAATCAAATTCCTGTTCCTATTGGGTTGTGACCTTTATGATTACTAAAAAGGGTTTGGTTTTCCTTTTGCTCTTGTCTGCCCTTTTCCTGGTAGGGATAAATATTCAAGCTGGCTGGATTTTCGTTTTAGTCTCCTTTCTCTCTTCAACCTTTCTTTTTTCTTTCTTTTTGCCCCCTCTTTTTCTAAGAAAAGTTGAGCTTAAAAGAGAAACACCTTCAAAAGGATTTGAAGGAGAAAAAATCCCAATCACCTTAAAGGTTATCAATAAAGGGGGATTGAAGGTTCTCCTTGAGTATTCTGACCAATTTTTGGACCAACAAATCCATCTTCCCATTCCATTCTTAAAAAAGAAAGGAAAAAAAAGCTGGGATTACTCAATCAAGGCATCGAGAAGGGGGTTCTATCAAGGAAGCTATGCAACACTTAAATGCTCAGCTCCTTTTGGTTTTTTTCTTTGGCAAAAGAGGTTTTATCTCCCTTCACCCCTTTTAATTTATCCTTCTTACTTTGAGATAAGAACGTTCCCCCTTTTAGAAACAGCTTCTTATCCCGCAGAAGTAATTCACGAGCGGAAAAAAGGTTCAGGGTCAGAATACTATGGAACGAGAGAATATGCCCCTGGTGATAGCCTGAGGTTTATCCACTGGAAGAACACAGCTAAAAAAGGAAAAATGATTGTTAAAGAATTCGAAAGAGGATTTGGCTCTTTAGTTAATATATTGATTGATTCTAACTCCAATCACAATTTAGGTGAAGGAAAAGAATCAACTCTGGAATATAGCATAAAAATAGGTACCTCCTTAATTAATTATTCATTAAAAACGGGGCACCCTATTCAACTAATAGCCTCAAAAGGAAAAAAGATTGAGGTTTTGTCTTACCCAGATTGGTGGCAAGCTTTAGAATGGCTATCTCGGCTTGAGGCTGAAGGAGATTTAAGCTTTCCTGACTTAGTTAAATTAAGCTTACCTTATCTTCCCCCACGTTCCACTTTGATTTGCCTTATTCCAACTTTACCTGGCCTTAATCTATCGACTTTCCTTTTAGCTCAGGAAAGCAAGGTTAGAATCATTAATATTTTTTTAAAAGCTGATACCTTTACTAAAGGGAGAAGAGTTTTAGAAAAGGAAGCTTTTGATAAATTGCTTCAAGATTTAAGTGAAGCAAGAATCCTTAGCTATGTTTGTCAAAAAAGTGATGACATATGTCAGTCATTAAACAAGCCCTTTTAATTTATAAACGTTTAAATGCCCCTCCCCCTCCTGAGAACTCTATCCTTTTAAGAGTTCTGGTTTCTGGCTCAGTTTTATCAGGTGTTCTAGGAATTGCTTTTGAGAGAGGATTTAGTATAAGTTTTTCCTTCTTAGCTCTCTTTGGAATTTTAGTTGGTAACCTAGTTAGCTGGCTAAGGAGAAGGAAAAACAATTGGCAAATTAAACTAATTCTTTCCTTTCTTCTCTTTATTGCCTTTAGTAATTACTTAAGAGAGCTTTCAACATATTTTTACGACCCTCGTTATCCTTTAGCTCGACTTTTCATTCTGATTCTCGTCCTTCACAGCTTTGATTTACCAGCTCGGAGAGATTTACTCTTTTCTTTAGCTAGCTCCTTAATATTAGTGGGAACATCAGGGGCTTTAAGTATTAGCTTGAAATTTATTCCCTTCTTCCTTTCTTTCATTATATTTTCCGCTTTTTACCTTCTTTTTGATCAGGTTTCTACTATTGGCCTGGAAGTAGATAACATTTTTTTAAAATACAAAAAGGTTTTCTTCCCCTTTGGACTTTTTTCTATTCTTTTGATAACCCTTCTTTCCCTTTTAATCTTCCCATTTATTCCTCGCTCATCTGGCTGGAGAGTAAGAAACTTTCCATTTAAAGAAGCCGAGGAAAGGTTGATTCCCAATTTTGGAGGTGGGGTTGTTAATCCTGCCTATCCTTACTCTCTAGGGAAGGAGTTTAGTCCTTTTAACCCTCAAAGCTATTTTGGTTTTAACCCTTATCTAAACTTAAATTATCGAGGAAAACTTTCAGAAGAAGTAGCTTTAATTGTTAAAACTGATGAACCTTCTTACTATCGTGGGTTGGTTTTTGATCTCTATGATGGGAAAGGTTGGGAGTCAAGTGATAAAACACCTAAAGAAATTTCTACTTCATTTCAACCTTTCTCCATTCCCTTAGAAGAAATCTCCTCTTACTATCGCACTTCACAAGTGATTCAAACTTTTTTCATAATTAAAGAACAACCAAATGTAATTTTCGCTGCTTACCAACCTGAATCTCTTTACTTTTCTGCCCTCTCAATTTGGAAAGACAAGTTTTCTTCCTTAAGAAGCCCTTTTACCTTACCTGAAGATATGGTTTATACCGTTATTTCTCTTGCTCCTCGCTGGAGCGCAGGAGAACTTAAGAGGTTCAAAGGAGAAACCTTAGTTGACCAAAGATATCTTCAACTTCCCTCTAACTTCCCACAAAGAGTTAAAGATTTAGCTAAGAAGATTACCCTTCCTTATAGTAATTCTTTCGATAAAATTTTGGCAATTGAAAACTACCTCAAGAAAAATTATCGATATAATTTGGAAATAGAGCCTTCTCCTCCTAAGAGTGATGTGGTTGACTATTTCCTTTTTGAAAAAAAAGAAGGGTATTGCGAACACTTTGCTAGTGCCTTAACCTTAATGTGTCGGGCAGTGGGAATTCCTGCTCGATTGGTTACTGGTTACACTGAAGGCTACCTCAATCCATTTACTGGATATTACGAAATCAAAATTTCTGATGCTCATGCTTGGACCGAAATTTACTTCCCTGGTTTTGGCTGGTTAACCTTTGATCCAACCCCAGGCTTCGAAGCCCCACAAGCAATTTCATCAAAAAAGTCTTTCCTCGTAAGTTATTGGCAATATATTAAAAAACAAATTAAAAAGATTCCTATCTTTGCTTCATTGCAAAGAAAGTTGATTTTCTCTCTTGCTACGCTAAAAAGGCTGGCCTCAAATCTTTCATTTTCTCCATCCCGAGGCTACTGGATATCCTTTTTAACTTTCTTCATTTTTTTAAGTGGTTATTTTTGGGTAAAAAGGGAGAAAGCAAAAAGGAAAAAAGCCATTGCGCCATCTGATAAAATTGGATTGTACTTTAAGAACATTTGCGAAGAGCTTGATGCTTTAGGTTTTAAGAGAAAAGATTGGGAAACTCCTTCTGAGTTTGCGAAAATAGTTAACAAGGAAAAAAAGCTTAACGAATTCTTTGATTTTGTAAAATTTTTTGAAAGAGACAGGTTTAGCCCTAATCGACTTGAAGCAAAAGAAATAAAAGAAGCCGAAATTTGTTATCAAGCCATTAAGGAAAAGCTAAAATTCTTAAAGGCTAAATGAGGTAATTTTTCTCTTAAAAATGGATGAACAATGAGTAAGGAAAAGTTTACCATTGGTATTGATTTAGGAGGAACTAAAATTATTTCTCTTTTAGGTAATTCGCAAGGGGTAAAATGTTTTCTTCGCACTCAGACTCCAAAAGAAGAAAGTCAAATTGTCCAAAAAATTCTGGAATTAGTTAAGAACTTAATGAAAAGAGGAAAAATTGAAAGAAAAGATTTGTTAGGAGTTGCCATCGGAGTAGCCGGATTAGTTGACTCTTCAAAAGGGATAATCGTTTTTACCCCCAATCTCCCCTTTGAAAATTTTCCTTTGCTCAAGGTTTTAAAGAGGTATCTTAAACTCCCCTTTGTTTTAGAAAATGATGCAAATTGTTTTGTCCTTGGAGAGCAAAGATTCGGAAGTGGAAAAGGAGGAATAAACTTAATTGGGATAACTTTAGGGACTGGCATTGGGGGAGGAATCATCATCAACAATCAGTTATATCGAGGACAAAACTTTGGAGGAGAAATTGGCCATATGATTATCAAAGAAGACGGACCAATTTGCAATTGCGGGAATAAAGGTTGCTTAGAAGCCCTGGCATCGGGAAAAGCAATTGAAAGGATAGCTAAAGAAAGAGTAAATCAAGGGAGAAAATCCTTAATCTTAAAGCTTGCCTCAGATAAGGAAAAAATTACTTGCGAAACTGTTTCAGAAGCAGCTAAAAGAGGTGACTCTTTGGGAGTAGAGATATTTCAGGAAGCTGGAAAATTTTTGGGAATTGGTATTGCTAACTTAATTAATATTTTCCATCCAGAGAAAGTTATTTTAGGGGGCGGGATGATTCAAGTTAGAGAACTATTTTTTTCAACCCTCCTTGAAATGGTAAAGAAAAATGTTATTCCAGCAATTTTAAAGAAAGTAGAAATTGTCCCAGCAAATTTAGGAGAGAAAGGAGTAGCCTTAGGAGCAATGTCTCTTTTTTGGAGGTGAGTTATGTCAAAAGTATTCTTTGCTAATGCTTTAACTCCTAAGAAAAGTCTCCTTGAAAAACTGGAGCAGCTTTTTGAAAAGGCTAGACTCTACAGTGTCTTTAAACCTGATGAACTGGTTGCCATTAAAACTCACTTTGGGGAAAAAGGGAACACAGCTTTCTTGCCACCCATATTTGTTCGCCGAGTCGTTGATAAGGTCAAAGAGAAAGGAGGTAAACCCTTTTTAACTGACGCCAATACATTATATCGAGGAGCTAGGTCAAATGGAGTCGATCACATCATCACTGCCATAGAAAACGGCTTTGATTATTCAGTTGTTAAAGCTCCCATAATTATTGCTGATGGGTTAAATGGCAAAGATTACATCAAAATAAAGATTGAAGGAAAGCATTTTAAAGAAGTTAACATCAGTAGTGCTGCAGTTCATGCTGATTCCTTAGTTGTTCTCACCCATTTTAAAGGACATTCAATGACTGGTTTTGGCGGAAGTTTAAAGAATTTAGGAATGGGGTTTGGCTCAAGAAGTGGTAAACAAATGATGCATTCGGATATTCTTCCCGTAGTTGAAGAAGCTCTTTGTAATGGTTGTGGTAAATGTGCCAAGTGGTGTCCAGCTTCAGCTATCTTTTTAAAAGACAAAATTAAAGGTAAATTAGCTATCATTGATTTAGAGAAGTGCTATGGGTGCGGCGAGTGCCAGGTTACTTGCCCTTCTTCAGCTATCTCAATTAGCTGGGAATCTGAACCTGATGTTGTTCAGGAAAAGATGGTCGAATACGCCTGGGGAGTTTTAAAAGAAAAAAATGGAAAAGTAGCTTTTTTGAATTTTTTAATCAACATCTCTCCTGACTGTGACTGCTGGAGTTACAGTGAATCTTATATCGTTCCTGATATAGGGATTTTGGCTTCCTTCGATCCAGTGGCAATTGACCAGGCTTCCCTTGATTTAGTTAATCAAGAAAGCTGGGTTCCAAAAACTACCTACAAGGATTCTGGAACCAGCGATAAATTTAAGGCTCTTTACCCTACTGTTGACCATCTTACCCAATTAAAATATGCTGAAAGAATTGGGCTTGGTTCTCGAAGATATGATTTAGTTAGGATAGTCTAAAAGAGGGGTAAAATGGCTTTTAAAATTAATCAAAATGAGTGCATTGGTTGTCGACTTTGTCTTGATGAGTGCCCTCACTCAGCTATTATTGAGAAAGATGATGTTTATGTAATTGATACTGAGAACTGTGACCAGTGTGGAATTTGCTTTGAAGTTTGTCCAGTTGATGCGGTGCTCGAAGAGTAAAAAGCAGCCCAGTAGCTAAGGAAAAGCCTAGCTAGAAGCGAAGAGCAGAGGTTGATTTTAATTGAAAGTGACAAAAAGTGAGTTCAGATGGATTATTGGGTTGTTTTAAAAGAAGCAGCTCAAATAGTTTGGCGTTGGAAAATTCTTTGGGCTTTCGCTCTTTTTCCTTCCTTTTTTGCCCAATTAGCAAGTATTTTCTATCAACTAATTGAACCTTCTCTTTCCTTTTACCCCTTTCTATCCCAATTTAAAACTGTCCCTCTCAGCTTCTCCAAAGAACCCCTTTTTTTAATAGCAGGAGGGCTAATTTTAATTTTCATTCCTATAACTTCTTTCTTCTGTACCTCTTCCATCATTGGTTTAATTGGTGATGTGAAGAAAAAAAAATTTGCCAAATTTGCTTCAGGGCTAAACTACGGATTTAACTTTTTTTTCTCGCTCTTAACAATCTCTCTCTTACTTTGGTCACCCTTCATAGCTTTCCTCCTTTTTCTCGCGGGCTTACTTTTTTTACCTTCTTTATTTGCCTTCGCCTTTAGAAAATTTACTTTAAGCAATATTTTAATGATTTTAGGTGTAGCTATTTTCTTTTTAGTTTCTCTTTTGGCCTTCGTTTTCTTCAATATTCTCTTTACCTTCGCTTCCCGACTTGTCATCTTAGAAAGAGAAAAAATTTTAGCCTCTATCAAAAAAGCTTACTTGCTAATAAGGAAAAACCTCTGGAAAACTGGGTTCTTCTGGCTACTAATAACTGGAATAAGCTTACTTTTCTTTCTTTTCCTTTATCTTTTTTCTTCTTCCCTCCTTTTTCTTTTTAAATGGAGAATTGTTTACTTAATTTTTACCGTCTTAATTCTCTTCACCATCATTCTTTTACATGGAGTCTTTAAGTCTTTTGAATTAACATCCTGGACTCTCTTTTTCTCTAAATTAAAGGAGAAGGGAGGCATTTTCTCTCGGTGAAAGGGAAGCTCGTTATCTGTGCTACTCCCATAGGAAACTTAGAAGATATTACTTTAAGAGCTTTAAGGATTCTTGGTGAAGTTGATTTAATTGCTGCTGAAGACACGAGGGAAACAAGGAAACTCCTCACCCACTATAAGCTAAAAACTCAACTAACAAGCTATCATTCATATAATGAGAAAAAAAAGAAGAAAAAGATAATCGAAGAAATCAAAAAAGGGAAAAAGGTTGCTTTAGTAGCTGACCGAGGAATGCCAGGCCTTTCAGACCCTGGTTATTCTCTCATTAAGTCTTGCATTGAAGAAGGAATTGAATTAGAAGTCCTGCCAGGCCCGTCAGCTGCTATTTCTGCTCTAGCTGTCTCAGGTCTTCCTTCAACTAGCTTTATTTTTCTTGGTTTTTTACCCCGAAAGAAAGGTGAAAGAAAAAAAATTTTATCAAAACTTAAAGACGAAGAAAGAACCTTGATATTTTATGAAGCTCCTCATAGAATTAAACAACTAATTGATGAGATTCTTGAAGTCCTGGGCAACAGAGAAGCCGTTTTAGTCCGTGAATTAACCAAAGTTTATGAAGAAATTTTAAGGGGAAGCGTTAAAGAGATAAAAGAAAAAATACAAGCTAAAAAGCCTAAAGGAGAATTAACCTTTTTAGTGAAAGGAGAAGGAAAGAAAGCAAGTGAAAAAATTTCAAGCGAGGAGATTTATCATTTGGTTCAGGATTTAATAGCTCAAGGTTTTTCTAAAAAGGAAGCAATAAAAAAAGTAGCTCAAGAAAAAAAAGTTTCTAAAAAATTTGTTTATGATATTGCAAGAGGGGTGAGGTTAAATCATCGATAACTTTTTGCGACACCTTTCACATATCTTCTTTCCTTGGAATGTTCTAACTTTTTTTCCACTACCACAGAAGAGGCAAGAATCAGCATATTTGGAGAGGATAATTTGGTCTTTGTTAACAATGATTTCCATCGAGTTACCACTAGAAATTGAAAGAGTTTTTCGGATTTCTGATGGAATTACAATTCTTCCAACGCGATCAATTTTCCGAACAATCCCACTTGCCGTCATTATCTCTCGCCCCCTTTCCACTATTGACTATTGTAATATTTTAATATATTTCCAATTTGATGTTAAGATTTTCAGGATTTTTATAAACTAAAGGAGTGGTAAATGAAAAAAACTTTTTTTGTTACTACAGCTATTGATTATATCAATGCACCACCTCACATTGGTCATGCTTTAGAAAAGGTTCAAGCAGATGTAATGGCTCGATATCATCGGCTTTTAGGTGAAGATGTTTTTTTTCTTACTGGCTCAGATGAACACGGAACTAAAGTTGAACAAGCAGCTAAGAGAGCCTCATTAAGACCTCAAGAATTTTGTGACCAAATGGTTAAGAAATTTCACCTCCTTAAGGAAAAACTTAATCTATCATTTGACTACTACATTAGGACAACCAATCCTCAACATACAAGAGCAGCTCAAAATCTCTGGAAAGCTTGCCAAAAAGATATTTACAATGCTAAATACTCAGGATATTACTGTGTTGGTTGCGAAGCTTATTTAACTCATTCAGATTTAATTGATGGAAAGTGCCCTAATCATGGGATTACTCCTGAAATAATTAAAGAGGAGAATTATTTCTTTCGTTTATCTAACTATCAAAAACCGCTTCTCAAACATTTTGAAGAAAACCCTAACTTTGTTCTTCCTTCAACCCGATACAATGAGATTTACACCCTTATTAAGAGCGGGCTAGAAGATATAAGCATTTCGCGCTCGACTGCCAAATTAAGATGGGGTATTCCTGTTCCAGGGGATCCAAAACAAGTTATGTATGTTTGGTTTGATGCCTTAACCAACTACATTTCAGCTATCGGTTATTCTTATGATGTTAAAAAATTTAGGAAATGGTGGCCAGCTAATGTTCATGTCATTGGGAAAGATATTACCCGCTTCCATGCTATTCTTTGGCCAGCCATGCTGATGTCAGCTGGGCTTCCTCTCCCTAAAACCATCTTTGTTCATGGCTTTATTACTGTTGGAGGACAAAAGATGAGCAAGACTTTGGGAAATGTCATTGACCCTATTAAATTAGTTGAAAAATATGGAGTGGATTCAGTTCGCTACTATTTAATGCGAGAAATTCCTCCCACTGAAGATGGAGACTTCACTTACGAGAGATTTGAGGAACGCTACAACGCTGACCTCGCTAATGACTTAGGTAATCTCCTCCATCGAAGCATTCCTATTTACGAAAAGTATTGTGAGGGCCGAATACCATATCCCAATGAAGATTTATCAATTGATCAAGCCCTTAAGAAACTAATTGGTTCTGTTGAGAAAAATTACTTAGAGTTAATGACATCTTATGATTTTAAAGGAGCATTAGAAGAAATCTGGAAAATTGTGAGGCAAGCCAATAAGTACATTGATGAAACAGCACCTTGGTCTTTGGCTAAGAAAAATAGCCGCCGACTAGGAACCGTATTATACAACTTAGCTGAGACTATTAGAATAATTGCCTTTTTAATTTGGCCATTTTTGCCTTCAGCAGCTGAAACAATGTTAGACCAGTTAGGAGTAACCGATAGTCTTAAAGAAAAATCTTTGAAAGAAACAATTCCTTTTGGTCAAATTAAGCCTGGCTCTAAGCTAAGTAAAGGAAAGCCAATCTTTCCCAGGATCCAAAATAAAGCTGTTAGAGACTAGATTTAAGTCAAAAGAAAAACAGCTCTTTAGTTGTGACTTCTCATCCATGTTGATAAAATAACTTTTAATTATATAAGGGGAGAAAGATGCCAATAATTGTCCAAAAATATGGCGGTTCATCAGTTGCTGATACAGAAAAAATTAAGAATGTCGCCAAGCGGGTGGTCAAAACTAAAGAAAAGGGCTATCAAATGGTCGTGGTTGTTTCAGCTATTGGCGACACAACTGATCACCTTTTAAAAATGGCTTACGAAATCTCTCCATCGCCACCGGAAAGAGAACTTGATATGCTCCTAGCCACAGGTGAGCAAGTCTCAATTTCCTTGCTTTCAATGGCTATTCAGTCTTTGGGTTACGGTGCTATTTCTTTAACCGGTCCTCAGGTTGGAATCTTAACAGACGCTAGCTATACTCGTGCTAAGATTATTGACATTAAATCCAGTCGAATATTAGAAGAGTTAAAGAAGGGAAATATTGTCATTATTGCTGGTTTTCAAGGAGTAACAGTGGATAACGATATCACTACCTTAGGACGTGGTGGTTCAGACACGACAGCAGTTGCTTTAGCTGCCAAACTGGGAGCTGAAGTTTGTGAAATTTACACTGATGTTGAAGGTGTCTTTACCGCTGATCCAAGAATAGTCCCTAACGCCCGCCTCCTGCCAGCCATTTCTTATGATGAGATGTTAGAGATGGCAGCAACTGGAGCTAAAGTGCTTCAGTTAAGGTCAGTGGAGTATGGAAAAAATTATGGTGTTAAAATTCGAGTAAGATCAAGTTTTACAGAAAGCGAGGGAACATTAGTTATGGAAGAGTCTGAAATGATGGAAAAACCTGTTATTAGCGGAGTCACCTTTGATGTAGGTGAAGCTAAAATTACTATTCGCGATGTGCCTGACCGACCAGGCATAGCAGCTAAGGTCTTTCGCTCTTTGGCTGACGCTAACATTAATGTTGATATGATTATCCAAAACATTAGTGAAAAAGGGTTAACCGATATCTCCTTTACTGTCAGTAAGGGTGACTTGAAAAAAACTAAGGAAGTCATTGAGCAAGTGGTCAATGAGCTAGGAGCACGAACTTTTGAAGCAGATGAAAACATTGCTAAAGTCTCTCTAGTTGGGGCAGGGATGAAAACCCATCCTGGAGTTGCTGCTGATATGTTTGCTGCTCTGGCTGAGAAAAAAATTAATATTGAGATGATTAGCACCTCGTCAATTAAAATTTCTTGCGTTATTAAAGCAGAAAGGGTTAATGAAGCAATCCAAGCTATTCACGACAAATTCAATTTGGCAAAAGACAAAATCCTTGAGGAGCGGTAAGAAATGGGTTATCGAGTAGCTATTGCCGGTGCTACGGGAGCCGTTGGCGAAGAAATGAGGAAAATTTTAGAAGAGCGTAATTTTCCAGTTGATGAATTAAAACTCCTGGCTTCTGAAAGGTCAGTCGGTAAAAAGCTAACCTTTAAAGGGATAGACATTGCTGTTGAGAAGCTTTCAGAGGATTCATTCCGAGGATTTGATATTGCTTTGTTTTCAGCTGGAGCTGAAAGGAGCCGCGAGTTTGCTCCTTTAGCGGTTAACTCTAATTGTATTGTCATTGATAATAGTAGCGCCTTTCGGATGGAAAAAGATGTCCCTTTAGTCGTACCCGAAGTAAACCCAGGGGATTTAAAGAATCACAAAGGAATTATTGCTAATCCTAACTGTTCCACCATCCAAATGGTTGTCGTTTTAAAACCTCTCTACGATCGGTCACCTATTAAGAGGCTAGTTATCTCGACTTATCAATCTGTTTCCGGTGCTGGTCGCGCTGCCATTGAAGAACTAAGAGAACAAAGCAAGGCGTATTTAAATGGGAAAGATTTAGAAGTAAAGATTTACCCTCACCAAATTGCCTTTAATCTTATCCCTCAAATTGATGTTTTCCTCGAAAATAATTACACTAAAGAAGAGATGAAAATGGTCAATGAAACCAGAAAGATTTTAGGGGATGATGAGATTAAAATAACCGCTACTTGTGTTAGGGTTCCCGTTTTTATATCTCACGCTGAATCAGTTAATGTTGAAACAGAAGAAAAGATTGGAGCGAAAGAAGCAAGAGAAATTTTAGAAAGAGCCCCGGGAGTGAAGGTGGTAGATTCACCCAAAGAGCTTTTATACCCCCTCCCAACCTTAGCAGCTAGGACTGACTTTTGCTTTGTGGGAAGAATTCGGGAAGATGAATCGATTGAAAATGGTTTAAATTTGTGGATTGTCGCTGATAATTTGCGTAAGGGGGCAGCTCTAAATGCGGTCCAAATAGCTGAAGAATTAATTAAACAAAAGCTAATTTAAACTTTCAAAATAATCAAGTAACCAGCGTAGTCTTCAATATCAGTTAAGGAAACTAAACCAACCAGCTTCCCCTTTTCAATTACCGGGAGACGGCGAATTTTTTTAGATATAATTAATTCCAAAGCTTTCTTAACTGTTTGCTTAGGTGAAATTGTTGTCACATTTTTAGTCATAATTTTTCCAACCGGTGTTTTTTCTGGGTTAACCTTTTTCTCGTAAATCGAATAGAGAATGTCTCCATCAGTTACAACACCAACTAGCTTTTCCCCCTCAGTAACAAGAAGATAATTAACACCTTCCCTTCTCATAGCATTAATACTTCGAGCTAAACTTGTGTCTTCACTAATGGTGACCAGATCAGTTTTCATAATTTCGCTTATCTTTGTCCGAGCAATTTCCTCAGGGTCTTTCTGCTTTCTCTTTTTTAAAATATCCAAAATAGGCATTGCTCAACCTCCCCTTCCTTTTTGATATATTATAAAGATGAAATGGTTAAATGACAATAAAAGTTTTTAAGGGATGAAAACAAAAAAAGTTATTAAATTTTTAAAAGATTCTTTCCCCAAAGAAATTGCCCATGAAGAGCTAATTTCAGCTCGAAAAGCTCAATTCAAGAACTTAAGGATTCTCCCCTTTTTAAGAAAGAAGTTAAAGGAGCTCGGCCTTAAAGAACTTTACACCCACCAGGCAAAAGCAATAAAACTCATCCGGGAAGGAAAAAATGTAATAATTGTTACCGGTACAGCCAGCGGCAAAAGCCTTTGCTACAACATCCCGGTAATTGAGTCTTTTCATCGTAATAAAAAAGCAAGAGCTCTTTATGTATTTCCAACCAAAGCCTTAGCTCAAGACCAGCTAAGGGTAATTGAAAGTTTAAGAATTCCTGAGCTCCTCCCAGCTACCTATGACGGCGATACACCGGTAAACAAAAGACGCTGGATTAGAAAGAATGCTTCGATTGTTTTAACCAATCCAGAGATGATTCACTGCGGAATTTTGCCCCATCATGAGAAATGGGGAGACTTCTTTCTCAATTTAAAGTTTGTTGTTGTCGATGAAGTACACACTTTAAAAGGTATCTTTGGAGCAAATTCGGCTTGTCTTTTTAGACGCTTGAGGCGAGTAGCAGAGCACTACAACTCTTTTCCCCAGTTCATTTTGGCTTCAGCAACCATTGCTAATCCTCATGAAGCAGCTGAAAAACTAATAGGTCTACCCTTCGAAGTTGTTGACAATGACGGTTCTCCCCAAAGTGAAAGGACTTTTCTCTTTTTGAATCCTTCTTTTATTCAAAAAGAGAATAAAAGAAAAAGCTCTAATGTCGAAACAACCAGACTTTTTATTGAGTTAATAAAAAGAGGAATAAAAACAATTGTCTTTAGTAAATCGAGGCAAGCAGCTGAATTAATTTTAAAATATGCCCAAAGAGAGTTAAAGAAACATCCTAAATTAAAAAGTAAAATTACTGCTTATCGGGCTGGTTACTTACCAGCCGAAAGAAGGAAAATCGAAAAAAGGCTTTTTGATGGAGAATTGCTCGGAGTAAGTTCAACTCCTGCTTTAGAATATGGAATTGACGTTGGAGAACTAGAAGCATCAATTATTAATGGCTTCCCAGGAACAATTGCTTCAACCTGGCAACAAGCAGGAAGAGCTGGAAGAAGAGAGACGGGTTCGCTTAGTATTTTGGTGGCTCAAGAAGACCCTTTAGACCAGTACTATATGAGTCACCCTTCCAAATTTTTTTCCCAAGCTCATGAAGCAGCTGTCTTTGACCCCGAAAATCTTTATGTTTTATCTAAGCATCTTTTATGTGCTGCTTTCGAAAAACCCTTAAAGATTAACGATAAAAAACTATTTGGTTCTTCTTTCCCTCAGGTTTTAAAATCCCTAACTGAAGAGGGCAAACTAGTTGAAAAGAAAGGGAAATGGTTCTGGACAAAAAAGAGCTATCCTCATGATGAAGCAAGCTTGAGAACAGCTACCTTTAACGACTACTCAATAGTAGAAAAGGAAACAGGAGTACTGATTGGAACAATTGACGCCTCGACTGCTTTTTTCTTTGTCCACCCTGGAGCGATTTACCTTCACCAAGGCAATTCTTACTTAGTTAAGGAGCTAAACCTTGAGGCAAAGGTAGCTTTAGTTGAACTAACTTGGGCAGACTACTATACCCAACCAAGAGAAGAGACTTTCATTGAAATTTTGACTGAGGAAAGAAAAAAAGAAGTGGGGAAAACTCAAGTTTATTTCGGTCAGCTTGAAGTGACTAATCATGTCATTGCTTATCAAAGAAGACATATCTACACAGGGAAAATCTTAAGTACCGAGGAGCTCTCTCTTCCTCCTCAAGTCTTTAAAACCAAGGGGTTTTGGTTTATTGTCCCTGAAAATTTAATTAGAAAACTTAGCTTAGACGAACGGCAACTAGCTGGAGGGATTCACGCTCTGGAGCATGCAGGAATTGGCATTCTCCCTCTCTTTGCCATTTGTGACCGCTGGGACATTGGTGGAGTTTCAACTCCCCTCCACTACCAGACCGATGAGACAACCATTTTTATCTATGACGGGATTGAGGGAGGTATTGGAATTGCTGAAAAAGGCTTTGAATTATTTAATGAGCATCTTAAAGCCACTTGGCATTTAATAAAAGATTGTCCTTGCGAAAGAGGATGCCCTTCTTGTATCCAATCTCCAAAATGTGGTAACTGGAATGAACCACTTGACAAAGAAGCAGCCCTCAGGGTATTAGAGGAACTAATAATAGCGCTGTAGCGCTGAGGGCTGAAACTTGTCCCTTCATTTTATTCAAGGCAAGCTCTGGGAGAAGTGAAGGAACTAAGAAGATAAGGGAAAAGATAGGATTCAAGGGCTAGCCCGCCTGCTGTCAGGCAACTAGGCCCTAAAACAATATGTATTTTTGATCTTTGTTTAAGTTACGATTCAAGATCCACAATCCACGAGCAGGAGGTGAAGGATGTATATTGCAGTAATTGGCTCAGGAGAATGTGACCAGGAAACTTATCAAATAGCTTATCAAGTTGGAAGATTAATTGGGGAGAAAAGAGCCATTCTGGTTTGTGGTGGACTGGGAGGAGTAATGGAAGCTGCCTGCAAAGGAGCAAAAGAGAGAGGAGGTTTAACTGTCGGAATTTTACCAACTGATAGTCGAAATTTAGCTAATCCTTATCTTGATATCTCTTTGCCAACGGGAATGGGAGAAGGGCGCAACTTTTTAATTGCAAAGTCTGCTGATGTTGTTATTGCAATTGGGGGAGAGTATGGAACATTGTCAGAAATCGGATTAGCTCTTAAAATGGGGAAAAAAGTCATAGGACTCCAAACATGGAATCTTTCTCGTCAGGGACAAAGCGACAAAGGAATTATCGAAGCAAAAAGCCCGGAAGAAGCCCTCCATTTAGCACTGAAGGTCTTAAACACTTAAGCCAGAGTTAGTGAGCAGTTAACAAATAGTAGCAATTTTTAATTTCAATCCTGTTTTGCTTCAGCTTTCTTAACTCTTGGTTTTTCATCTTACACTTTTCATTTTTATTTTTAACTTCCTCAACCTTAAGCTTTACCTCAACTTGTCTCTTTTGTTCTTCATCTCTACCGCCTTCAGCCTTACTCATTGCTCTTGACAACTTGATCGTTTTATTATACAAATCATATTAATCATATATATCATTCATTTTGTATTAAGTTAGCCTGAGAAAGGAAAAGAAATGATTGACCCCAAAGGCAAAAAGTGTTACGGCTCGGTTACAGTTGGCGAGCGAGGTCAAGTTGTTATCCCTGCTTCTGCTAGAGAAGAGCTTAAGATAGAAGCTGGAGAAAAGCTCTTTGTTTTTCAGGTTGGGAAGAGAGGAATAATTATGATTAAAGCTGAATCAATCATCGAGTTCGTTTCAAAAATGATGAAGAGATTTATCCAACTTCAAGAAATAGCTGATCAAGAAGGAGAGGAAGATAGAAAAGAAAAAAAATTATGATAATTGAAGCAAGAGAACTTGTAAAGGAGTTTAACGGCTTAAGGGCAGTTAAAGGCGTGAGTTTCTCCGTTAATGAGGAGGAAATTTTCGGTTTCTTAGGCCCCAATGGAGCTGGTAAAACAACCACCATCAATATGCTCTGCACTTTACTAAAGCCTACTTCAGGAACGGCAATTTTAAATGGATATGATGTTATTAAAAAGCCAAATGAAGTTCGCCGCTCAATTGGTCTTGTCTTTCAAGATCCTAGCCTCGATGAGCGCTTAACAGCAAAAGACAACCTAAATTTCCACGCGCTAATTTACGGTATTCCAAAAAGGGAACGGAAAAGAAGAATAGCTGAAGTTCTCGAGATGGTTGAGCTTGCAGATAGACAAAATGATATTGTTCGCACCTTTTCAGGCGGAATGAAAAGAAGATTGGAAATTGCTCGCGGGTTACTCCACTACCCCAAAATTCTTTTTCTGGACGAACCTACCTTAGGGCTTGATCCCCAAACAAGAAGTCGTATTTGGGAATATATCAAAGATTTAAGGAAAAAAGAGAAAATTACAATCTTTCTGACTACCCATTATATGGATGAAGCAGAAGTTTGTGACCGCATTGCCATCATCGACTATGGAAAAATTATTGCTCTCAATACACCAAAGAAGTTAAAAAAACAGATTGGTGGAAGCGTAGTGACTATCACTACAGCCCGCAACGAACTGGCAAAAAAATTACTTAAGGAAAGGTTCAGTTTAGAAGCAATAGAAACTAATAATAGCTTGCGTTTTGAAGTAAAAGAGGGAGAAAAATTCATTCCCCAACTGGTCAAAAGATTAGGTGTTGAAATTTTAAGTGTCGAACTTCATCTCCCAACTCTTGATGATGTTTTTTTAAAATTAACTGGTCGCGCTATCCGAGAAGAAACGGTGAGCAAGCGAGAATTAATGAGAAAACACTGGAGAAGAAGGTAACAATGGCAGGATTAGTAGGAATTTATACCATCTGGTATCGGGAACTTAAAAGATTTCTTCTTGATCGAGCGAGAATCATTGGCTCTTTCTCCCAACCAATTCTTTGGCTTTTTCTTTTAGGAACTGGAATGGGCAGTGGCTTAGCTAAAGTTTTTAGCCGAGGGGGAGGAACTGAAATGTTTCCAGGAACAGGCATAGATTATTTAGAGTTTCTTTATCCTGGAATTATTGGAATGAGTATTTTGATGACCTCAATTTTTTCAGCCATTTCTATCGTTTGGGATAGAGAATTTGGTTTCTTAAAAGAAGTTTTAGTGGCTCCAATCCCTCGTTACTCTATAACTATTGGCAAAGCTCTAGGTGGAAGCAGTGTTTCCCTGTTACAAGGGGTAATCCTCCTTTTATTTGCTCCCCTCATTAAGGTTAATTTAAGCTTTCTTTCAGTAATCAAATTAATTTTAATCATGTTTTTAGTCTCTTTTTCTTTAACCTCCCTTGGCATTGTTATTGCAGCCAGGATGAAATCAATGGAAGGTTTTCAAGTAATTATGAACTTTTTAATGATGCCGATGTTCTTTCTTTCTGGAGCAATGTTTCCCTTAAGTGGCTTGCCCGAGTGGATGGAAAAACTAGTCAAACTAGACCCCCTTACTTATGGGATTGATGCTATTCGCAGCACTATCTTAGGGGCTCATAAAATTGAAGTAGCAGGCAAAGTCCTCTTTCAAATTCCCACCTATCCACTTTCTTACGATATAACAATTATTGCTTTCTTTGGAGCAATAATGATTATTTTAGCGGTTGTTCAGTTTAACCGAGTTGAATAAACTATCTCCCCCTTCTTCTAAACCAAACTTTTTTCATTTGAATTTCTAGAATAACCATAGGAATTGTTAGGCTTCTCAAAAAGTGCTATTATAACCAAAGATAAAATAGGTTACTGGAATAACTTAAAAAGATTCTTCGGAGGAGCGGTGAAAACAAGTATTGATGTTCATAATTTTCTTCAGGCAAAAGGAATAAAACACGAGATTTTTTTAGTTGATACCCCAACCCTAACCGCCCAAAGGGCTGCTGCTTTGCTTGGCTTAAAATCTTGTGAAGTAACAAAGTCTGTCCTCTTTTTGGTAGAGAAAGAACCTGTTCTTGTTGTTTTGCCTGGTGATTGTCGTGTCTCATATAAGAAAATGAAAAAGGTTTTGGGAACATCTAAAATTAAACTGGCTTCCCCTGACGAAGTCGTTAAATATACTGGGTACACTTTAGGAGCAACGCCACCTCTAGCTCATCAAACACCTATTAAAGTTTTAATTGACAAAAGGGTCGCTAAAAGAGAAATAATATATACAGGAGCAGGCGATGTGACAGCAGTCTTAAAGATAAGGTCGGAAGACTTAATTAAGGTCATCGGGGTAGATGTTATAGATGTTTGCAAGGAGTAGTTAAAGAGTGATTTTGATTGAGACTTTAAAGGAGAAGTGTAAACATTGTTTAGCATGTATTAGAACTTGCCCTGTTAAAGCTCTAAAAGCCAACAAAGATAATGGCTATATGGAAGTCTTTGCTGAGAAGTGCATTTATTGTGGTCAGTGCATAATTTCCTGTGCTCAGGAAGCTAAGATTATAAAAGGCGATATTGAAAGGTTAAAAAACTTCTTAAAAAGTAAGAAAAAATTAGTTGCGATTCTTACTCCTGAATATATCGCCTCATTCCACCCAATCTCACCCCTCAAAGTTAAAGCAGGTCTTAAAAAACTTGGCTTCTCAGCGGTTGAAGAGACAACCCTCGGCGAGGAGTTGGTAGCTTCGGCATACTTAAAATATTTTCGAGACTCGCCTAACTATCCTATCATCAGAACAACCTGCCCTGTAGTAACCAAATGGTTCAAAAAGAATTACCCCAACTTTCTTAAATTTTTAGCTCCCATAGTTTCACCTCTCATCGCCACAGGAAAGGTAGCAAAAGAAAAGTATGGTCCTGATGCAATAACAGTTGCTATTTCCTCGTGCATTGCTCAAAAGGCAGAAGCCATTGAAGAAGAAGTAGTTGGTTCAATCAATCTTGTTTTAACATTTAAAGAGTTGAAAAAGATATTTAAAGATAAACATATTAATTTAGAATCTCTATCCTCAACCGATTTTCCTGAAGGACAACTTATTCTCCCAAGGATGTCTTCAGTTGCCAGCGGTTTTCCCAGGGAAATTTTAAAGAACTATAACTTAATCGACCGCGAGATTAAAGTTGTAAGGGGCGTTAATAAATTGGAGAAATTAGTTAGTGCCCTTTCTCAAAACGAGATTAGCTTAAAATTAGTTGATGCTTTAAACTGTGAAAGCTGTGCTGATGGACCTGGAATCGATAGCAAGATCAGTCTCTATGCTCGACGCAATTTAATCGAAAATTATTATCAAGAAAAACTTAAAAATACCTCTCCCAAAATCTTTCAAGAATTTTTTTCTCGACTCCCTTCTTTTGACTTAAAACGCACTTTTTTAAGCGAGGAATTTTTCCTCCCCCTTCCAACTGAGAATGATATTCAAAATATTCTAATCCAAGAAGAAAAATACTCCAATGAAGATTTACTAAACTGCCGAGCCTGTGGATATGATACTTGCCGCCAAAAGGCAATCGCTATTTACCAAGGCTTAGCTGACCTTGAAATGTGCTTTCCTTTCCAAAAGAAGATGCTACTCAAAACCGTCTCCCACCTCAAATCACTCTCAAGAACTGATAGCTTAACAGGAGTATTAAATCATAAAGCCTTTATCGAGGAACTTTCTACTGAGTTCAGCCGCTCAAAAAGGTATAAACTGCCCCTTTCCCTTTTAATGATTGATATTGACAGTTTTAAAGAAATTAATGATCAATTTGGACACCCCTTTGGAGACAAAATCCTAAAAGGAGTTGCCCGAGTTTTAAAAGAAAACACCCGTTCAAGTGATATTGTTGCTCGCTATGGTGGAGATGAATTTGCAATCATCCTCCCCCACATCGAAGAAATTGATGCTTTTGCAGTTGGAGAAAAACTAAGAAAAGCAGTTAGTGAGCTAAGAATAGATAATGGAAGTAACTTTAGGGTAAGTATTAGCGTAGGCATATTTTCAGTTCACGAAGAAATGGAAATTGCTGAAGAGCTGCTTGAAGAAGCCGATAAAGCTCTTTATCGAGCAAAAGAAGCGGGGAAAAATCAAACCTGGTTAACAAAAATTGGACAAATTTTTCTTGATTTGGAAACCAAGATGTCAAAAGAACCCTCAGAAAAAGAAAACAAAAGAAATCTCGGAGGAAAAAGGAATAAAAGAAGCAGTCCTTTATGAGAAGAAAGAGAAAGGAAAGGTCAAGTGTTATCTTTGCCCGAGAGAATGTATTATTTCTCCTGGGCAGAAAGGAGTTTGTCGAGTTAGAGTTAATCAAGAAGGAAAACTCTACACTTTAGTTTATGAAAAGTGCTCCTCAATAGCGGTTGACCCAATTGAAAAAAAGCCCCTTTTCCATTTTTATCCCGGCTCTCAAGTCCTATCTTTTGGAACTATCGGCTGCAATTTGCGCTGTAAGCATTGTCAAAACTGGGCAATTGCTCATGCAGAACCTCAATCATTTGACCTTGGGTTAACTTCAGTTTCCTCTCAAGAAGCAGTTGACTTAGCTAAGAAATATCAAGCTTCTGGAATTGCCTGGACTTATAATGAACCAACTATTTGGTTTGAATACACTCTCGACTCAGCTAAGCTTTGCAAAAAAGAAGGTCTTTATACTGTTTATGTCACCAACGGTTATATCTCTTTTAACGCTCTTGACATGATTGGGCCTTATCTCGATGCTTTCCGGGTTGATGTCAAAGGTTTTACAGAAAAATTTTACCAATTTTTAGCTGGTGTAAAAGACTTTTCCCCCATCTTAAAGGCAACTGAGCGAGCTAAAGAAAAGTGGAAGATGCATATTGAGGTTGTAACTAATGTTATCCCAACCTTAAATGACACTGAAGAACATTTTAGAGGGATTGCCCGATGGATAAGAGACTCTTTGGGAACTGATACTCCCTGGCATATAACTCGATTTTATCCTTATCTCAAGCTTTCTCATCTCTATCCCACTCCAATAGAAACATTAGAAAAAGGGAGAGAAATTGGGCTTGAGGAAGGATTGTCCTTTGTTTACCTCGGCAATGTCCCTTCTCACCCCGGCGAGCACACCTACTGCCCTAACTGCAAGAGACTAGTTATTAAGAGAATGGGCTACTCCATTTCTGTTTACGATGTTGAAAAGGGAAAGTGTAAATACTGCCAAGCAAACTTAAATATCGTTGAGTAACTAAAAATCAGCGTTCTAGCTTTAACAGTTTGGCTACAAGCACCTCAAAAATAGCCCCATAGGAAAACCCCAAGTGTTAACCATAACTTTTATATTTACCACTATCTTGGAATTGTGAGAAAGGAATCATTGAAGAGAAATTTGGTCTTGCACCTAGGAAATTTTATTTAAGGCTAGCCTTTGGAACTCCTTAATAAGTTGATATAATCTTTGAGGAAATAAATAAACTGTATTTTGTCTTAAGACCACAATTTGAGGAGCTAAAGGTTTGAAAAAGTTTGTTCCAGTCAAAAGAGTAGTCTCAGCCGGAGGAGTTATTTACGATAAAAGTGATGGAGAAATCCGCCTTGCCTTAATTTCTCACTCAGGGGGAAAGGTTTGGGCTTTGCCAAAAGGAATTGTCGAGAAGGAAGAAGATATTGAAAAAACTGCTTTAAGAGAGGTGGAAGAAGAAACAGGATTGAAGGGTGAAGTCGTTAAGAAAATTTCCGTCATTAATTACTGGTTTTATTTAAAAGAAGAAGGCGTTAAAGTTCATAAGTTTGTCCACTTCTACTTAATGAGATGCCTAGGTGGTTCAATTAACCAGCATGACTGGGAAGTGGAAAGGGTTGAATGGTTTACTTTAGACGATGCAATTGAAAAACTTTCCTACCAAAGTGAAAAAGATGTTGTTAAAAAAGCTAAGGAGTTACTCTTAAGTGCTTGAGATTCCCGAAGAATGGAGACGAACAGCCAAAGAAATCTTAGAAAGAAAGGGGATTGTTTTTGTCCTCGGAGGTGTAGATTCAGGCAAAACAACTTTTTCTCTTTTTCTCGTTGGTGAGGGAGTTAAAAAAGGATTAAAGGTAGGATTAGTTGATTCCGATGTCGGTCAGTCAACTATTGGACCACCGACAACGATTGGGCTTAAACTCTTTGAAAACCCACCTAAGTTAGAAAATCTCGAGCCATCTGCCTTATTTTTTGTAGGAGAGACTTCCCCCCGCGGTCATTTCTTAGAAATCTTAACCGGAACAAAGAGGTTGATTGAGAAAAGTTTAAGCCTCGGTTCGGACCTAACCGTTGTTGACAGTTGTGGCTTGGTCTCCTCGCCAGTAGGCACTTCGCTAAAGTTTCAAAAGATTAACTTAATTTCTCCCCAATTCATTGTAGCATTTCAAAGAAACAAAGATTTAGAAAACATCTTAAGGGCAATTAGTTCGTATTCCTTCAAAATTTTCCTTTTGGAGGTAGCACCTCAAACTCGCCTAATTCCAAGGGAAGAAAGGGTTTTAATCCGAGAAAATGCCTATAAAAAATACTTCTCCAAAAGCAATCAGATTGAAATTCCTTGGACTAAAGTTTCGATTTACCCTCCAGAAATAGATTTAAGTGGCAAGCTTGACCTTGTTTACTTATTGGTTGGTCTCCAAAATAATTTTAGTGAGTGTTTGGGTGTGGGGGTTATCTCTCAAATTATTCCAGAGAAGAAAACCCTAAGGATGATAACTCCTGTTAGAGATGTCAAAAAAGTAAAAGGAATTATTCTTGGATATTTGAAAGTCTCACCCCAAGGAAAAGAGCTAGGGAGAATATCTTTCCAAGCAAGATAAGGAAGTGGACTGAAGACGATAGACTGAAGGATAAAAGATTAAAAAAATCTTTTTAAAAAGCTCAGTCTTCATTAATTGGAAAGGAGGGAATTAGATGGAATTTTTAAGTTGCTTTTTCGCCTTTAGTTTCATCCTACTTATTTTTTGCTTAATTACTTTGGGGGCAGCCATTCGGATTGTTCCTGAATACGAAAGAGGGGTTGTTTTTCGACTTGGGAGGTTAGTAGGAGTTAGAGGACCTGGGCTAATCCTTTTAATCCCCTATATTGAGACGATGAGAAAGGTGGACTTGAGAACAGTAACGATGGATGTCCCAGCCCAAGATGTAATAACTAAAGACAATGTTACAGTTAAAGTTGATGCCGTTGTTTATTATTATGTTCAGGACCCCGCCTTAGCCATCGTAAAGGTAGAAAACTATCATTTTGCAACGAGTAAAATTGCCCAAACAACTTTGCGGTCAGTGGTTGGCCAGTGCGAACTGGATGAGCTTCTTTCCCATCGCGATGAAATTTCTCACAAAATTCAAAAGATTGTCGATGAAGCAACTGACCCTTGGGGAATTAAAGTATCCATTGTTGAGCTTAAAGCCATCGATTTGCCTGAAGGAATGATTAGAGCTATGGCTAAGCAAGCTGAAGCTGAAAGAGAAAGAAGAGCTAAAATAATCCATGCTGATGGAGAAGCTCAAGCAGCTCAAAAACTTACAGAGGCAGGTAGTGCTCTAGCTAAGGTTCCCACCGCTCTCCAGCTCCGACTACTTCAAACTTTGACCGAAATTGCAGTTGAGAAAAGTTCGACTATTATCTTTCCGGTACCAATTGATTTAATTAATCAATTCTTAGAAAGTAAAAAGAAATGATTTTTTGTGATTATTTATGTTAAGATTAGAGATAATAAAGTGGCTTAAAGTTATTTTAATTGGATTTTTTTCAGGTTTTCTATCGGGGCATTTTGGCATTGGTGGGGGTTTGATCACTACACCAGCTATCCGATTACTCCTTGAAAAATCAGCTTGGATTGCAGTGGGAACACCTCTTCTTGTCATGATTCCTTCAGCTTTAACTGGCGCTTTTAATTACTACCGAAAAGAGCTTGTAGAAAAAAATATCCTTTTCACTTTAATAATTTCAGGTTTAATTGGCGTAATTTTAGGTTCTCTAGCTACGACTCAGGTTTCTGGACACTTTCTTATGCTAATTACCGCTCTCATTATCTTACTCATTGGCCTTCGATTTCTCTTTCCCATCAGGATTTTAAGAGACCGCCGACCACAAACCATTGACCGCAGACTTTTTCTCCATCGCAATTTTCTCTTAGCTCCCATTTTAATTGGCTCCGGGGCTGGTTTCTTCTCAGGCTTCCTTGGATTAGGAGGTGGTTTTTTACTAGTTCCAGCTTTTATTTTTTTTCTTGAGTTTGATTTAAAAAAAGCCTTTGGTACTTCACTGGTAACAATCTCTGCCTTTGCTTTCCCTGGCTCAATTCTTCACTACTATCTTCACCATGTCGATTTACAACTAGCTTTTCTCCTCACTTTAGGGGTAATGCCTGGTTCCTATCTTGGCTCAAAAGTTGCCATCTCTCTTCCCGATAAACTTTTGAGGATTCTTTTCGGGCTTTTTCTCATTTTTGTTTCTCTTTATTTCACCTACTTCGAAGCTAGCTTCTTAAAGGGATGAATAAAATAAATGCTCCGTCCAAAAATCAAGAAATACTTAGATAAATTAGGGCCAGAAAAAATAAAGCCTGGTCTTAAAAGAATTAAATTACTCCTTAAATGGTTAGGTAATCCCCAACAAAAATTGAGGGCTATTCACATCTCTGGAACTAACGGGAAAGGTTCGACCTTAGCCTTTCTTGCTTCAATCTTAACTGAGGCAGGCTATCAAGTTGGAACTTTCACCTCCCCTCATCTAATTAAAGTAAATGAAAGGATAGGGATTAATTTAAAACCCATTCCCGATTGCGATTTGGAAAAACTTTTAATAAGAATAAAACCTTTAGCCAAGCGGATTGAAAAAGAAACTACCTTTGGTCACCCTACCTACTTTGAAGTTTTAACTGCTGCTGCTTTTGAATATTTTTCCTGGAAAAAATTAGATTTTTCCTTAATCGAAGTGGGTATCGAAGGTAAGTTCGATGCAACCAATGTCATAAATCCCATAATCAGTATCATCACCAGTGCAGATTTGGACCACCAAGAATACCTGGGAAGCACCTTAAATTCAGTGATAAAAGAGATGGCCAGTGTAATAAAGCCAGGCTTTCCCTTAGTTACTGCTGTTAAAAATCCTCAAGCTTTAAACTTTATAAAAAAGAAAGCAAAAAACAAAGGAGCTCTTTTATTTCAAGTGGGGAAAGATGTCACTTGGGAAGAGGTTTCCTTTAATTTAAAAAAACAAGTATTTCACTATAATGGACTTTTCAATAACTGGAAAAATTTAGAAATTTCTCTTCTAGGCGAATTTCAACTTTCCAATGCCTGTTGTGCTTTAGCCACAGTTGAACTTTTAATCGAGCAGGGATGGGAGATAAAAGAATCCTCAATTAGAAGAGGGCTTAAAAAAGCATGCTGGCCAGGGAGATTACAAATAATTAAAGAAAAGCCCCTTTTTATAGTTGATGGAGCACACAATCCCGAAGCTGCTCAAATTTTGAAAAAGGCAATTTATCGTCATTTCCCCAGTCGAAAAATCATTTTTATCTTAAGCATTTTGAAAGATAAAGATGTGGAAGGAATTCTTAAGATTTTGGCTCCTATTGCTTCTCTTGTAATTGCTACTGAAGTGGACTCTCCACGGGCAACAAAACTAAATGACCTTTATGAAATGGTTTTAAGCTATAACAATCAAGTCTTAAAGGCAAAAAAGATTAATGAAGCAATTCAGCTTGCTTTTTTAAAAGCTGGTTTTAATAGTTTGATTTGTGCTACTGGCTCCCTTTTAACCGTTGGCGAAACTCTTTCTCAAATAGAAAACTTGAAAAGGAAAATCGGTAAGGATAATATCAAGAAGTTAGCGAAGAGGTAATAAAACTTTACTAGAGGTAAATTTTTAACTCCTTACTTCTAATTGCCAACTTTTTGAGGAGGAAAAGTTGAAAAAGCTAATTAGCTTAGAAGAAGCAATTAAGGCATCTCGAAAAGAAACCAAAAAATGGCATCAAAATATTAATCCGAGTTTGGCACAGCTTCTTTCCCTTCTTGGTTTTGATAAGCGTTATCTTAAGGCTGAAGGAGTTTTTATCTGGGATGAAGATGGTAAAAAGTATTTAGACTTTTTAGCAGGCTACGGCTCTTTAAATTTAGGCCATAACCACCCAAAGGTAGTTGAAGCATTAAGAAAGGTTTCTAGTTTGCCCAATTTGCTACAAGCTTCTTTAAATCCTTTAGCTGGTGCTCTAGCTCACAACTTATCTTTAATTACACCTGACAAACTCGATAAAGCTTTTTTTTGTAATAGTGGAGCTGAAGCAGTTGAAGGAGCCTTAAAGCTAGCTCGAGCTGCTACAGGTAAAGAAAAAATTATCTTTACCGAAAATTCTTTTCATGGAAAGACTTTAGGTGCTTTATCAGTAACCGGTCGTATCCATTACCAAGAGCCTTTTAAGCCCCTTATTCCTCAGTGCTCAGCTATTCCCTATGGAAATTTAAAAGCCTTAGAAAAAGAAATAGTTCAAGGGGATGTAGCTGCTTTTATTGTTGAACCAATCCAGGGTGAAGGAGGAGTAAACATCCCACCCGATGGATATCTAAAAGGAGCTGAAGAGCTTTGCCAAAAGCACCAAACACTCCTTATCTTTGATGAAGTCCAAACAGGTCTTGGTCGAACAGGCAAAATGTTTGCTTGTGAATGGGAAGACGCCAAACCTGACATTATTTGCTTAGCCAAGTCTCTAGGCGGGGGCTTAATGCCAATTGGTGCATATCTCACTAAGGAAAAGATATGGAGCTCCGCCTATGGTGGGATTAAAAAATGCCTCAGACATACCTCAACCTTTGGTGGAAATACTTTAGCTTGTGCCGCTGCCCTGGCTACTCTAGAAGTAATCTTAGAAGAAAACCTAATTGAAAAAGCTAAAGAAGAAGGTGCGTACTTTTTAAGTAAATTGAAGGAGCTAAAAGAAAAGCATCCTATCATCAAGGATGTTCGAGGTCGGGGTTTATTGATAGGTATCGAATTTGAGCAACCAGCTAAAAGCTGGCTTAACAAAGCTTCTGGGGGGTTAATTAGTCAACTTTCAAAAGAATATTTTGCCTCTATGGTTGCTGCTGAACTTCTCAATAATTATCAAATCATAACGGCCTATACTTTAAACAACCCAAATGTCATCCGCCTTGAGCCTCCTTTAATCATTAAAAGAAAGGAAATTGATTATGCTATTAAATCTCTCGATGAAGTTTGTGAAAAAGGTAAGAATCTTTGGCGAATGAGTTTAAAAACAAGTCAAACAATTATAAAGAGGATTTTTAAGAAGTAATCCTTCAGGAATTTTCCGATGTCTAAAAAGGGAAAAGAGAAAGTAAAGATAATTGGGATTGAAACTTCTTGTGATGAGACAGCCGTTGCTATCGTAGAGGATGGGCGAAAGATTCTTTCCAACTTAGTCGCTTCCCAAGTTGACTTTCATCGAAAATTTAAAGGAGTTGTCCCGGAAATTGCTTCTCGGAAGCACTTGGAAATAATTAATTCCTTAATTGATGAAGCTCTTTTTCAAGCTAATCTTTCCCTTAAAGATTTATCAGCTATTGCTGTTACATTAGGTCCTGGTTTAATCGGGGCTCTCTTAATAGGTGTTTCAACAGCTAAAGCTCTCTCTTATGCTACAAGCCTCCCCCTGATTGGTGTTAATCATCTTCTCGGTCACATCTGGGCAAACTTCTTAGAAGATCCTCAAATTAAGTTTCCCTTTATTTCTTTGATTGTCTCCGGTGGTCATACTAGCATCATTCTCGTTGAGAAGGTGGGAAAATATAAGATTATTGGGGAAACTTTGGATGATGCAGCAGGAGAAGCTTTGGATAAAATAGCTGGATTTATGAATTTAGGTTATCCTGGTGGGCCAATAATCGATGAACTTGCTCAAGAAGGAAACCCTCAAGCCATTAACTTTCCCCGAGCCATGATCAAAAAGAAAGGCTATGACTTAAGCTTAAGTGGACTAAAAACAGCTGCTTTAAACTATGTAACCCGTGTTGGTCAGGAAAAGATTAATGTCCCTGACTTTTGCGCTAGCTTTCAAGAAGCAATATTTGATGTTTTAGTCGATAAAGTGACAAAAGCAGCCCAAGAATTTAAAATTCCAAGGATTGTTCTGGCGGGAGGAGTTGGGGCTAATACCCGACTAAGAGAAAAGTTGTTAGAAGAAGCTAAAAAGTTCCAGCTTGAACTTTATTTCCCCTCACCTTTCCTCTGTACTGACAACGCCGCTATGATTGCTGCTTTTGGATATGAAAAATTTTTAAGGGAAGATTTGGTAACACTAGAAGTAGAACCCGATGCTAATTTTCCCCTCCGTTAATAATTTTTTTCTGTGGATATTGTGGATAACTCTGTTAATAACTGAAAGAGGAAAAGATTTATTGTGGAAAAAAATTTCACTTTTTCACAAGGATGAATAAATCAAAGTCAAGACAATTAAATAGGAAAATGAAGTTAAAAAAACCCCTTTGGCTTTTTTCTTTATCACTTTCTACAGGAGTCCTTCTCGCTTTTCTTTTTCCTAAATTTTCATGGCACCATTTAGCTTGGTTTGCTCTCATACCATTATTTTTTGCTCTCAAGAACTCACCTTCCTACAAATTTTCTTTTTTTCTTGGATTTTTGAGTGGTTTTGTTTTCTTTTCCATCCTTCTTTACTGGATTTTAATCTTTGGTTTTTTGGCTTGGTTTGCTCTTTCATCAGTTGAGGCTCTTTTTTTTGCTCTCTTTGCCTTAGGGGCAACTTTTTTCTTTAGAATCAAAAAACTTTGGAGTAATTTTTTTCTCATTCCAGCTTGGTGGGTTGGGGTTGAACTTTTGAGGTCCATTGGTCCTTGGAGCTTCAGCTGGGGAGTAATTGGTTACAGCCAAGTAAATAACCCTTTTATTCTGCCCCTCGCTAGTTTTATTGGCGTTTTTGGCCTTTCTTTTTTAGTTACCTTAATTAACCTATTCCTTATCTTCTTGCCAGAATTACTTAAAGAAAAAAAGAAAGTCAAAACCCTAGCTCCATTTCTAATTGGGATATTGCTTCTCCTAATTATAGCTCTTAATCTAATTAATCGCCCAAAGGGAAGGGAATGTCCTCTTAAAGTAGCCATTCTCCAAGGAAATATTCCGCAAAAAGATAAGTTTGACCCCACTAAAGAGGAAAAAGTTAAAGAAATTTATTTTAATTTAACCAAAAAAGCAAAAGGGGCTGAACTTATTATTTGGCCTGAAACTTCCTTTCCAACCCACTTACTTGAGGATAAAGAAGGGCTTTCTCGAGTAAAAAATTTAGCCTATAAATTGAAGGCTTCCCTTTTAATTGGGAGTTTTTATCTAGAAAGAATGGATTATTTCAACTCAGCATTTCTAATTAACCCAAGAAAGAAAGTTTTTCGTTACGATAAGCTCCACCTTGTCCCTTTTGGAGAATATGTTCCTTTTAAACCTTTATTTACCTGGCATAAAATTCTTGCTTCTTTAAAGGATTTAACGCCTGGTAAAAGAAGCGTCCTCTTACCCATAAAAAATAAGAAGCTAGGGGTAGGCATTTGTTTTGAGTCAGCTGAGACCTTCAGCGCCCGACACCTTACTGCTAGTGGGGCTAACTTGCTTGTTTATATTACCAATGACGCTTGGTTTAAAAAAACATCGGCTGCTTATCAGCATCTTGAGATAACTGCAATGAGAGCAGTTGAAAATAAGGTATATACTCTTCAATCAGCCAATACTGGTATTTCAGCTGTAATAAATCCTTTTGGCAAGATTCTCCTTGAAACTCCTCTCTTTAAAAGGGATGCTTTAAAGGCAAAAGTTTACTTAAATAACAAAAAAACCTTTTATGTTAAGGTAGGTTTTTTATTCCCTTTTCTCTGCTTATTTTTAGGATTAATTTCTCTCATCTATAACAGCTTTAAGCGCTTAATATTATAAAACTACTCCTCTTTAAACCTTTGCCAAGCTTCTTTGGCCTGATCCCAATGCCTAATGAGGTAAGGCTTAAAGCGTTCAAAGATAATAGCATGCCCTTCAATTAATGATTCCGTTAAAATTGAAGAAATTAGCTTGGTTTCATTGATAAAAGAAGCTGTTCGCGCCAGATATAACGGAACAAGAGCTTCCAAAACCTTTTCTTGAGGAAGGCAAGAAAAGTTATAACCAATGGCAAAGTCGTAAATCACTTTTACCCAAACATCTTCAGGGAAGTAAAAGCTTTCATTAGATAATTTGAGGAGAGATAAAACTTGACGAAAATTCTTTCGAGTTAACACCTGCTCAAGAACTTTCTTTTGGCTCTCAAAGTCTTCCTTAAATCGGGAAATTAATCTCTCAAGAGAAATATCCTTCCCATGAGGTTCAGCATAAACAGCTTTCCCAAAAACATCAACAGGATGACTCCCTTCTACTGCTTTCCACTTCATCTCATACTCTCTCATTAAAGAAAAAACTGTCCCAACCACCTGCTTAAACATAGGAACTAAATCACTTGCTGGGTCTTTAGGGTCATGGAGTTTCACCCCAACACCAGCTTGAGCAATGCGAAATCCTTCATTTAATGCGACGGTTGTCATCCAAATATCAATACCAAATCGAGCAATATCAGTTTCCCAAACATCAAGATGGGAATAGACTTTAGCCAAAGCTCCGCTGAAAGCAAAATCACCCCCAATGGGCTGGCGAACCCGAAAGCCATAGAGAGCCCGGGTCAATGGGTAAACAATTGAATTAGTAATCGTCCCATCATATTTATATCTAAGATAATAAGGAGTAACAAAACCGTAGTTATATTTATATACCGGTTCACCTAAAAGTTTAATCCATTCAGGCGTAATGCTTCTTAAATCTGAATCAAGAACGATACAAACTTTAGCTTTTAATCGGTCAGCAATTTCAAAGATGGTATGAAAAGCACTTCCTTTGCCTGGCAGCCCCCGATAAGGAGTAACAATCTTTTCAAATCCTTGAGGAAGAGGTGTCTTTAAAACAACTTCCCGGGTATTATCGGTCGAGCCTCCATCGGCGTTGACAATAATCGGTTTTAAAAAGGGGAAATATTTAACTGCTCCAGCAGCAGAAGTCCTAATGACATGAGAAATTGTCTTTTCACTTCGAAAAGATGGAATACCTATAACTAAATCAGCTTGCTTAACTTCTTCAACTTTTTTGATTACTTCGGGGTAAAGAACTGTCAACTTTTTAACGCTCTCTCTTGAGAATTAAGATCCACTTCCCTTAAAGCCTTAGCAGCGTCCTCAGGAGATATTGGATTAATAAAGATACCTCCCCCAAATTCAAAACCAGCAGGCATTGCCAAGCGAGGGATAACCTCAAAATGCCAATGGTAATAAAGAAGCCCTAGTGTTCTAAGAGGAGAGACGTGAAGCATATAATTATAAGGTGGATCGTTAAGAAGCTTTTCTAAGCGCTTAAAGACCTCTTGAATTGCTTCGGTCAAGTAAAAAATTGATTTTTCATCTAACTCTTCTAAAATAGCTTGGTGATTTTTGGGTAAAATGTAAATTTCAAAAGGGAAACGAGAAGCATAAGGGCAAAAGGCAACTATACTTTCATTTTCAAAAACTTTTCTTGAACCTTCCTTCAGTTCTACCTCAACCATTTGGCAAAAAATACATTTATTTTCCATCTTATAATACTCTTTAGCTTCCCTCAATTCCTCAAAAATTCGAGGTGGGATAATGGGAGTAGCAATTAGCTGAGAGTGAGGATGGGAAAGAGAAGCACCTGCTTCATGGCGATAGTTTTTAAAAATTAAAACATATACTATCCGAGGGTCCACTCGCCAATACTTATATCTTTGAATATAAGTGCGAAGAACCGCTTCAACTTGTTCACTTTTCATATTGGCAAGGGTGTCAAAATGGTCTCGGCTATCAACCAGAACCTCATGGCCACCCACTCCAGCTAAGTAATGGTAAAGCTCCCCTACCTCACCTTGATAAAATTGGGTGCTTGCCTTTAAAGCAGGAAATTTATTAGGTAAGACCCTGGTTATCCATTGTTTTGTTTTTTCATCGTACTCTCCTGGCCAAATAGCAAATTTCTGAGTAGGTTGAGTAAATTCCTTCCCTTCACAAAAGGGACAACCTTTTTGAGAAATCTTTTCTAACTCTTTCCTTTTATAATCAGAAGGCCTCTTACCCCGCTCAGTAGAGATAACTACCCAAGTGTGGCTAACAGGGTCTTTTCTTATCTCAGACATCCTCGCCCTCTAAAAACAGAGATTTTAGCTTAATTAGTTATTTATGGTAAACTAAGAAAGCATTCATGACAAGATAAAAGGAGGAAGTAGATGAATCCAGAAACTTGGTTCAAAGGGAGAACTTACCACCATAAAGAATTTTGCAACCTTTCTTTTCTTCAAAAATTAAAAGAAGAAAAAAATGTCCAAATAAGCCTAGGAATTCCAACTTTAAATGAAGAAAGGACAATCGGTAAAATCCTTCAAATAATAAAGGAAAATTTTTTAGAAAAACATCAAATTCTTGACCAAGTAGCTTTAATCGACAGCCACTCAACTGATGAAACAGTAAATATAGCCCAAGAGGCGGGTTTTGAAGTTTATTACGATGATGAAATCCGACCCGATTTAAAAAGTGAAAAAGGTAAAGGTGAAGCTCTTTGGAAAAGTCTTTTCATCCTAAAAGGAGATATTATTATTTGGATTGATGCTGATATTGAAAATTTTCATCCCCGCTTTCTCTACGGAATTATTGGGCCTCTCCTCTATGAAGATGAAATTGGCTTTGTTAAAGGATTTTACCAAAGGCCATTAAAAACCGAAGAACTATTAACAAGTGGTGGAGGAAGAGTTACAGAAATTCTTGTCCGTCCCTTGCTTAACCTTTTCTACCCTGAGCTTGCTTATTTTTTCCAGCCAATTTCAGGCGAATACGGAGGAAAAAGAGAAATTTTAAGAAAGATTCCCTTTTACACTGACTATGCTGTTGAGGCAGGAATGCTAATAGAAATTTGGAAAAAATTTGGTCTTAATTCAATGGCTCAAGTAAACTTGGAAACAAGAGTTCACCGCAACCAACCAACAGCTAATCTAGGCAAAATGTCCTTTGCTATTCTCCAGTGTTTTCTTGACCTCATGGAAAAAGAAAAAAGAGTTAAATTTTTCCAAGAATTTAATTTTTCATATCTTTTGCCCATAATCGGAAAAGACCATCACTTTTTTGATAAAACAAAAATAAAAGTAGTTCGTCGCCCTCCATTTGAGTCAATTAAAAATTAAAATGAAAGAAAAAGTCTTTAAAGAAAAACGAATTAGCGCAAATAAAGAAAAAATAAAAAAACTTATCAAAAAGCTGAAAGTTGTTTATACTGATGTTGATTCTACTTTAGTTGGGCAAGGTGGTTCCCTGTTCCGGACAGCCGATGGTAAACTGACAATGCTGCCCGCTAATGCTCTTTTAAAATGCCATCAACATAAAGTCGATATTACCCTCGTCTCTGGCCGGAGCTCTCACCAACTTCAAGAAGATGCAAGAATCCTTGGGCTTAAAAACTACCTAGCTGAACTTGGCTGCGAAATAGTTTATAACCTGGGCGAAACCGTTGTTTTAAATGTTGGTAACTTTTTTAACAAAAAAGGGAAGCCACACGATGCTATCGCTAACTCAGGAGCAGTTGAGCTTCTTTTCTCTAGCTTCCCTGGATACCTTGAGCATCATACTCCTTGGTCAGAGTGGAGAAATTGTACTACCGTTTTTAGAGGTTACATTGACATCTCTAAAGCTCAAAAAATTCTTAATCAAAATGGTTACGGTTGGCTCCAATTAATCGATAATGGAGTTATTCAGCGGAGGGGGACTTTATCACCTAATATTACTGAGGTTCATGCTTATCACCTCATTCCAAAAGAGATCGGAAAAGCCAAGGGTGTCCTTAAAGATAGAGAAATCAGGAAAATTCCAAAAGAATCTTGCATTGCTATTGGGGACTCATTGTCTGATTCGGAACTCGCAACGGTTGTTGGCGCTTTTTTCTTGGTTCGAAATGGTTTAATTGAAGATAATAAACTTTTAAAAACCCTTTTAGAGACAGAAAATGCTTTTGTCACTGAGGAAGAAATGGGGCTTGGTTTTGCTCAAGTCATTGAACTCCTTCTTGAGGAGGATTAGGTTCTTGAAATCCTTTTCTCCTTTGATAACTTCTTTTTTCCTCATCTTTTTGGCAGAAATTAGCGACAAGACTCAGCTGGTTGCCATCTCTTTAGCCACCCACTATCAGGTTTTGCCTCTAATCTTAGGGATTTTCTTGGCTGCTGTGTTCCTTCAGGGAATGGCTGTTAGTCTTGCCGAAGTCGCTAGAACCATCTTACCAGTCTCAGCTCTTAAAATCATCACGGCTGGTCTTTTCACTGGAGCTGGATTGTGGCTTTTCTTTTCTCGTCCTTCTCTCAGAAAAGAAGCGAAAAATAAGAAAACTAAATGGGGACCCTTCTTAGCTGCTTTCATCGCCTTTTTTCTAGCTGAAATTGGTGATAAGACTCAAGTTGGCACCCTTGCTCTAGCCACCAAATTTAAAAATCCCGGGCAAGTCTTTTTCGGTGCTACTTTTGGTTTGTGCACCTCTAACTACTTAGGAATCTTTCTAGGTAACCTAGTTAGTAAAAAGTTCCACCCTCAATTGATTAGAAAAATTTCAGCTTTACTCTTCCTTGCTTTTGGCTTAATCACCCTCACACAAGCAAAAATTTAACAAAGCCTCCGACAAAACTACATATCCCCACTTTGAGGTCTGAAGTTTTCAAAAGAATAGGTAAGCAAAACAATATCAAAGGACCAAAAACTTTAAAATTTTTTCAAAATCTCTTGATAAACAATTATAGGTTTTGCTTTTGTTGAAGTGCTAAATACCGTTTAACTAAAAGCTCTCAAGAAAAAACCGTTAGTCTTGCGGTGCAATGCATTTGGTAATATTCCTTTCTTTTGGATTTTTCCTATACCAATTGCATTATAGAAGTGTTACCAAGTTATGTAAAGTTTACACTTAAATACTTCTTTAATAAATAAGGACTTCTGCAAATTGCATCTCAATCTCTGGAATGTAATACTTTAATAGTATATATTATAATATTGTTCGCAAATCTTTTCCTATCCTTTTCCCCATCATTTCTAAGAAAAACGAGGCATTTTTTATTGACTCCTTAAGAGAAGTTGTATAGTCAATTGCAGAATATGCTTTTCTCACCCCGAGTAAACTTAAATCCTTTTCCGGGAAATCAATTATTCCTGCCACAACTAAAACCGGGAGATTGAAACCTTTAGCTAACTTAATTACTCTAAAGGGTATTTTCCCGAAAGAAGTTTGAGTATCAAATTTACCTTCTCCCGTAATTACCAAATCTGCTTTTTTTAGATAATCTTTAAAGCCAACTAAATCAATGACTAAATCTGAGCCTAGGGTTATTTTTGCATTTAAAAAGGCTAAGAGTCCCGCTCCTAAACCACCAGCTGCTCCCCCACCTGGCAAACTCAAAATGTCTTTCCCAAAATCCCTTTTAATTAATTGAGCAAAATGGCGAAGACCCTCTTCTAAAAGAGCTACTCCTTGAGGGTCAGCTCCTTTCTGGGAAGCATAAACTTGAGCTGCTCCTTGAGGACCGATAAGAGGATTATTGACATCAGAAGCGATTAAAAAATCAACCCCCTCAAGCCTTTTATCAATTAAAGAAGGGTCAATCTTTGCTAATTTGGTGAGCTCACCGCCACCAAATCCAAGTTCCTCTCCTTTTTTATCGAGAAATCTTACTCCCAAGGCTTGGAGAGCTCCCATTCCTCCATCACAAGTAGCACTTCCCCCAATTCCAACAATGATTCTTTGACACCCTTTAGCTAAAGCAGCTTTGATTAACTCTCCTGTTCCAAAAGTCGTTGTTATTAAAGGATTCCTTTTTTTAGGTGGAACTAGGTGGAGTCCAGAAGCAGCCGCCATTTCAATGATCCCTAAAGGCTTGAGTTGCCTTGGAGGTGACTGAGATACAAAGCCAAAGTAAGAACTAATTTTGTTGCCAAGGGGGTCAGTGACCTGACATGAGATAACCTCACCGCTTAAAGCTTCAATAACTGTCTTAACAGTCCCCTCACCGCCATCTGCTAAAGGACAAATTATTATCTCCGCTTGAGGCAAAACACTTTTAATCCCTCTAAAAAGTGATAAGGCAACTTCTTTTGCTGAAAGGGAATCTTTAAACTTATCGGGAGCAATGAGGATTACCAGTCAAATCTACCTTCTTTAAGAAAATTTCATTAAGATTTTTTAAGCTCAGCCTTTTCAAAAAGTTTCTTTTGCTTTTCCAAAAAGTCTTGTTCAAAAGGGTAAAAATTATAAAAAATCTCTTTCTTTAAATTCAATTCTCTTTTAATATTTTCAATCAGCAATTTGACCCAATTCTCTAAAACTCCTTTATCAGAGGGAATCATTCGTATCTCCAATCGGCAAACTAGATGAGAAGGTAAAGAAAACAAATCTCGAAATTGAAAATTCAAAAGAAATGAGTCCCGCTTAATTAAAAAACTAGCTAAATCACTAATTACTTCCTTAAGTTTTGACTCCTTTATTCCCCTTGGCAAATAAAGGTCAATTAGCCAAAGAATCCAACCTTTAGAAAACTTCTCAACCCCTGTGATGCTCCCATTAGGAATATAATGTAAGCTTCCGCTTAGATCCCTAACTTTTGTTGCTCGTAGCCCAAAATCCTCAACTATTCCTTTAGCCTCGTATGGTCCAGCCTTTAAATAAACAAAATCCCCCACCGCAAATTGCCCCTCAAAGAGAATGAAAAAACCAGCGACCAAGTCTCGAACCAAAGTTTGAGCACCAAAACCAATCGCCAAGCCTGCTATCCCCGCACCAGCTAAAATTGAAGCCATACTAATACCACTACCCTTTAAAATAATTTCTATAATCATATAGGCGCAGACAAAAAAAGTAAAATACTTCAAAAGATTGCGAAAAAGAGTAAATAAAGTTGCAGTTCTCTTTTGAGCAGCTAAGCCTTTAAAAGCTTTGCTTTCTTTTAATCTCAATTTAAGATATCGAGTAATCAGCCAGCTCGTAAAGTGGTAAGCCAAATAACTTAAGATGAGGATTATAATAATCTCTATCGCTTTAAGAAAAAAAATTTGACCATATCTTTTGACTAAAGATTGGGGGGTGGAAAGAAAAGAGGAGAACAAATTAAACCTCCTTAACTACACTCTCAACCCAAACTTCTTTCTCTTCATCCATCATACTAAGCATTTCACCCACGGTAACTATCCGATAACCTTTCTCAATAAGATAATCTATGACCAATGGTAAAGCCTTTACTGTACTCTCTCTCAAGCCACCTTCCGGTCGAAGAAGGGCTCCACTATCGTGAAAAAGAACAATACTCCCTCCTTTAACGTACCTCTTTACTCTACCTAAAATCTTTTGAGGAGTAATGCCCCGCCAATCTTGGGTCGAGAGAGACCAAAGGATAATCTTATAACCTCTCTCCAAAAGAAACTTCCTCACTGCGTTGCTATAAACCCCCCGTGGAGGGCGAAAGATGTTACTTCCTTGACCACATATTTCAATTAAGGCTTTTTCAGTCTTACCGATTTCTCTTAAAAGGACTCGCCTTACCGAAGGGACTAAATCACGATGAGAATAAGTGTGATTACCAAGCTCGTGACCTTCTTCAACTATTCTGCGGGCTATCTCAGGGTACTTTTCAACATGCTTTCCAACAACAAAAAAAGTTGCTTTTACCTTCTTTTCTCTCAAAATATCAAGAATTTTTGGGGTGTATTTTGGGTTAGGACCGTCATCAAAAGTAAGAGCAACAACATTGGGGATAGAGCCTCGACGAATAATTCCATCTTGAGGACCAATTCCATGATATTCATAATAGCTAATGAAACCAGCACCAAGAATAGAAAGAAAAGCTAAGGAAGAAAGGAGAAACCAAAACTGGCGCTCAAATTCCTTTATCTTTCCTCCAATAATAAACTCACGATAAAAAATAAACAAACTTAAAACAAGCCCGATAATAAGAAGAGTTTGTGGAACTCGAGGAGTAATTCGGTGACGAAAGGCCTTGCCTAAAACAGCCTTTATGAAATTATGCGCTTTTCCTTTCCCCAACCTTCTTCCTGAATCCACCACCAGCCCCCTTCACAACAATTATAGCAATTAGAAGTCACAACTTATTCTACTTTTTCAAAGCGGCTTTCAAGCTTCTTCATTATATCTGGCATTGTGGTGTATTCAAGTTCATCTAAAGGTAAGCGATGAGGCTCAAAAGGTCCATGTCTCCTTAAATAATCAGCTACCTCGAGAGCCATTTGACGCGCTCTATCAAAACTAGGGTCATCAAAAACATCTCGTGGCCCAACAAATTTCCCTTCAGCAAGCTGAAAGCCTAAGCAGACCACCCTTGGAGGACCATCAAACCTTGAAGGAGTAGCATCCTTGACCGAAACAGGCATCAAAGGACCGTGATGTGAGCCTCTCATCCAGCCAGCAACGGTATGAGGAAAAGCAAATGGCTCAAGAACCTCACCAACAGCTGGGAGTCCAGCTTGAGACCGAACAATCATTACTGGGTCATCCTTTCCCACATACCTCCCAGCCATTAAGCTAAGACGCTGAGTTGAAGTAGCTGCTACAACCTCCTTATCTGCCTTTCGATAAACAAACTTAATAGTAAATCTAGCAGGGGCCCCAATAAAAACGAGCATATCATAAAGCTCTTTAGGACAATCAAAGACTATCTTTTTATGCTCAATTAAATCATGAACTTCAAAGAGGAAACCATCATGCATAGCAGGGTCAATGATGAGCCCAGCCGTATTAAATGGGTCAGCAAACATTTTATAAAGAGGCATGTTCCAAGCACCAGGTTCAGTTTTATCCGCTAAAAAAATGAGGACTGGCTCACTTTTTCTTTCTTCAAACTCCATTTCAGCATAACCAGGGCCCATTCCCTTTAAGTTACCGGAAAAAGCATCAGATAAAAGGTCTTGACCAGCCCCATATTGCTTAAGTTCCTTGGCAACTTCAGTCACTGTTTCAAAAGTTTCCCAAGCAAAACGGTGTATCTTTTCAGAATCTGCTCCTTCCTTATGCGTCATAATAAGAGCAATATCATCACCACAGTGGCCACAATAATAATCAATTAAAAGCCCCTCTGATTTAACCTTCGCCAAGCACTCTTCAGCTTTTGATAGAAGCTCTGGGTGAACTGAGGAGTGGCCAACATATCCCCCTACATCAGCTTTAATAACACTTAAGGTTACCTTCTTACCCATTTTTCTTTTCCCCCTTTCAAAATTTCACTCAAAGTATATCACTCATCTTGAAAAAATAGAAGAAAACAAAAGAGCCTCCACGAAAATCGAGGAGGCTCATTTTGCTCTTTAAAAGGCCCTTTAATATCCCATATCAGGTGGCATCGGTGGGCCTTTCTTTTCTTCCTCTGGCTTCTCAACCACTAATGCCTCAGTTGTCAAAATGAGAGCGCCAATGCTGCCAGCATTTTGAAGAGCACTTCTTGCCACTTTAGCTGGGTCAACAATGCCCATCTTAATCATATCACCATATTCACCAGTGAGAACATTTAATCCTTCACCATTTTTAAGTGTCTTAACCTTTTCAACCACGACCGAACCCTCAAAGCCAGCATTAGTAGCAAGTTGCCTTAAAGGTTCCTCCAAAGCTTTTTCAACAATGTCAGCTCCAATTTTCTCATCGCCTGAGAGTTTTTCCTTCACTCTCTTTACAGAAGGTGCGACATTAAGGAGAACAACACCTCCACCAGGAATAATGCCTTCTTCAACAGCTGCCTTGGTTGCAGAGAGTGCGTCCTCGATACGATGCTTTTTCTCCTTCAATTCCGTTTCAGTAGCTGCTCCTACCTTAATCACACCAACTCCACCAGAAAGCTTAGCCAACCTTTCTTGTAGTTTCTCCTTATCATACTCAGAATCGGATTGTTCGATCTCGGCTTTAATCTGATTTATCCTCCCCTTAATTGCCTCAGCTTCACCCTTGCCGCCAACAATTGTTGTTGTTTCCTTGTTTACTTTAACTTTTTCAGCTCGACCAAGCATATCAAGGGTAACATTTTCCAGTTTTTGCCCCAGTTCCTCAGTAATAACTTTTCCACCAGTAACAATAGCAATATCTTCAAGCATTGCTTTCCTCCGGTCACCAAAACCAGGAGCCTTAACCGCAACCCCCATAAGGGTTCCCCTAATCTTGTTAACCACCAGAGTCGCTAGGGCTTCTCCTTCAACATCTTCCGCTATAATCAAGAGCGGTTTGCCTGACTGAACAACCTTTTCTAGGAGAGGAACAATGTCGTGGACTGCTGTTATTTTTTGATTGCAAATTAAGATATAAGGTTCTTCGAGGACTGCTTCCATTCGTTCAGGGTCGGTAACCATATAAGGGGAAATATAACCCTTATCAAATTGAAGACCTTCAACTACTTCAACACTTGTCCCGATGGTCTGAGCTTCCTCTACTGTAATAACACCATCCTTACCCACCTTCTCCATTGCATCAGCAATTAGCTCTCCAATATTTTCATCAGCCGCTGAAATAGCAGCTACATGAGCAATGGCTGTTCGGTCTTCAACTGGTTTGGAGAAACTCTTAATGCCCTGAACTGCTTCTTCAATTGCTTTTTCAATACCCCTCTTTATCAGCATTGGATTAGCTCCAGCAGCCACATTCTTTAGCCCTTCACGAACAATTGCCTGAGCTAAAACTGTAGCCGTAGTTGTCCCATCACCAGCTACATCATTAGTCTTAGTCGCAACCTCTTTCAAAAGTTGAGCGCCAGTGTTCTCAAAAGGCTCGTCTAGTTCAATTTCCTTAGCTACCGTCACCCCATCATGAGTAACAGTGGGTGAACCAAATTTCTTCTCTAAAACCACATTTCTTCCTTTTGGACCAAGGGTAACCTTAACTGTATCAGCTAACTTGTTAACCCCATTTTCTAAAGCTCGTCGAGCCACTTCGTTATAACGTAAATCTTTTGGCATCTTCTAATCCCTCCTTCCTTATTTTTTTTCAACAATCGCTAAAATATCTTTTTCACTTAAAATTAAATATTCTTCACCATCTAACTTTACTTCAGTTCCCCCATACTTTGAGTAGATTACTCGCTGTCCAACCTTAACTTCCATAGGAACACGCTGGCCATTCTCAAATCTGCCAGGACCAACAGCAATAACCTCCCCTTCTTGTGGTTTTTCCTTAGCTGTATCCGGTAAAACAATTCCACTTTTAGTAACTTCCTCCGCCTCAATAGGCTTGACCACAACACGGTCTTCCAGAGGCTTTAACTTCACCTTACATCCCCCCTTCTAGAAATTTTAGCACTCTTAGTCTTAGAGTGCTAATTTTTATATTATAATCAGTCTTTTTTAGTTGTCAAGAAAAAAATAAAAATTTTTTTACTTTAAAAATTAAAAAGGTTCTTTCCTAAAATCTTTACTCACTGTTTAGCTCGGTCTTGAGAGGCATTATGGAAGGATAAAAAGATAAATTGCTCACTATTACCTGTTATCTTTTACCTACTCTTAGGCTTCTCCCAAATAAGCTTTTCTTATCTTATCACTCTTTAAAAGCTCCGAAGCTTTACCTTCCATAACAATTTCACCAGTTTGAAGAACATAACCACGGTCAGCAATGGAAAGAGCCGCTTGAGCATTTTGTTCAACAACAAAGATGGTTACCCCTTGCTTATTCACTTCCTTGATAATCTCGAAAGATTGGTCAACTAAAGCTGGCGAAAGACCCATTGAAGGCTCATCCATAATTAAAAGTTTAGGACAAGCCATTAAGGCTCTTCCCACTGCCACCATTTGTTGTTCCCCCCCACTTAATGTTCCAGCTCTTTGGTTTTTCCTCTCCTCCAAGACGGGGAAAAGTTGATAGACCCGTTTTAAATCTTCTTGAATTCCTAACTTATCGTTCCGAGTAAAAGCGCCCATCTCTAAATTCTCAAGAACAGTTAGGTGAGGAAAGAGGCGGCGATTTTCGGGAACAGTTGCAATTCCCATCTTAATCCTTTGAGCAGTGGGAACATCATTAATAACCTCCCCCCGATAGACAACCCTACCTGAAGTAGGTCGGACAATACCTAAAATAGTTTTCATTGTAGTTGATTTGCCAGAAGCATTACCACCCAGAAGACAAACAATCTCGCCTTCATTGACTTCAATATCGATAAACTTCAAAACCTCAATCCGTCCGTAATGGGTTTGAACCTTCTCCAGTCTAAGCAATCTGGGCTCCCTTCTTACCTAAGTAAGCTTCAATCACCAACGGATTTCGAGCTACCTCTAAGGCTCCCCCTTCAGCAATTTTCTCTCCATGATCCATCGCCACCACTCGGTCTGAAGCACCCATTACAACTTTCATGTCGTGCTCAATTAAAATAATAGTATATCCCTTGTCCCTAATCTCCTTAATTTGTTCCATCATCTCAATTGTTTCAGATGGATTCATTCCAGCAGCTGGTTCATCGAGAAGAAGAAGTTTAGGATGATTAGCTAAAGCGCGGCAAATTTCTAGCCTCCGGCGATTAGCATAAGAAAGACTGCTGGCGGGATGATTTAACCTTGGCCCCGTAAGCCTCCCCTTAAAATAGGAAAGGATTTTAATCGCTTCTTCTCTTGCCTCCTTTTCCTCCCTTCTCACCTTTAAAGTGTGCAAAAGAGAATGGAAAAAGTTAGATTGAAGGCGGGGGTGCATCCCGACTAAAACATTTTCTAAAACAGTCATATTGCCAAAGATTCTCAAAGTTTGATAAGTTCGGGCAATTCCCTTATTTGAAATTTGGTCAGGTCTCAAGCCAACCAAGCTCTCACCTTCAAAAAGAATGTCTCCTGAATCAGGCTTATAAAGCCCGCTTACTAAATTAAAAAAGGTAGTTTTCCCTGAACCATTTGGACCAATAATGCTGACAATCTCACCCTCATTAATCTTAAAATTAAATTTTTTAACCGCACTAATTCCTCCAAAATATTTAGTTAAGTTTATAGTTTCTAGAAGTACCACCTTATACCTCCAAATCTTTTTCCTCTTCCTCCAAATCAAACCTAATCATTTGAGTTTCCTCTAAAAGACGAGGGTCAATTTCGTGAAGTTCTCTCTGCCAAGCTCGACTTGGGATTAAGCCCTCAGGTCGAAAAATCATCATTAAAACAATGGCTAAGCCAAAGATAAGCATGCGATAACGGTCAAAGTCGAATAAGAAGTTTTGAAGGAGTGGAGGGAAGCTAGTTAAAAAATCTTCGCCCAAAAAGGAAGGAAGCCAAAAGGCGAAGGTGTGCCTAATAATTTCAGGTAAAGTATCAAGGGCAATAGCTCCAGCAATAACACCGGGAATGCTACCCATCCCACCCAAGACAACCATACAAACAACCAGAACCGACTGCATAAAAACGAAGTATTGAGGGTTAACAAACTTTTGAAGGGAAGCAAAGATGCAACCAGCAAACCCTGCAAATAGGGAACTTACCATAAAAGAGAGAAGCTTAGCCATAGAAACATGGATACCTGCACACTCTGCTGCAATCTCGTCTTCTCGCAGAGCATTCCAAGCACGACCAAAACGAGAGTTCTTTAAATTTCGAATTAAAATGAGACAAAGAATGATTAAGCCAAGGGTGAGATAATAATATTCAAAGTTGTTATCTATTCTTAAGCCAAAAATAACAGGGTCATAAATGCCAGGAATACCACCTGGACCATTAGTTACACTTTCCCAATTATTTAAAGTAATCCGGACTATTTCCCCAAAAGCTAAGGTAACAATGGCTAAATAGTCACCTCTTAACCTTAAAGTTGGCAGCCCTAAAAGAAAACCAAAAGCCACAGCAAAAAAGCCACTTAAAAGAAAGAGTAACCAAAAGGGGAGATGAAAACCAAGACGAGGAGAAGCGAAAATGGCAGTCGTGTAAGCACCAATGGCAAAAAAAGCAATATAGCCTAAGTTTAAGAGACCTGTTTCTCCAATTATTATGTTTAGCCCTAAGGCAAGGAGGACAAAGACTGCTACCTTAACCCCAAGTCGAACCCAAACCATACCCATCCAACCGAGTAAATTGAAAAGAGGAAAAATAAAAGCCAAAAAAAGAACAGCTCCAATCAAAACTTGCCGATTAATCCGACTCCACTTTAATAATTTTTCTTTCTTAAAAGTTTTTTTCACTTATCCTTTCCTTTCTAGTTCCTTCTCCCTCTTATTTGCAAAAGGGTTAGACCTGCCCTGAGCAAAGTCGCAGGAGTGAAGGTCATTTTATTCCCCACCTTTGCCTTCCTCCCAAAGGGAGGAATTAAAACTTTTCCTTGTTACTCCTCTTTTCCAGCTACTTCTTCCTTGCCTTTCATCCTTAATCCTCTACTTAAACTTTCTCCGGAATATGCTCACCTAAAATTCCTGCTGGTTTAAAGATTAAAACAAGCATTAAAACTAAGAAGGTTATGCCATTTTGCCACTCAGAAGAGATTTTATAATTAGAGTTCAAGAAAAAAATGAGAGTAACTAAAAACAAAAAGGTATTGGCAAAACCTACTCTTATTGCTTGGCGGGCATGAATTCTTACCAAGCTATCACGTCTTTCCTTAAAAAGAAAATAAAAACCACTAATCCAACCACCGTAATAACAATAATTGAGTATTTTAACCTTTGATAAGCTTCCCTCATCATAACTAAACCTATCGGCTAAATTAAAAAGAGCTTTTTTGCGAGCTTCTCTTGGTAAAAAATAAAATTGGTAAGCTAAACCCACGATTAAACCAAGAATAAAAAAATAAGCTAATATTCCTAACTTCAAACCCACCCCATAGTTCTCAGCTAACCCAAGGACTAAAGCTCCAATAACCGCTCCAGGTATATTGCCAATTCCTCCAAGAACAGCAGCGGTAAAAGCTTTAATTCCATAAAGAAAACCAGTATCAAATTTTAAAGTTCCGTAATACATCGCCACTAAAATCCCTGCAATAGCCGCTAAAGCTGAGCCAATAATAAAGGTTAAAGAAATCGTCATATTAGTATTTATACCCATCATTTCAGCTGCTTCTCGATCTTGAGAAGTAGCCCTCATTGCTTTTCCTAGCCGAGTTTTCTTAATGAATAAAGTTAATCCACCCATTAAAATTAAGGAAAAGACAATAATAATTACAGCAAGATAACGAAAATTGGCACCAAAGACTGGAATATATCCTTCAGGAATAGCAGCTACTGGCATAATAATAGGGTCGACTCCAAAAACAAGAAGAATTAAATTTTGGAGAAATATTGAAACACCAATGGCAGAGAGAAGAGGAGCTATTCTCGTCATTTTTCTGAGGGGTCGATAAGCAAATCGCTCAACCGACCAGCCAAGAGTAGCAGTTAAAATCATTGAAAAGAGGAAAGCTAAAATAACATAGAGAATTTTGAGGGGCAAGGGAATACCATCCTCTATCCCAATCCAAATGAGGAAAGTAGCTCCAAGATAACCACCCACGGTAAAAATTTCTCCATGAGCAAAGTTAATAAGCTTAAGAACTCCGTAAACCATGGTGTAACCTAAAGCCACAAGAGCATAAATCATTCCTACTGTTAAACCACTTAGTGTTAAGCCAACAAAAGTTTCGAAACCCATTTTCTAATTAATACCCAATTTTCCCGCTTTATCTGCACCATTAAATCCTAAACTAGACTTAAGAATTCCTTATATCATTATGAAAGAAAGAATCAGTTAAATCTACTTTATCAACTGTTTTTTTCGATAAAAGAAAGGGGGGCTCTGCCCCCCTTTCAAATTCAATTTTTCTCTCCTAGGGTATTACTTTTGATAAGGAACCCATTGGCCATTCTGAGCTACTGATTTAGTGATAAAAGCAGAGACATCTTTCCCTTTAATTTGAATTTCGCCATCTTCATCAAAACTTAATGTGCCAATAACTCCTGTATATTCAGCCTCGTGAAGTGCTTTGATAATATTCTCACCTTTTAAGCTATTTGCTTTCTTAATAGCTTCAACTAAAATACCTACCGCATCGTAATTGTTTTCCGAATAAGGTCCTGGGTCCTTACCATAAGCTTTCTTGTATTTCTCTTTAAACTCATCATAAGCTCTCATATCTTTTGCCTCTAAAGAAGCAAAAGTACAAAGGGCGCCTTCCATGTTTTGAGCTCCACCGGCTTCTTTAAAGATTTCTGTAGATTTAATGCCATCTCCACCCATCAATTTGATATTCTTCAATCCTTGCTCTACCATTTGCTTTCTCAACAAACCTGCTTCGCGATGGTATCCAGTAAAAACAACCACTTCAGCTCCGAAGCTTTTAATGTTTTGAATCTGAGCTGAGAAGTCAGTGTCTCCTTCAGTGCAATGTTCCCTCAAAGTTTCAATCTTTGCATCTTTTAAAACTTTTTCAACTTCATCACCGAGACCAACAGCATAATCACCTTTATCATCCATAACCGCTACTTTCTTAAAGCCTAATTCAACTACCCATTTGCCAAGGACACGACCTTGTAAAGCATCTGAAAGACAAGTTCTAAAGAAATTCTCATGAGCTTTAGCTAAGCCAGCTAAAGTTGCTGAGCCTGAAATTACAGGAATCTTGTTTTTCTTGTAGACCGGTAAGGCAGCATTGGTATTACCACTTGTTAAAGCACCAATTACAGCTATAGCTCCTCGGTCAACAGCATTTTGAGCAACAATAGCAGACTCAGCTGGTTCTCCTTTATCGTCCATACTAATAAGCTTTATCACATACTCAGTACTCCCTACTCTAAACGGACTAAAATCTTTCACCGCTAGCTCAATCCCATTTTTAGCTGTTAAACCATAATCAGCCAATCCTCCCGTTAAGGATGTGTGAGCAACTAGAATAATCTCTTTTTTCTTAACTGCTTCTTCCTTTACCTCTTTCTTCACCTTTTCTTTAGGAGCGCAACCTATTACCAAAAAAGCAGCCAGAGTTAATACCAAAAGTACCACAACAACCTTTTGAATTATTTTAAACAATTTTCCTTCCCCCTTTCCTAAAGAATTTTTTATTATATATACTCTTTTCCACCCCCCTTCACTTCCAAAAGTATCGCTTAATTAAAGATAATTATAGCAATTCTCCTTAAAACTCAAAGAGGAAATATTAAAGAATTTCCTCTTGCCATTTAATTAATCTCTTTTTATACTCAGGATCATTTAAATTTTTTAAAATCATAACTAAAGCATCTTCAACCGGTTTAGTGTAATAACCTTGCCTTACATAGGCGACCTCAAAGCCAAACTTTTCATATAAATGTCGGGCAACAATGTTAGAGGCTCTAACCTCAAGGCTAAGTTGAAAAAGACCCCTTTCAATTGCCTCAGTGAGAATCTTAATTAAAAGCAATCTTGCCAATCCTCTCCTTTGAAAGAGGGGATCAACTGCTAAAGTGGTAATATGCCCCTCACCTGAAAAGAAAAATAAGCCCACGTAACCGACAATCTTCTTATCAACCCGGGCAACAAAATAAACTCTATTTTCCTGAGTTAACTCATCTAAAAAAATGTTATAACTCCAAGGAACAGTAAAAACTTGATTCTCAATAGCAATAACCTCAGCTAAATCATCAATTTTCATAGGTTCAAGATTAACTTTTTTTTCTCTTGCGAGCTTCAATTAATCCCTCCTCAGCATAAGAAAGGCGAAGGTAAATTGGGGTAACTTCCATTAAGCTTTGAGGAACAAAACCTTCCTTTGATTGAAGAAAGTGCAAAGAAATTAAATTTGCAGCATAAGGTAACCATTTTTCTGAAGATGAAAGAATAAAATTGCGATTTTTAAAGATTTCTTGATACACTTTTATTCCATTACCAGCTAAGATAATTTTCTCTTTTCTTTTCTTAAGAACTTCCTTCACTTCTTGAGGATAAGCTACTTGGTAGCCAGAGACTCTTCTAAAGCCATTTTTTAGCCGATAAAGAGAGAAATAAACCTGTAGCCTTTTGGCATCAACTAAAGGGCAAACAAGCTCTCCGTTTCCAAAAAAATTAAAAGCAATGGCATCAAGCGAAGAAATACCAATTAAAGGAATTTTGAGACTTTGTGAAAGGCCTCGAGCGCTGGTGACTCCAATTCTTACTCCAGTATAAGAACCAGGGCCAATTCCTACCACAATCAGTTCGATTTCACTTATTACCTTGCCTACTTCCTTTAAAAGTTCATCAATCAACGGGAAAAGTCTTTCCTGATGAGAATGGGGACCATAAAGAGTCTTCTCACGCAAGATTTCCTCTCCCAACCCAATTGCCACTGAAGAATAATCCGAACTCGTATCAAAAGCCAGTGTCAGCATTAAACCACCTCTTTACTCTCTCTACCCAAGAAACTCCATGAGGAACAATCTTTATTTTTCTCTCTTTTTCCTTTAAAGTTCTCTTTAATTCAATTTCGAGAAAATCACCAGAGAGAAGAGAATAAATTTTTTCCCCCCATTCAATGACACTTACTCCATCCCCAAAAAGATATTCCTCATAGCCCAAATCCTCAAGTTCTTCTAAGGAAAGACGATAAAGGTCAAAGTGGTAAACGGGAAGTTTTCCCTTATATTCGCGGATAATAACAAAGGTTGGACTGGTAACCTTTCTTTTAATTCCTAACCCTTTAGCTAGCCCTTGGACAAAACAAGTCTTTCCCGCCCCTAAATCACCAGTGAGAGAAATCACATCCCTTGGATAAAGGAGTGGAGAAAGTCGGAAAGCAAGTTTTTTTGTCTCTTGAGGAGAATGAGTTCTTAACTCTGTTTTTTTCTCTAAATTAGCCCTTTTGCCCATAAAAAAATACTATCACAAGCACTATCAATTTTTAAAATAGTTAAAGCAAAGAGTGACCTACTAGTAAACATAATCAACAAATTCAGTCCTCGATGATGAAGAAAAGTTGCTCCACAGAACTGTTTAAAGCTTTAGCAATATCAAAGGCATTAGATATTCCCCCATTTTTTGTAACAAACCAAAGAAAGGTTGAAAACAAAAACTTGCAAAGCAAATATCAGAGCAAAAGCGTAGCTTAAGACAACAGCGGCTTTATTTGAAGCTAAAGTAAAGTCAGAACAAAGAAAATAAGAGACGAGACAAAAGCATTTTTTGTTGACTTGTAAATGTTAATTTCAAGCCGTTTGTCACTGATTGACTCTCTAAATTCAAAGAAACCAAAAAAGCCAAAAAACCCATAAAAACCTACATTGCTTGCTAACAAACCTAATAAACTAAGAAAACTAAACAAGTCTAAATAGCTTAACAAACCTCTTTTTATCTTAGACACCCCTTTAATGTTAAAATTAGATAACATTTTGTTATAAATATATAACACAATAAAATGTCAACACGGGCATAAAAAACTTGACAACTTTTTAAATACTATATATAGTTGTTGAAAGTGAAATTTTCCTAAATATTGAGTTTTTGGGGGAGGGAAGGAATAAAGAAACTTTAAGCCTTCCAATTCGTTATAAATAGCAAAGGAGGGAGGAAAAATGGAAGAGTTGAACTTTAAAAGCTTAACTCCTCAGCAAAAGGAAGTCATTAACTCTATCTTAAAAGTAATTGAGGAAGGGAAAAAGTATAACGACTCAATTAAAGAGATAATTAATTCCCTTTCTCACCGCTTAGAAGAAAAAGAAGCAATTGAAGCAAAATAAACTTAAAATTATAAAATTTTGTGTTGATGTAATTTCTTATTGCTTGATTTGTAGTTAACAACTCTATTTCTTCCTCTCCGTTTAGCTAAATAAAGAGCTTGGTCTGCACAAGCAATTAAATCTGATTGTTTAGTTGCATCAATGGGATAAGTTGCTACTCCCAAGCTAATAGTTCTTCTAACTAAGGGATGTTTTTTATTTCCTTCAAATGTCTCATTCTCAAAAGCTTTCCTGATTTTTTCTGCTACCTCAAATGCTTTTTCTTTGTCGGTTTGAGGTAGCGCAACAACAAACTCCTCACCTCCATAGCGGGCAACAATGTCAATCTCTCGAACATTTTGTCTGAGGACTTTTCCCATTCTCTTAAGTACGAGGTCGCCTTTAGGGTGACCAAAAGTATCATTAAATTTTTTAAAGTGGTCGATATCAATCATAATTAAGGAAAGAACCAATCCGAAACGCCTTGCTCGACTGAGCTCCTCTTCCAAGCGCTGATGAAAATGCCCATGGTTGTAAAGCTCAGTTAATCGGTCAGTAACGGATAATTTTTCAATTTCTTGGTAAAAGAGAGCATTTTGTAAAGCAGCGGCTGACATTTGGCCAATCTCAGATAATCTTTCCAATTCATCCTTGGTTAGATTTCGTTTCTCTTTTGAAGCTATTCCTAAGGCGCCTAAAACTCTTTCTTTGATTACTAAAGGAACAGCACTGATTGATTTGGGGGTCTTTTTAAAGATTGTACATTTAAAAGCACTTTTTTCCAGATCATCGATATTAATTAATTTGCCACTTGAAACAGACTGACCAAGAATTCCCTGCCCAACTTTTATTTTTTTTTCTAAAAACTTTGGGTTAATGCCCTGGCTTGACTTAAGAAAAAGCTCATTCTTTTCAGGATCGAGGAGGTAAAGGAAACTCATCTCAGCACCGAGGATGCCAACTAATCCATCCATAATAGTTTTAGCAACTTCATCTAAGTCAAGGGTCTTGGCAAGAAGTTTTGTAAGTTCATGAATGAAATAAATTTCAGCATAAAGAGCTTCTTGTTCCTGATAAGTTTTTTCTATTTCTTTCATTTTTTTTAATTTTTCTTCCTGTCTCTTCAGTCTCTTTAGAGCAGAATCTAATTCTTTTTTAAGTTTAACTATATTGCTTTTTCTCTTTTCTTCCACCATTTTTTTGGGTAAACTCATTTTTGCCTTCCTAAATCTCTTTTTGCCCTTTAGCATAAGATTTTACTACTATTTTCCCATTTTTAGTATCAAAAAAAACACTTCGAGCATAGTCACCACCGGTATCCTCTGAAACAATTTTAATTCTTTCTTTAAAAAGAACATCTTTAACAACTGAAACATTCCGTTGTCCAACTCTACTATTTTCCGACCCAATAAACATAAAGGCTCCGCCAACTATTTTAGCAACTATTCTTCCCCTCCTAGCACCTAATCTAACCATTTTTTTAATCATATAAGGAATAGCTGTATTAGCATATTTAACAGCGTTTTCCGGTTTAGCGGTGGGGCTTTCAGGGAGCAAAATATGAGCTAAGGCACCAATTGATTTCTGATTATCATATAAAGCAACGGCAACACACGAACCCAAAGCTAAACTAACGAGAAGCTGCCCGCTTGAAGAAACCTTCATGTGAGCTAAGCCCACTTGGACCTCTCTTTTTGACAGTTTTAATTCACCCCAATTTTTTTAAAAATCATTTCCCAAGATTTAGGTTCAGCAATAAAAAATATGACTGCTTTAATTCGGCTAGCTTTCTCAATTATTTCCGTCTCAACGATGAGAGCTTTTTCTGCTTGAAATCCAAGTTCAGCAAGGGAAGAAGAAAAAATCGCACCAGCCATATCCATAGCAAAACTTGGAACTGAGGGTATTAAAACAATGTTAATGAATTTAGCTAAGGCATTAAGGTAAGAAGCAGCTAAGATATTGCCAACTTGCCTTAATAATTCCCTTTCTAGTTCCCCAATAATCTTGGTTGTCCCAAAATTTTTTCCTTCAAGCAAATCAACCATTTTTAAACCGCTCTTACTTGGAACAAGAAAAAGGATTCCACCAGGAATTTCCCCCAAAACTTTGTTAAAAACTGCAACGACTGGTATTTCAGCTCCTCCCATAACTTCGGTCAGTTTCTTTAAGGGAACTAAATTGGCCTCCGGCACAGTTATCAAGATTTTTCGGTCAACAAATTGGGAAAGAGCAGTAGCAGCATGACCAGCTCCAATAGTCCCAATTTCTTTTAAAACATCTTTTTGAAGCTCCTTTAAGGAATTTCTCTTAGCCATTTTGTCCTTCCTCAACCTTTTTCCTCAACTAACCCTGAAGAAAGGCTTCGAGTATCAAGAATTAAAGCAACTTTACCATCCCCTAAAATTGTTGCCCCTCCCAACCCTTTTAAACCTTTAAACATTTTATCTAGGGATTTGATGACCACATCCTGCTGCCCTAAAATTTCATCAACAATTAGGCCCACTTTTTTACCAGATACTTCAACAACAACAGCTTGCTTATTGCGTATATCTTCATCGTGTGGGAAGTGAAAGGCTTCTCTTAAATCGAGAAGAGGAATAATTTCCTGATGAAGTTTAATTACTTTTTCTCTTCGGATTCTCCGAACCCTTTTATTTTTAAGACTTGAAATCTTAACAATATTATTGAGAGGAATGGCTAAAACATTTCTTTCTACTTTAACGAGTAAAGAGGGAATAATAACCAAGGTAAGAGGGAGCCTTAAGATAAATTGGCTTCCCTTCCCAGGTTGTGTTTTTATCTCAAGTGTTCCCCCCAGCTCCTCAACCTTATTTTTGACAATATCCATTCCAATTCCCCGACCGGAGAGAGGGGAAACTTTTTTAGAAGTGGTAAAACCAGGTTCACAGATAAAATAAACTAAATCTTCATCGCAAATTGTTTTAGCTTTCTCCGGATGAAGAGAGCCAATCTCAATTGCTCTTTTTCGAACTTCTTCAAGATTAATTCCTCTTCCATCATCAGTAACTTCAATGACAACAGAGTTCTTCTCTTTTCTAGCTTTTAAGTGAACTACGCCCTCTCTCTTCTTTCCCTTCCTTTCCCGTTCTTCTGGCAACTCGATACCGTAGTCTATTGCATTTCGAATCAGGTGAAGGATGGAGTCACTAATTTCATCGAGAATCATCCGATCTAATTCAATTTCCCCTCCTTCAATGAGAAACTCTACTTCCTTATTAAGTTGCCGAGCTATGTCCCGAGCAAACCGAGGAAAACGGTTAAAGACATTTTCCACCGGGATCATCCTTGCTTTTATTACCTCATCCTGAAGGAGAAGAGAAACTCTTTTTAATTCATCAAGGGCTTCACTTAATTGTTCAAGATTGTAGCGGGAGCCAATTCTTTCAAGTTTAGAGCGGGCAATGATTAACTCTCCAGTTAGATCAACCAAGTTATCAAGATGAGAGAGGTTAATCCGAACAGTTTTGGATTTAAGAGAAGGAGTAAAGGATTCTTTAGCTTTAGGAGAAATTTTCTCTTTTCTCTCGAGTCTGACTTTTCCCACCATCCCTACCGTTGCTTCTTCTATTTTTTTAAGCAAACCCTTTAAATTAATTGAAGGTTTTTCTCCTGATGAGGCTAACTCAATTAAATTTTGAAGGGTATCATGACTTTCAAAGAGCAAGTCAATAGTGGAAGAAAAAAGAGGCTGACCTTTCTTTAAGAAATCAAGGAGGGTTTCTAATTTATGAGTTAATTGAGCAATTTTATCAAAACCCATTGCGGCTGCCATACTTTTAAGTGAATGGACACTCCGGAAAATTTCTTCAAGGGGTTCAATGTTGTCAGGTTCCCTTTCTAAAAGGAGGAGAGAGTTAATAAAGTTTTGAAGAAGTTCACGAGATTCAGTATTAAAAAGAGAAAGGTAATCAAACTGATTCAAGAAAACCCCCTAACTTAATTTTTTCTCGGAGAAAGATTGAGTTAGTTTAACAATTTCTTCGCCTAAAGAACCTAAAGGAAGAACTTTGTCAACACAACCTAGGTCAATAGCTGATTTAGGAATGCCAAAAACGGTGCTACTCTTTTCATCTTGAACAAGAATTTTTCCCCCTTTTTGCTTAATAGCTTGAGCACCTTGAGCTCCATCATGACCCATCCCTGAAAGAAGAACACCAATGGCTTTTTCCTTATAAACTTGAGCAACCGATTTCATCATTTTATCGATTGAGGGCTTAACACAATTGACGGGAGGACTGTCATCCAATCTCACCACTATTTTCTTTCCTTTTTTTCTAACAGTTAAGTGATACCCACCAGGAGCTAATAAGACTTGATTAAAGGAAAGGGGTTGATTGTCTTGAGCCTCTTTTACCTCAATTTGACATCGATTGCTTAAGTTTTTTGCTAGAGCTTTGCTAAAGCCAATGGGTAAGTGCTGGACAATGAGGATGGGTAAGGGAAAATTAGAAGGAAGTGAACTAAGAATTACTTCTAATGCTTTTGGCCCCCCTGTTGAGGCTCCAATTGTAACAACACCTGAAGTTCCGGAAGGAAAAGAAGCGGGTAATTCTCGAGTCTTAATTGGCTGAAAACTTACCCGTTTGACCATAAAAGCTGCCTTTACCTTTTTTATCAATTCTTCTTGAACTTGTTCCAAATCAATTGAGAAAGTTCCTGAAGGCTTAAGAACAAGGTCAATAGCTCCAAGGTGAAGAGCTTCAACAGCAATTTCTGGATCAGTTAGCCCTGTCAAAACAACAATTCTAGCCGAAGAAATTGCCATGATTTCTTTTATAACTCTTAAACCATCCATTTTAGGCATATAAACATCTAGGGTGATGACATCAGGATTGATTTCTTTAACTTTTTCTACTGCCTCAAGACCATCTCTGGCAACATCAACTACTTCAATATTTTTATCTGAATCAAGCATGTTGGAGATAAGTCTCCTCATCAAAGCAGAATCATCAACGACTAGAACTCTTATTCTTTTTTTCGCCTGAAGAATTTTACTTTCCACGCTTACTCTTACCCAAATATTTAAAAACGGTTTTAATTACCTTGTTTGGCTGAAAAGGCTTAGTGATAAAATCTAAAGCCCCTGCCTCAAGGGATTCGATAATTAGCTTTTGCTGACCCATAGCACTAACCATTATAATTTTTGCTTGGGGGTTTTTCTCCTTAATTTTTCGAACAGCTTCAATCCCATTCATTTTAGGCATTGTGATGTCCATAGTTATTAAGTCAGGCTTTAGCCGATTACACTTTTCAACAGCTTCTTTTCCATTACTAGCTTCACCAACAATTTTTAAACCATTTTTGGATAAAATATCTTTAAGCATTGTTCTCATAAAGGTAGCATCATCAACAATTAAGACAGTATAAGCCATTTAACCCTCCTCAAGATGGGCAAGATTTTCTTTCTCGCTCTCGGTTAAGAGCTTTTCTAAATCTAAAAGAACTATCAAGCGATTATCACTTTTTCCTACTCCCATAATATAACTCTCAAGGGGAGTTTGGACCATCTCAGGCGGAGGTTCGATAAGTTCCTGGTTAAGTCGAAGCACCTCTAAAGCAGCATCGACTTTAAATCCAACTAGCCTCTCTCCAATCCTAGCAATAATGATTCTTGAAAGGGAAGTGATTTCTTCTTCACCCAAATTAAATTTTTTCTTTAAATTAATAACTGGGATCACTTTTCCTCTTAAGTTAATCACTCCTTCAACATAAGGAGGAGAACCGGGAACAAAAGTAATGTCTGAAAGCTTGATTATTTCCTGGACTTTCCCTATTTCAACACCATATTCTTCAGCCCCTAATTTAAAAACAACAATTTGAAGTTCGCTTTTGTTAAATCCTACAGCCATTGAAACCTCCTAAACCTTGAACCTCTCGACTAAATTCTCAAGCTCATCAGACATTTGAGCTAATTCTTGAACAGAAGCAGAAACCTCCTCCATAGCAGCTGTTTGTTCTTCTGTCGCTGCAGCTGTTTCTTCGCTGCTAGCAGCATTTTCCTCAGCTACTGCAGCAATCTCAGTAATTGCCTTTTCAACTTCATCAGACCCTTCAACTTGCTCTTGGGTAGAAAGGTGCATCTCCTGAGCTAGTTTTACTACCTCCTCAACTGCCTTAATGATTTGTTCCAAAGATTCTCTTGCTTTTTGAACGATTTTTGCCCCTTCAGAGACTTCCCTTGTTCCTCTTTCCATCGCACTAACAGCTTGGGAAGTTTCAACTTGTACTTCCTTAATTACATTAGCTATTTCTTCAGCAGCTTTAGCCGAGCCTTCCGCTAATTTTCTGACTTCTTCAGCTACTACAGCGAATCCCCGACCATATTCACCAGCTCTAGCTGCTTCAATAGCTGCATTAAGTGCTAAGAGGTTAGTTTGATCAGCAATATCTGTAATAACCTTAACAATGTTCCCAATCTCTTCTGACCTCCGCCCAAGAAAGTTAACTGCTTCCGCTGAAGCATTGATTACTTTTTCGACTTCAGCCATTTTTTCCTCTGCCTCAAAAGTTGATTTAGAACCACTTCGAGCGATTTCCGCTGCTTCCATGGAAGTCTCTGCAACTGATTGAGCTTTAAAAGAAACATCATGCATAGAGGAGGTAACCTTTTTAACCACCTCAGAAATCTCGCTGACTTTCTGAGCCTGAGTTTCTGAACCATGAGCAATTTGCTGGATACTGGTTGAAACCTCCGTTGCTGAGGAGCTTATATCTTGATATAAGTTAGAAAGTTGTTTAGTGCTCGCAACAACTTTTTCAGCCGATTCCCTAACTTGCTTGACAATTTTATTAAGGCTAGTAACGAGCTCTCTTCCTTGCTGAGCTAAAATACCAATCTCATCGTTTCTTTCAAATTCAATTTCATGAGTCAAGTCACCCTCACTGATTTTTATGAGAGCTCTGCCCACCTCTTTTAAAGGTTTAAGAATAGCTAAATGAAAAGCATAAAGCCAAAGGGGAGAACCGACTAATAAGGCAACAGCAACTAACTTTAAAGCACCTGTGACGAGGAAGGGAGTTAAATTAGTTTCTTTTGAGACAATTTTGATAAAATCAAAGTAAATCCAGAGAAGAGCTAAGAAAACAGCAAAACCAATAGTAACACAGGTTAATAAATAAAATTTAGGACCAATGCTTTGATAAAATTTAATTTTTCCTTCATTTTTTTTCATCTTATTCCTCCTTTAATATTCTTAGGGGAATTTTTTGATAAATTCTTTCTTTAACACTAAGGGTTAGAAAAAACTTTTGAACTTCTTCAGGCAAAGTCTCAGTTTTTCCAATCACTAAATATCCACCTTCATTTAAAGCTTGGTGAAATAATTTATATATCTTTTTCTGCTCCTTTCTTGAAAAATATATTAAAACATTACGACAGAAAATAACATCAACAAACTTTATTGAATTATCGGTAAAAACATTGAAATACTTAAATTTAACAAGTGATTTAACCATGTTCTTTATTAAATAAAGCTGGCCATCCCAGCGGAAATATCTCCTTAAGTAGTTTTGAGGAACATGCCGAACTGAACTGGGGCTATATTTTCCCACCTTCGCTATCTCAAGAGCTTTTTTATCAATGTCAGTCCCATAAATTGAAACTTTAAAATCTTTTATAGAGTAAGAAAGAGCTAAATGAAGGATTAAAGCAATAGAATAGGGTTCTTCTCCAGTAGCACAACCTACACTCCAAATTCGAATGAGCTTTTGCTTTCGATTTTTTTTTCGCTTAATTATCTCAGGCAAAACAAGCTGGCGGAAAGCATGAAAAACAGTCGGGTCTCGAAAGAATTCAGAAACATTTATAGTCAAAGCATCGAGAAGTAAATGATGTTCTTCAGGATGAGTATCGAGGTAGTTAGCATAGTCTTGATAAGAATTTTGCTTGGTTGCTCTAAGGCGAGAAAGAAGCCTTCTTTTTATAAAAGATAATCTGTACTGGTGACAGTCAAAGCCATGCTCACGCAAGATCTTATTCATAAGCTTATCAAATTGCTTTTCATCTAAAAACATTTCCATTTTAAACTAATCCTTTATGGTTGAGTTTATCATATTTCCTAGTCAAAGATAAGGAGGGAGCAGGAAGGAGGGAGCAGATAGCGGGTAACATGGAGCAGTTAGCAGGGGGTAAGCTGAAGCAAAAAGCAGACTGTGCCGACATGCCGACATGGGGTCAGAGGACATAGGGTTAGCGACATGCGACATGGGGTCAGCGACACTGCGACATGCGACATGGGGTCAGTGAAGCAAAAAGCAGACTGCGACATGGGGTCAGGTCTTGAATTTTGACATTTCTGGGCTAGGCATATTACAAGACTTTTATGGCAAGACCCTTAAGAATCTAGTACAGTGGAGCTCTTTATCATATAACCGCATGGGGATTCTCGTTTTATAGTTCGTGCTGCAATTCTTTTATCTGCAAACCGTTGTCTGAAGCGGCTTAAGAATGTAAACCGAGTATATCATGCTCCGCTCGAATTTAAGCACAGCGTAGTTATGCTAGATTAGCAGCGATAAAGAGCACTTTAAAATAAGTTTAAAAACAATGCCTGTCCGTTTTTAAATAATTCCAAAAGATTGTTTTGAAGCATAGATAAGATAGATTATAATTACTATAATTATTTCATTGCTGATAAATATTTGAGGTGAAAAGTATGAAATTTGAACGAATAACAGTAGACCCAAATGTCTGCACTGGCAAACCGTGTATCCGAGGACTTTGCTTTCCGGTTTCACAGTTGCTTGGACTCTTCGCCTCTGGAGAGACAAAGGAAACTATGCTTAAAGCGTACCCCTACTTGGAGCCCGAGGATATTGATGAAGCTCTCCGCTATGCTGCCTATCTTGCGGAAGAGGAAACAGTGGAGCTTAGAAGGTGAAATTTCTCATCGATATGCCGTTGTCACCAGAATTAGCTGTCTAGCTTGAGCAACAGGGTCATGATGCCGTTCATGCTTTCGAGGTGGGGCTAGGTCAGTCTCTGGATACAGTAATCTTAGAGCACGCTCGAAGTGAACAGCGGGTGGTCGTCCAAAATATGAGGCTTTTATATCTTACCTATCCACAAAAATGCCACAGACTGTCTGGCAAATCTCAAATAAGTCAGACACTGTCTGCGGAATCTTCTAAGACACAAAAATTCCAGACAATATCTGGAAAATCTTTAAAGACGCAGAAATTCGGGGGTAATAAATATGAGACCAACTGAACAACTGAAAGAAGAGCACAAAGCAATAAAGTTGATGCTTAAAGTTTTAGAGGCAGTTTGCACAAGATTGGAGAATAAAGAAGTTATCCCTGAGGGGCATTTTGAGAAGATAATAGAATTCATTAAGGTTTTTGCTAACAAATGTCATCATGGGAAAGAAGAGGACTTACTCTTTCCAGCGCTGGAGGAGGCAGGGATACCAAAAGAAGGGGGTCCAATAGGTGTTATGCTAATGGAACACGATACGGGGAGAAGCTATGTAAAAGGGATGAGCGAATCCATTGTGAGTAAGGATTTTAACAAGTTTATTGAGAATTCCAGAGGTTATATTGAACTTCTTAACCAGCATATAGACAAGGAGGATAACATTCTGTATATGATGGCGGATATGCATCTTTCAAGTAGCAAGCAGGAGGAGCTTCTAAAGCAATTTGAAAGAGTAGAAAGAGAGAGAATTAGTGCTGGAAAGCATGAAGAATTTCACGAACTAATCCATCACTTAAAGGAGGTTTATTTGGAATGAAGCAACTTCGCCTAACAAAGCCTAAAAGGTTTGTGCCTTATGGCACCCACTCCAATTGCCTTCGGCAACTTCTTTTATGCTGGGTATGTTAACTGAAACTGTAGAAGAAATGTAGTAATATAGTAATTATATGGAGAAAGTAATATCTGGCATAAAGATTGAGTGTGTTAAAGGTAATATAGTCTCGCAACCAGATATAACTGCTATTGTTAATGCAGCCAATGCCTGGCTTAGAATGGGAGGAGGGGTAGCAGGTGCAATTCATCGTGCAGCGGGTCCAGGGCTCGAAGAAGAATGCCGCCCTCTTGCACCCATTAAACCTGGAGAAGCTATTATTACTGGTGGGCATAATCTTCCAAATCGTTATGTAATCCATTGTTTGGGACCTATTTATGGAGTGGACAAGCCAGAAGATAAACTTTTGGCAGATTGCTATTTTAATGCTCTAAAACTTGCTGAACAACATAAGATAGACTCAATTGCCTTTCCAGCTATTTCTACTGGTGCCTTTGGTTACCCGATGGAAGAAGCAGCCGAAGTGGCATTTAAAACAATTTTAGAAATGCTGCCAAAGCTTCAGAATGTTAAAGTGATTCGTTTTGTGCTTTATAGTGACAGAGATTTGGAAATTCATGAAAAAACCCTGTCTCGCCTTACTGGGGAATAAGATAAAAAATGCAACTTCATCTAACACAGCACCTGCCCAGAGCTTCCTTGCCTCTTAGCAGTCAGGGCTGTAGCAGGCGGGTAAAAGTTCCGCTTTCAGCGGAACTTCCTTTATGCTGAAATTGTTATATGAAATCGTGCTGAGGAGTATAAAATAAAACAGATGATAATATGGAAGAGAAATTAAAAGAAACAACTATCATTCTTATTAGTATCATTAAATGGAGTATTTTAGCAACAATTGTCGGGATAGCGGTTGGATTATCAGCAACTTTATTTTTAAAAGCACTGAATTTGAGCACATTTTTAACTAATCAATACCCTTATTATTTTCTCTTTTTACCTCTTGCTCTTTTTTTTAAGTGCCTTAGGTATTAGATACTTAGCACCGGATGCCGAAGGAGATGGAACAGAAAAGGTTATTGAAGCAGCCCACCAATCCTCTGGTAGGATAAAATGGCCGGTTATCCCTATAAAACTTGTTGCATCAGTGATAACTATCGCTTTTGGTGGCTCAGCTGGTAAAGAAGGTCCCTGTGCTCAAATAGGTGGTGGGGTCTCATCTGTTTTTCTGATATATCTAAGTTTGATGATATTGACCGAAAAAAGTTGGTAATATGTGGAATAAGTGCTGATCTTGCTTCTGTATTTGGTACACCTATAGCAGGTGCTATCTTTGGGGTGGAAATCCTTTTTATAGGGAGTATTTTATATGATGTTCTTCTACCATCAGTCATTGCAGGGATTATAAGTTATCATATCTCATCCGCATTTGGGATCACATATTTTTACCATCCTATAAGGTTTGCCCCTGTTTTTAGTGAAGGTTTGCTCATAAAAACGATTGTCGCTGGAATTTATTTTGGTATTGTCTCGCTTCTTATGATTAAGACAATGGGATTATTCAAAAATCTATCCTCAAAGATACAATTATGGAATCCATTAAAGGGCTTAATTGGAGGTTTCATTCTTGTTGTTTTAACTTTTATATTCTCAAAACAATTTCTTGGGTTGGGTTTAGAAACGATAAAATCAACTTTGGAAGGGACAACGGTTCTTTGGTACTTTTTCATTCTAAAAATCATTTTTACTGTTATTACCCTTAACTTCGGGGGTAGTGGTGGAGTGATAACTCCTATATTCTTCATAGGGGCAACCTCCAGTGCGATATTTTCAAACTTATTAGGGATAGATAAAGCAACAACTTCCGCAATTGGATTGGTAAGCGTTTTAGCAGGTGCAACGAATACTCCTATTGCCTCAAGTATTATGGCAATAGAGCTCTTCGGAGCAAGTGTTGCTCCTTATGCTGCCTTATCTTGCATTAGCAGTTTCCTCATAACCGGTCATAAAAGTATCCATCCTTCTCAGGTGCTTGCTATTAAGAAATCTGCATCTATACAAGTGGAAATTGGCAAAGAAATTAGTGAAGTGGAACCCAAGATACACCTAAGGAGAAGAACCCTCACAAATGCGATTTTGACAATCAGTAGGAAAATTAAAGAAAAGGTTATTAAAAGCAAAAAATGAGAGCATGACTTCACCTAACATCAGGTAAAAGGATTTGCTACGCTTTGCCCAAATTGCCTTCGGCCTGCCTGTGCGATGCAAGCAGACAAGCAACTTCTTTTTTTCCATAAAACGTTGTCTGCTCATTGCAGGCAGATGACTGACAAATATAAATGAGACAAAAATCACAAAAGCTATTTTTTCTCATTCCTTAAAGGATAAGATGGTAAAACATTGTTAAGAGAAAGGGAGAATTTTACTTATGAAATATAAGTTAACTGTAGTAATTGAAAAGGAGATGAGGAATATGTAGCTTTATGCCCTGAGCTCAATATAGCTAGCCAGAGCAATACAGTTGAAGAGGCAGGCAAAAATTTAGAAGAAGTTCTATCTTTATTTTTTGAATGCGCGTCTCCTCAAAAGGTTAAGGAAAGGTTGTCGCAGGAAGTTTATATAACGCCTGATAAGGTAACAGTTGAGTAAGTTA
>JACVJC010000011.1 GCA_015711795.1 Candidatus Geothermocultor quzhuomuensis
TTTCATTTAAAATTTCTGTAGGAAGAGTATCTTTTTGAGTTAAAAGAATTGGTCCTCCTACTTGATAAGCTAAAGGACCAGCTGAAAGAGCGTCAGGAAAGTTTTGGCCGCTGGCTAAAACAACATTTAATGAAGATAACCAACCACTTCTAGAAACTTCAATAGCTGTTTCAAAACGATTATTTCCACCAAGCCTGAGTGTTCGAAGGTAAGAGCTACCAACCGAGAACCAAGTACTTTTAAATCCAAGAATACTTTTAAAAAGATTGCCACTGACATCTTTCGATCCCTCACTTCCGATAATTCTTAAAGTAATGACTCGAGGAGAAACACCAGTTTTAAGGATTTGGAAACCCAAAAGGTTTCCAGGAACACTTGTCCTTGTATCAGAATTGAGCTTGGTTAAGATTTGCTCCTCGGAAAAGGTAACTGACCACGAATAATGGGTAGACCAAGTGCAAAAAGAATCAGGGAGTCCTCTTAAATAAGGCAAGGCCGTTCCTCCCCAAACATTTTCGTTATTTTCAGTATGCCCCCCACAGCAAGAGGAGTAAGCAGCAACGATTGGCCCGTAAGTGGCGCTGGGATGAGTGATAATATAGCCAGCAGTTGAATCAACAGCACTTTTTAAGCGCGGCGCATTACGAATTCCTACATAATACTGGCAATCCGCTGTCCAGCAAAGATCAAAATTATTCTTTTTGTGACGACTGTTGGGATTAAGCTTTTTCTCAAGGGCATAGGTTCGAGCAGCAACGGCTAAAGTTTTTAACCCTTCAATTGGCCAGTCTTCTGGTTCCTCAGCAATTCCATAAAGGTACTGATTTAAAGGGAGCTCATTAATTGCCCAAAGACTATTAGAGGTTGGTGAAAATCTAATTTCAATGACTCCATAAAAATCATGATTTTTATTGAGGACACTTAAAATTCCATTGGAAGAAAAAACCCTAATATAGTTGGGAGAAGTTACTACTGAACCAAGAGATGTTGTTAAAATGTACTTTCCGTAAGAATAAGCAACGTTAACTACTTGATCACTGGCTAAACTAATTAGACGCTGGCCCATAGAATCATTAACATAAAGATTGCCGCTGGAAGAAACGGAAATAGTAGTTGTTGTCGAATAAATTCCAACTCTGACACTTTGAGTTTCACTAACTTTAGTTAAAGAAACAACATTATAATATTTTTTAACAATCTCTTCATAACCCTTTCCAGCTAAAGCCATCCCCTTAACCCCAGCCATACACATTCCAACCCCATGGTTGTTTCCATGCCCCTTAAAAGTATAGGTTTTTGAAGGATAACTGGCTTGGGTAAATGAAAAGAGAAAGTAAATAATAAAAAGTAAGGTTAAAAGATAAAGTTTGTCCTTTATCGATATGGTTTTAATAAAAAGCTGAAGCAATTGATTTCTCAACTTGACTTGAGATAACATCAACACCCCCTAAAAGGGATAACTTTTCAATAGTTCCTTTATTGTTTAAAAGATAACTTAATAAACCATCGTAAACATTCTTAGTAGAAACTAAAAGTATCGGAGAACTATTATATTTTGCCGCTAAAGAACTGGCACAAAGAGCATCAGGAAAGTTTTCTCCAGTAGCAATAAAAACATATGAGGGAAAAGTGTAATAAGAGAGAGCAATACGATAAGAAGTTTCATACCGGTCTTTACCGCTAATTCGGACTGGATTATAATTTTTTTGTCTTAACCAATCTTCAATTCCTTTAGAAATAACCCCTTCCCCCCCCACAATAATTGTTTTTTTAATACCAAGGAAAGCCAATGTTTCCATTGTTTTATAAGGAATATTATCTCTTTGAACAAGAAAGAGAGGGTATCGATTTGCCGAAGCATAACTAGAGATAGATAAAGCATCAGGGTAATTTTCTCCACTGACAATAATTCCAGTCCCATCAGACGAACCAACCCTTTTTGCAATTAAAGAAGCGGTTTCATATCGGTCTTTTCCTCCAATACGCTCAGTTAATAATCCATTAACCTCAAGTTGAACTTTAATGTTGTTTGAGACTGCTTGTTCTCCCCCAACAATAATTACTTCTTTTGCAGAAAGCCTTTTAATTTCAGCTAAAACGACAGGTAAAAGAGTAGCCGATTGGGTCAGTAAAATAGGCATATTTTGACTGAAAGCTAAAGGAGCTGCTCCTAAAGCATCGGGGAAGTTTTCTCCCGTTGTCAAAATAACTTTATCTGAACTTACCCACCCCTCTTGAGAAATCTTAACTGCTGTTTCATATCGATTAAGCCCATACAGTCGTGGAAGACTGAGAGAAAAATATCGCTCAATTCCTTGAAAAATTCCTTGAGCAATTTTTTGCTTAAAATGAGCGTCTCGGAGAAGAGCCTCCTCCTCAGGATTGGAAATGAAAGCTGATTCAACCAAAACTGAAGGCATATTAGTATAGGTTAAAACATAAAAATTAGCTGCTTTGATTCCCCTATTTAATCGATTTATTTGTTTAGTAAGTTCTTCCTGAATACAAAAGGCTAAAAGTTTGCCTTGATAACTTTGAGAAAAATAATAGGTTTCGGTGCCACTTTGAGTAGTATCCCGATTTGCATTGTTATGAAGTGAAACATAAATGTCTGCTTGAGCTTGATTAGCTATATCGCAGCGAGCTTGAAGTTCATCACCTTGAGTAATCTTGCCATCTCCATTTCGATCAACTGGCGGGAGATTAACATTGGTATCAGTTTCTCGGGTCATTAAAACATTATATCCCCCAGTAATTAACAAATCTCGTAGCTTAAGTCCGATTTCTAAGTTTGCTTCCTTTTCAAAATAGCCAGTTGGACCTATTGCTCCTTTGTCATTACCCCCATGCCCTGGATCTAAACAAACCAAATAGGCTGCCCAAACATTTTGAATAGCTATGAGAATAAAAATTGCTGTGATGAGAAGTACTTTTTTAAATTTTAACCAAAGCAACTAAAAACTCCTTGATGCAATTATTTAAACATTATTTTCTTTAAGTTTTATTTACCCCCTGAAGAATTTAACTTTTTGATTATATCTTCATTTCTTAAAAAAAACTGATTGACTAAGTCGTAATTGCTACCAGAAACTTCTAAAGGTTTTCCTTCAACTAAAAACCTTACTTTATTTATTGATGTAAACTCAGTTAAAGTATTGACGATTGAAAAAATTGTTATATTTTCTCCAGCACTTCCCAGAGGATAATTATCTTTGAAATCTTGACTTAAATTCACTTTGGCTAAGCCGTCTTTTACTTCGATACCTAAAAGTTTAGTGCCTTCTGGAATAGTTGGAAAAAGTTTTGGGTCTTTTGGACCTTTAATTAACTCCTCAAGGGCTATTTTGGCGACATCTTCAGTTTTTTTAATTTCTCTTTCTTCAGGAATTAAGTACATTGCTTGTTTATCTGAAAAATAAAGGGTGATTTTAATCCGTTCTTTTTCAGTGCCTTTTTCGACCAGGTGAGTCTCTTTTTTTGCTTCAGTTAATATTTTTTTTCTTTCTTTTTCAACTTGCTTTGATTTAAGACATCCGTTTAACAACAAACTTAACAAAGCCAATATTAAAAAAAGGAATAATATATTAATCTTTAAAATCAATTTCCTTGCCATTTTCTGCTCTTAAAGTTAACACTCCCCAAAAGGACTGTCAAACTTAAAAGTAGAAATAAGTGAAAATGCTATTGAGGAATCTCGTTAATCGGAGTAACTATAAATGAGCGAGAAGGTGAAAAAGAGCTTGGATTTCCAACATGATCAAGTCCTCTAACTCGCCAATACCAATTGCCTTCAGGTAATTCAACTGGTAAGGTAAACATAGCAACTGGCAAATCGGGAACGACGAATGTCTTTCCACTACTAAAATCAGCACTAGTCGAGTATTCTAGAACATATGAATCTGCATCAACAACTTCCTCCCAAATGAAGGTAATAAACCCCTGGGAAACTTTTTCACCAGATAACGGAGCCAATAAGCTAGGTGCTTCTGGTGGTGTCGTGTCGACAATAACGGAAACAGACTTAGGAGAGTAGTTGTTCCATTCATCCTTTACTTTTAGGAAATATGTTCCATCTTTCACAATCTCATTTTTGTTGCTTTCTCCTCCCCAGGTTGTTTGATACTTACCAGTTTGAGATGCCTTTTCTTTTAAAAGCAAATTGGAAGTAACCCTTTTATTTGAGGTATCATATATATCTACCTTGAAAACTAGATTGCTAGCTTTTACCTCAACTGAGATAACAATATAATCTTTTACCTTATCACCATTGGGGCTAAAAGCAGAAGGAAATACCTCAAACTTGTCAATTTCTAGAGGAGCTGGTGCAATGGTTGAAGTTTCAGGAGTAGGCAAAGTAACTGATGGTTGAAAAGTCATGGAGTTTGAGCTTGTAGCAGATATAGTTGTTTCAGGCAATGTTTCCTTTGCCTTTGGCTCAAGAGTAACTCGAATCTGACCATAGTTTTTCTTGCTCTCTTTTATAGAAAGGTAAATTTTTCCTTTCATTTCTTCAGGCACTTGCGAAAGCATTCGATTTAAAATTCTTTGTTGATAAAGGGTGAAGCTTAAAATTCTTTTTAAGGCTTCTTTCTTCTTTCCCTCAGGAAGCTCTTTGATAATCATTTGAGCTTTCTTTAAATTTTCTTCCACTCCTTGAAGAGTAGTTTCCATTGCTTTTAAGTTCTTAGCTTTTAACATTAAATGAGCTTCCTTTAACCGCCTTTTAGCTAACAAAAGATGTTCTTGAACTTTATCAAAATCGTCTAGAGTTAAAATTATTTTTACCCTTTCTACACCCAACTTCATGGGATAAAGGGGACTATTAGGTAAACTATTAGCTGAAGCTACTACCGCTCCTAGAGTAAGCAAAGTTAAAATAACAAGGATAAGACTTGCTTTTTTGTAAAGAGGTATCCTTATTACTCCAGTAAAACGAGTTCTAATTCTCTGAGGCCAGGTTAAGTTAACTTCCTTCCTCTCAGCTTCTTTTAAAGCCACTGCCCTTAAAATTTTTTCCTTAATTTTTTCTTCAGCAGCTTTGCTTGGCTTAGCTGTAGCGATTTTTTTAGAAAGGGTTAAAGATATCCTTAAAAGAGGCTCTAATTCATCTTTCTCTTGAGGATAATTAGCTAAGCAATCCTCAAGAGTGCTTTCCCCTCGAATAATTTGGTCAATACATCTTTCCAAAATCTTCTCTAATTTAGTCTTCACTTCTTTCATCCTTTTCAACTTTCTTCTTAAGCATTCTAAGCGCTCGGAATAAAAGAGCTTTTATTGAGCCCTCTGTTTTGCTTAAGGCTCGTGCTATTTCTTTATTTGAAAAATTAAGACCGAACTTTAAAAAAATAACTTGTTGCTGTTCTTCAGTTAATTCTCCCACTTTTTTCCAAATTAAATCTTGATAATGATTGTTAATTAATGCTTCTTCTGGATCACCTCTTCCCTCTTCAACTAATCCAACTTCCTCTAAAAAAACTTGAGGTTTTCTCTTTTTCTCCCGATAATAATCAATTGTTAAGTTATGAGCGATAGATAAAAGCCAAGATATAAATGATGCCTTTTTTTCGTTATATGTTTCAATTGCCTCTAACGCCCTTAGAAATGTTTGCGCTGTTAAATCCTCCGCGTCAGGAACTACGCCAACTCTAAAATAAACATAACTATAAACTTGGCGAAAATATCGAGTATAAAGTTTTTCAAACGCTTCTACCTGATACTTCTTTGCCTTATTTACCAGACCTCTTATTTCCTTATTTTCTGACATTAGCTCTCCTGGTCTGGTAGAGTTCAAAAGAACTCTACCTTAATATACGAAATAATCAGGATAAAGATACTACTTCAAATGCTTAAAGGCAATAAAAAGACTAAGACTTGAGAGAAACTTCTCTAAGCCCGGCGAGCATCCCTAAAATTAACCAAAAATCAGGGGCGCCAAAGAAAACATCATAAAAGATAGAATGAAGAAAAATCCCAATTAAAGAAGCAAATAAGCCAGCTTGAAAAAGCTTAGTTTTTTCCTCTCTCAATTCAGAAAAAGAGTTTAAACCCATTAAAAAAGCTCGATAAAGAAAAAAGGCAAAAAACCCTATGCCAATTAGGCCAAACTCAAGAAAAATATCTAAGCCACTCGTTGGACAAGGCTTTAAGGTAAAATAACTACCAAGCCCTCGACCAAGCAAAAAGTGCTTTTCCAACTCACTAAGATTTGATTTAATTAAAAAATATTTACCCCCTGTTAATAGTAAAAGCCATTTTGAGCCAAAAGTCTTTAAAAGCCAATTGCTATGCAAGTCTATAAAAAAGAGAGCTAAAATGAAAAGAAGAAAAAAGGTTAAGAAGAAAATTATTTTTTTCCGCCAAGGAAAAATTTTTTCCGAGTAAATTAAGAAAAAAAAGATTAAACTAAAACTAAGACTTATCAAGGTTACCCAAGAAGAAATAAAGAAAATAACGAGCAAAGGCAGCAAAGCAATTCCCCCAAAAGCTATTTTTTTAAGAACCTCTTTTTCTTTCCAAGAGATTGCAAGGGCTAAAGTAATAAGAGGAATTAAAAAACGTCCAAAAAGATGGGGTTCCCAAAAGGAAGATTCAAACCAAAGAGGAAAAAATTGAGCTAACTTCTTGAAACTATTGGAAATTATTTGATTGGGATTAAAAAAGAAAAATCCAATTAAGGAAAAGAAAAAACTAGAAGTTAATAAAGCATTAATAGAAAGATTAATCACTTTTTGGTCAAAAAAGAGATTAGCAATTAAAAGATAAAGAAAGGAAAAAGCAAGAAAAAAAAGGTAATACAGGATAACTCCTCTCAAGTAATGAGGAGAATAAAAAAGAGAAAAACCAACATAAACTAATAAGAGAAGAAGTGAAAATTTAATCTCCATCCCAATGAAAACTCCGGTTCGTTTCCACCAAAAAAAGGAGGCCCAAACTGAAAGAAAGATCAATAAAAATAAGATGACTGGTAAACTTAGTTCAAGGTGATTGATTTTTATATAAAAGGGAAAGGCAGCACTTAAAATTAAAAAAACAGCAGCCAAGTTAGGTTTTTTAATTAATAAAAGAAGAATGTTAATTGTGAGTAAGAGAGTGAAACTTATAACAATAAGCTTGGTCTCAAAAGGAAAAGTAAATTTTTGATTTATAAAGTTCAAAAGAGGCTGAGAAGTTTTAGCTAAGGAAAAAAGACGCCAAAAAAAAACAAGACTTGCTAAAAGAAAGAAAAACCAAGTAGCTACTTTTTCCCTCTGAGTATTAGAGAGAAAAAATAATGCCCAAAAAATAATGATTAAAACTAAAGTTATCTTAGTTTGAATAAGAGGATTTTCCAACCAGATGGTCAACTTTACCCCTTAACTCAATTTTTTCATAAGAATCTCTTTTATCTTCTCGGAACTCTTGCCATCACCGTAGAGATTTTTTTGTCTTTTTGGAGGAAAGAATTCTTTAATTGCTTGAATTATGGTTTCTGGTTTTGTCCCAACCAGTTTATTCCAGCCAGCCTCGACCGTTTCAATCCATTCAGTTGTTTCACGTAAAGTAAGACAAGGAACTTTAAAGAAATAGGCTTCCTTTTGAACTCCACCGGAATCAGTCAAGATTTTTCTGGCATTTTTTTCTAACTGCAAAAAATCTAAGTAACCAAGGGGTTTTATTATTCTAACTTTTGGAGCTTTTTTTAATAATTGATCCAACCCCCACTCGCTCAAATATTTTCTCGTCCGGGGATGAACAGGGAAAACTGTTTTTTCACCTGATTCAATTAATGCCTTGATAATTGAACTTAGATTTTCCTTAATATCAGTATTTGAAGCACGGTGGATGGTGCAAAGTAAATACTCTTTGGGTTCTAGTTTAAGTTTTTTAAGAATTTTTGAGCTCGATTCAGCCTTCTTTTGAAAGAGTAAAACTGAATCATACATAACATCACCAACTTGAAAAACATTCTCTTTTATCCCTTCCTTTAATAAATTGTTAACAGAAGCTTGAGTAGGGCAAAAAAGGAAATCAGCCATGTGGTCTACCAAAACTCGATTTACTTCCTCTGGCATTTTCTTATCAAAAGAACGAAGTCCTGCCTCAACATGGCCAATTAAAAGATGTAATTTGACAGCCGCTAAGGCACCAGCTAAGGTAGAATTAGTATCTCCATAAACGAGAACTAAATCAGGTTTTTCTTTTAAAAGAACTCCTTCTAAGCGAATTAACATCTGCCCAGTTTGGCACCCATGCGAAGCAGAACCAACCCCAAGATTATAATGAGATGAGAGAGGCTTTAATTCATCAAAGAAAACTTGAGACATATCTTTATCGTAATGTTGACCAGTGTGAATAAGAACTTCTTTAAAGGAATCTTTTAAAGCAAGAGAAACGGGAAGAGCTTTGATAAATTGTGGTCTTGCTCCAACAACACTTACAATCTTTTTCACTTTATTCACCATAGCTAAGACTGAAGTCAAAATTTAAAATGAAGTCTTAAGTTTCTAGAAAGAATAAAATCTCTAAGCTGTTTTCTCCAGCCATCTGTCTTTAGTCTGCTCATTTCCCCATCTACTACCGACTGCTCCTCAGCCTTTCAGAAAACCAGTTAACAAGCTGTTTTAGTAACCCTTCTCCCTGTTTACTGCTTCTTGTCTACTACCAACTTTTTTACTGGAGTGCTTCCCCAACTACTTTTACAACTTGGTTGATTTGTTCATCAGTAATTTCAGGAAAAAGTGGGAGAGCACAAGTTTCCCTCGAAGCTCTTTCGCTTTCTGGTAAATCACCTTCAGAATAAGAAAGGTGCGAATAAACTTGTTGTAAGTGTAGGGGTAAGGGATAATAAATTCCTGTTCCAATTGAATTCCTTTTTAAAGCTTCGACAAGTAAATCTCTTTTTCTCGTTCGGACAATGTATAAATGATAAACATGCTTGGCATAAGCTGATTCAAATGGTAACTCCAAAGGAAGTGTATGAAGAAGTTCGTGATAAATCTGAGCTTTTCTCCTTCTCTTCTCCGTCCACTCCTTTAAATACTTGAATTTAACTAATAAAATTGCTGCTTGAATCTCATCAAGTCGGCTGTTAAAGCCTAGTATTTTGTGATAATACTTTTTCTCGCTTCCATGATGCCTGAGCATTCTTAATTTCTGAGCTAATTCCGCATCGTTAGTCAAAATCATACCTCCATCCCCAGCGCCACCTAGATTTTTACTGGGAAAGAAGCTAAAACAACTTGCATCGCCAAAACTCCCAATTGGTTTTCCTTTATACTCAGCTCCAATTGCTTGACAGGCATCTTCAATTACTTTCAAACGATATTTCTTAGAAATTTCCAAAATTTTATCCATTTCAGCTGGATAACCAAAGATATGAACTGGAATAATTGCTTTTGTCCTTTCTGTTATTCTTTCCTTAATTAACTGGGGATCAAGATTATAAGTTTTTGGGTCAATGTCAACAAAGACAGGGGTTGCTCCTACCCTTGAGATAGCTTCAGCTGTTGCAATAAAAGTGTAAGGAGTAGTTATCACTTCGTCTCCTTGCTTAATTCCTAAAGCTTCAAGAGAAAGAATCAAGGCATCAGTGCCAGAAGCAACACCAACCCCGTATCTCCGACCGCAAAAAGAAGCAATTTTTTCCTCCAATTCTTTTACTTTACTTCCCAAGATGAACTGCCCCGATTTAAATACCTCATTGAGCTCTTTTTCAACTTCACCTTTAATTAAGTTAAATTGAACTTCTAAATTCATCAAAGGAATGCTCATTCTTCCTCCTCAATTTTTAAAAGCTCATCATCTGGAACATCTCTAACAACCTTAGCTGGTATTCCCATTACTAACTTTCGAGCTGGAACATCTCGAGTAACAATTGAACCAGCGGCAACAAAAGCATCTTCCCCAATCGTTACACCTGGAAGTAAAATTGAATTCCCACCAACCCTAGCTCCTCTTTTAATATGAGGTCCTTTCTTTAGCTCAAATCTCCTTTCGGTTCTTCCCATAAAATTGTCATTGGTCGTTGTCACCATAGGAGCAATAAAAACATAATCTTCTATAATAGTTAAAGCGGTGATGTAAGCATTGGTTTGAATTTTTGAATACTTGCCGATGGAAACATTGTTTTCAATAGCTACTCCCCTTCCAATAAGAGAAAACTCCCCGATCTGACAATTTTCTCTAATCGTTACCAGGTCTCCAATCGTAACATGATGGCTAATTTCAGTTCCTCGATAAATTATCGAACCGGTTCCAATTGATGAGTTCGCTCCAACTTTTAAAGGGTTTAATGAACTTTTTAACTTAACTGTACTGGTTATAGCCAACTTTGGCAGCTTTCCCAAAATAACATTATCAGCTAAAAAGACTTCGTTGCCAATTTCTGTCCCTGAATAAATGACCACATTGTTGCCTAATGTCACATTGTTTCCAACTTTAACATCTTGATAAATGAGGATATTTTCGCCAGCTTTAAAATTATTACCAATTTGAGCGGTGGTGTGAATAAAACTGCTCAAATTTTAGTCTCCTTCATTTTAACTGGTTGACCTCCCTGGTTCATAGACCTCTGAGCAGCCTCAAGAACCTTAAGAACTTTTAACCCTTGAAGCCCATCACTTCTCGGTTTCTTTCCCTCCTTAATGCAATTGATAAAGTGAAGACATTCAAGAGTTAATGGCTCCTTCATCTTTAAGCTGGGAATGGTAATATCTCCAAACCTTAAAGTTAAAGCTTCGCTATAAGGTTTAAAAGTTGAAACTGGCTCTACTCCCTTATCGTAAATTCTCACCTTCTCTGAACTTTCCATATCATCAAAGACAACCATTTTTTTAGTTCCAACAATTGTTAATTTGCGAATTTTATGCGGGTCTAACCAGCTAACATGAATGTTGGCAATTTTTTTACCTGGAAAGGTTAAAGTCAAAAAGGCAACATCCTCAACCCCATAACGAAGATATGAGCCACCTCGAGCTATCACTTCAAGGGGTTCTTCTTCAAGAAGAAATAAAGCAACAGATATATCATGAGGAGCAAGACTCCAAATGACATTTTCATCCTTCCTCAACCTTCCTAAATTAAGCCTTTGCGAGTAAAGATAAAGAACTTCTCCAATTTCACCTTTTTTAATGTATTCCTTTATCCACTCTATAGCTGGATGATAAATGAGCAAATGACCAACCATTAAAAGGAGTTTTTTCTTTTCAGCTAAGTGGATTAGCTCAAGAGCTTCCTTTGAATGAAGGGCAATTGGTTTTTCTACAAAAACATGCTTTGAAGCCTCTAAACTTTTTTTAGCTAGTTGAAAATGAGTAACAGCTGAAGTAGCGATAACAATTGCTTTTAAAGAAACATCATTCAACAATTCAGAAAAATCTTTAGTTGCATTAACTTGTGGAAACGAACGTTTAATTTTCTCCAAATTTTTTTCTTCAATATCGCAAATATACTTTAAATTTACCTCATCAAGTTGGCTAAAGCTGCGGGCTAAATTAGGGCCCCAGTAGCCAAATCCAACTAGACCAAGATTGAGCAAAAAAACCTCCTAAATTGGGATAATTTTTTCGTCATTGAAATTTTTTAAAACATTTCGTGTATCCAAAATCAAAGAAGAATAACGAACAACTTTTTCATAATCAATACAGGAGTGATCAGTCACAATTAAAACACAATCCATTTCTTTCAAAAGTTCAGGGGTTAAATTTTGAGATTTGAGCTTTTGACCATTAACCTCAAGATTAGAAATATAAGGGTCAAAAAAGGAAACAATCGCTTTTTCCTTTAATAAAAGATTAATTATCTTCAAAGCTGGAGACCCCCGAGTATCATCAATATCCCTTTTATAAGTAACCCCTAAAACTAAAATTTTTGAACCACAAAAGCTCTTTTGTTTTGAGCTTAAAATACGAGATAATTTAGAGACAACAAAGTAAGGAATGTTTTCATTGGTTTTCCCTGAAAGTTCGATAAATTCCGTCCAAAAGTCATATTCTCTAGCTTTCCAAGATAAATAAAAGGGGTCAATGGGAATACAATGCCCCCCAAGTCCGGGACCAGGATAAAAAGGCATAAACCCAAAAGGCTTAGTCGAAGCGGCTTCAATCACTTCCCAAATATTAATTCCCATCCGATCACAAAGAAGCATTAATTCGTTAACCAGTGCAATGTTGACGCAACGAAAAATATTTTCAAGAAGCTTTGACATTTCTGCTACTTCACAGCTGGAGACAGAAATAACTTTTTCAACAAATTGAGAATAAAAAAGAGAAGCAATTTTGGTTGAGCGAGGGTTAATTCCTCCCACAATCCGAGGTGTGTTTTTTAAAGTAAATCTTTTATTTCCAGGATCAACTCTCTCCGGTGAAAAAGCAAGATAAAAATCTTTTCCTGCTTTGAGCTTACTCTTTTCTAAAATTGGTAAAACAACTTCCCGAGTTGTTCCTGGATAAGTAGTACTTTCCAAGATAATTAAGTGTTCTTTTCTCAATTTTTGACCAATCCGATCAGCAGCATCAATAACAAAATTAAGGTCAGGTTCTTTAGTCTTTGATAATGGTGTCGGGACGCAAATGCAAACAACATCCACTCGAGAAAGTAGACTGAAATCGGTTGTAACTATAACATCCCCTTGAGTAATTAAGTTCTTTAAAATCCTCGATGAAATGTCGATAATATAACTTTTACCCCTTTTTAATTCAGCAACTTTTTTTTCATCAACATCAAATCCAATTGCTTTAAAGCCAGATTTTGCAATCTCAACTAATAAGGGCAAACCAACATAGCCTAAACCAATAACCCCAACTTTTGCTTGTTTCCTTTTAATTTTCTCTTCTATCATTAAAACTAACTCACCTTCTTTAAATTTCAAATAGAATAACATAAGGTCTTTAAAAATTAAAGTTAGGAAAAGTTTTTACTTGAAAGATTGAGAAGAAAATGATAACTTTTCTTTACTTCATTTTTAACTAAAATGGGGCAAATGAGAAAAAAGGTTTTCTTTTTAGCTTTAAGCATAACTTTTTTTATTATCCTTGGGGTAGTTGCTTTATTCTTTTCGCTGAAAAACAAATCCCAACCAATTCAAAAACAAAGAGAAAAAAAAGAAGAATTTCGAATTTTTAATGTTGGGACTCAATGGTCTTATGCAGGACCCAGCGAAGAGATAATGAAGCTTACCATAACTGGTAAGAAAAAAATCAATGGAATTGAATGCCTTGTCTACGAAAAATCAATCAAAGGAAAAACATTTGGTAAAGAGTATAAAACTCAAGATAAAAAGGGAATTAAAATTTATGCTATTGAACAAGAAGGCCAATTAGTCAAATTTAATCCACCCATTCTAGCTGTCAAATATCCTCTCAAAATTGGATTAGAGTGGGTTTCTCAATTTAAACCAAGTGGGAAAAAAATTAAAAGTGAACTGATAACATCAAAGTGTAAAGTGACCGAATACAAGAGAGTGAAAGTGCCAGCTGGCGTCTTTAAAGCTTACAAAATTGAACATTATACCTACGCTAAAGAAGATAAAAAGAAAAAAGAAAAACCCCAATCATTTGATTGGTATAACCCAGAGGTTGGAATTGTCATCCAAGAAAATGTCAGCCCTACTTTTGAAGTTTTTACCCACTTCTTGAGAACCTATAGTCTTCAGTAGCTCTTTAACCTTTACCAAGAGAGTTTTTTAAAGTGATCATATCCATAGTGAAGTGGTGTTCTTTTCCCTTCCTCACTTAAAAGAAAGACTCCCTCTCTCTCAACAACTCTTCCGATAATACTTACCCTTGTTCCTTCCCTTTCTTCAATTTCTTTTTTTATTTCCAGAGCTTTTTTAGGAGAAGATGTAAAAACGAGCTCATAATCTTCTCCTCCGTAAAAAGCCAAATCAAGGGGCTTTTTGCCACACCCAATTGCAACTTCACTCACCCCTGGAGCCAAGGGTATTTTGTTTTCTTCAATTTCAATTCCAACTTTACTTTCCCTAGCAATGTGAATAAGCTCGCTTGCTAATCCATCACTTATGTCTTCCATTGCCTTAGCTCCCATTTGAGAAGCTGTTCTTCCTTCATGAATTCGAGGAAAAGGTTCAAGATGAGCCTTGATTAACTCCTCTCGATTACGAATTAACCCCTTAATGCTTGGGTTTTGCAAAATACTCAAGCCAGCAGCTGCTTTGCCAAGTTCACCAGTGACAAGAACTAAATCACCATTTTCCGCCTCTGATCTTTTTCTCAAACACTTAGGCTCAACTTCACCAACAATTGCCAAAGATAAAAATAATTTTTCAGAAAAAGTGGTATCTCCGCCAATTATCTTTAACTTAAATTTTTCACATAAGCTCAACATCCCTCGATAAATTTCTTCAATTGACTTCACCTCTAAAGAAGGAAAAAGACCCAACGAAACGAAAGCGTATAAGGGTAAGCCACCTGATGATGCAATGTCACTTAAGGAAGCAGCTAAAGAGTGATATCCAACTTGAAAGAAAGAAGTATAAGATAAATCAAAATGGGTTCCCTCAACGAAAGAGTCAGTGGTTAAAATAAGATATTTCTGAGAATCTACCTTAAAAGCAGCAACATCATCACCAATCGGTAAAATTATCTTCTTATCCTTAAAATCAACCCACTCTCTAATCTTTTTAATAAGCTTTACTTCCCCCAAATCACTTAATATCACCTGCTACCTCCTAGTTAATCGTAAAACTATATCTTAAACTCTAAATCTTAAAGTAGCAAAGGACTTCCAAAATCAAAGATCAAAAAAGGTACTTCAAGCTTTCGAATTTTCCTTTTTTCTATCCCTTACCTTCTCAATCCTTTCCCTATTTGACTTCAGCCCTTCATGCCCGAGTTATCTAAAAACATTGTTTTTAGCATTTTTTGAGTGTCTCGACGCCAAGAACTTGAGAAATAATTTTCATAGCACAGTACTTACCACACATACTACAAGTTTCCTCCTTTACTCCTCTTCTTCTTTCTTTTAAAGCCTTTTTAGCTCTTTCCGGATCAATGCTTAAAGAAATTTGCTTTTCCCAGTTAAGGTTCTTTCGATGCTTCGATATTTCTAAATCCTGTTCCCAAGCTCTTTTGTTTCCTTTAGCGATATCAGCTGCATGAGCAGCAATTCGAGCAGCTACTACTCCCTCTCTAACATCTTCAACCGTCGGCAAACCTAAATGCTCACGAGGTGTAACATAGCAAAGGAAATCAGCTCCATAAAAAGCAGCTAAAGCCCCCCCAATAGCTGAAGTAATATGGTCATAACCAAGAGCAACATCAGTCACCAGTGGCCCCAAAACATAAAAAGGAGCCCCTCGGCAAATTTCCTTTTCCATCCGAACATTAGCTTCAATCTGGTTAATTGGAACATGCCCAGGCCCTTCAACTATCACCTGGACACCATTTTTTCTAGCTAAATCGACAAGTTCGCCTAAAACAATAAGCTCTTGTATTTGAGGACGGTCTGATGCATCAGCTTGACAACCAGGTCGCAATCCATCACCCAAACTTATTGTAATCTCATATTTTTTAGATATTTCAAGAAGGCGTTCAAATTGTTCGTATAAAGGGTTTTCCTTTCCCTGGTGAATCATCCAAGCAATTAAAAAAGCCCCTCCCCGACTAACAACCCCCGTTACTCTATCCTCCTTGGAAAGTGAATCTAATGTTTTTAAGGTTACTCCAGCGTGAATTGTCATAAAATCAACTCCATCTTTTGCTTGACGTTCAATAACTTCAAAAATCTCATCTTCTTTCATCTCAACGATATTTCCTCTCTTTTCAATCGATTCAATAGCTGCTTGATAAATAGGAACAGTCCCTAATGGAACTATTGATTTTTTTAAGATCGAACGCCTGATTTTATCGAGGTCACCAGCGGTGCTTAAATCCATTACTGTATCAGTCCCAACTTCAATTGCTGTCAATAGCTTTTTAATTTCCTCTTGAGGAAAGGGATAATACTCTGATGTGCCAATATTTGCATTCACCTTAGTTCTCAAGCCCTTACCAATAACCACTGGTTTTTTAAGCTTGTGGAAGATATTCTGAGGAACAACAATTTCGCCTTTAAGAACTCCATTGACTAAACTGTCTACTTCTACCCTTTCTTCTTGAGCAATTTTTTTAAAGTTCTCTGGTAATTTCCCTTTTTTTAAATCTTCAATTAAGCCCATTTTTAACCCTTTCTCATCAAAAATTTATCGATTTTCTCCCTCATCTCTTTAGCTGCTTTAACCATATCAGCTTGACCTGTAATAGCTGAGATAACAGCCACTCCATCCGCTCCAGCTAAAAAAATTTCCTCCAAATTAGCTAAATTTACTCCCCCAACTGCAACCACTGGAATTCTAACCTTATTTTTAATTGCCCGAAGAGTTTGACAGCCAATGGGTTCACCAGCGTCTTCTTTAGATGGTGTTTCAAAAATTGGCCCAACGCCTAGATAATCAGCACCACTTCTTTCTGCCTCAATTGCTTCTTGAATATTGCGAGCTGAAACACCAATAATCTTTTTTGGCCCCAGCAACTTTCGAGCTATTGTCAAGGGCATATCCTCTTGACCAATATGAATTCCCTCCGATCCAATAGCTAGAGCTATATCAAGTCGATCATTTACAATTAAGGGAATTTTTGCTCGAAAAGTAAGTTCCCTTAATTTAAAACCAATTTCAAGAAGCTCTCTTGTCGATTTATTCTTCTCTCTAAATTGAATTAAAGTTACTCCACCTTTTATTGCAGCTTGAGCCAGATCAAGATGGGAATAACCCTTTTCTATGTTTTCCGCTGTAATAACATAAAATCTAAAATCTACCAATTTCCTAAACTATTTCTACTTTGGCTTCTTTTAAAATATCATCAAGGGAAAGATTGAAGATTGCGTCGTATAAAGCGACATGAAAAGAACCAGGTTTTTCGAGCGTTTGTTGAGCAGCTTTTTCACCAGCTAACCCAAAGGTAACTAAACCACCAATTGTCGCTAAAAATTTATCTTTTTCAACTGCAGCAAAAGCAGCAATTAATGTTGTTGCCATACAGCCAGTCCCAGTTACTCGATTAAGCATGGGGTGACCATTTTTAACAATAGCTAATCTCTTACCATCATTAATCAAATCTTCCTCTCCTGTCGCAGCTACAATGCAATTCTTTTTAAAAGCGAATTCTTTAATCGAAAGTGAGAGGTCATTTTCGACACCAAGTGATTCAACCCCTCTTATTTTGCCGCCATATCCTGCCAAAATAGAGACTTCAGCAGCATTTCCTCGAATAATGTCAACATAAAGCTCTCGCAATATCTTACGAGCACTTTCTGTTCTCAAAGAAGTTGCTCCCACTCCAACGGGGTCAAAAACAATCGGAATTTTAAGCTCATTTGCCCTTTTCCCAGCTAAAATCATTGCTTCAACCAACTCAAGTGATAGCGTCCCAATATTTAAAATTAAAGCTCCAGCATGCGAAACCATCTCTTCAACTTCTTTCTGGTCTTGCGCCATAACAGGTAAGGCACCAACACAAAGAGTTAAATTGGCAGTTTCATTAGCAACAACATAATTAGTAATATGATGGAGTAATGGCTTCTCTTCCCTTATTTTTTCTAAATCTTCGGCTAACCGCGTGATAATCTTTCTCATAAAACCCCTTAAAATAATAAGCTGTGTTCCAGCGGAACAACAGCTTTTAAAACTTAAAATCTTCTAATCTTTTCCCTCCGCTGGCATTACCCAGATCAGGTTCTAACGGTCTCCCCACCATTGCAGGGACTCTCAGCCCACTTGATGAGCTCCCGTTCGATATATTTAGTTACTTATATTATAACTTATTTTTTACTTTTTTCTACAATTACTTTTGCTCCCTTTTTAAGGGTGCCTGCCTTTAAAAAGCCCCAGAGAAGAAGGGCTGAGCCAATCATTTCAGCTGGATAAAGTCCAGCTGTTTTGCCCGCTCTAGCCATTCCCCCCGCTGTAGCAATAATAATTGTCCCAAGAGCAATGAGAACATTAGCCCACATTCGATAAGCATATTCTTTTTTAGCAGCAAAAAGAATAACCGAATAAATAGCACCACCTAAAAGAAAAAATGTTCCAGGAATAGTAAAGAAAAAGGAAAATACACGGACACTATCAGGCATTGCTTTCCCACCAACTGTTATCCCTGGTATTAAGTTTTTTTCAATCAAAGGAACCGAAAAAGATTGAATCAAAAAAACTATCAAAAGCAAAATAAGATAAATTAAAAAAAGATTGCCCCAAAGTTTTCTCTTAAAAATAAGATAAACAGTTCCCAGACCTAAAAAGCCAACTAAAGTTGCAGCTAAAACATAGTAAATTCGATATAATCCATGAGACCATGAGTGAAAGAACTCAGAATAAGCCTCCATCAAAGCTGCTATAGCATATAAAAGTAAACCAAAAAACCATGCTAATTGATGTGCTTTTTTACGCTTAAAATATTGGCGCAAGACCAGAAAAGCAAAGAAAAAACCAATTATTGCAGTGAGAAATGGCCAAAGCCAATGAGACCAAAACTTCTCCATCTTAAAAACCCTTTTTAATTTAATAATACCTAAGTAAGGTTCCCAAGCCAACTTTTGGTAAAATATTTTTAAATGACTAATTTTAAAATCAAATTAAAACCAATTTCCTCTCTTTTTCTTGCTTTTCTTCTTTCCTTGTTAACCTTAACTTCTCCATCATTAGCAAGTTCATCAGAGATAATATTCTTAAATAACATTAAAAAACATGTTTATTTTCTCTCAAAAAAAATTAAAAGCCGTGATTCAGGAACAGAAGGTGAAAAAACCGCCGCACGCTACATTAAAAATAAGCTAATCTCCTATCGATTTACCCCTGAAATGCAAACCTTTCCCTTGCCAAGTGGGTTAAGCTCTTCCAATATAATCGCCACTAAACCAGGAGGACAATCAAATAAAATACTAATTCTTGGAGCTCACTATGATTCTAAAGATAACTCTCCTGGCGCTAATGATAATGGAACTGGAGTAGGAATCCTTCTAGAAATTGCTAGAATCTTTTCCCATCGGCCATCTAGACCAACTCTTAAGTTTATCTTCTTCGGAGCCGAAGAAATGGTTGATAAAAATCCTGACCATCATCACTATGGCTCTCGTTATTATGTTAAAAATCTTTCTCTAGGCGAGCGAAAAAAAATAGTTGGAATGGTCTCAATTGACATGGTTGGATACGGAAAAAAATTCCATGTCCGTTCAATGAAGGTTGCTTCAATGACTATGGTAAACACCATCTTAACCAGAGCTAAAGTAGCCAAAATCAAAATTTCCTTTTTAAGGAGCAAGGAATGGAGTGACCACGAACCTTTTGAAAAAGTTGGAATTTCCTCAGCCTGGCTCGAGTGGAAGAGTGACCCTTATCATCACACTTTAAGAGATAACTATGACCACATTAACTGGAAAAATGTAAAAACAACCTTCCTCTTAGTTAAAGATTTAGTGGAAAATTTTAAGTAACACAAAGCCACCTAAATTACCTATTACTATTTTTTAGGTTTTTTAAGTGAGGTAAAATTAAGGTGAGGTATCAATGAAAAAAGATACTACTAAAGAAAGAACTCTAAAAATTATCAATCTTCTAAAAAAAGAATATCCAGAAGCAAAAATTGCTCTTAACTTTAGTAACGCTCTTGAGCTTCTGGTTGCAACAATTCTTTCAGCTCAATGCACAGACGAAAGAGTAAATCAAGTAACTAAGGATTTATTTAAAAAATATCAAACGGCTGCTGATTATGCTAATGCTCCACCGGAAGAACTTGAAAATGACATCCGTTCAACTGGTTTTTATCGAAATAAAGCTAGAAACATTCAACAAGCTGCAACTTTAATCGTCAAAAAATATAATTCCCAAGTCCCAAAAAAAATGGAGGAAATTTTAACCTTACCTGGGGTTGCCCGAAAAACTGCCAATATTGTTTTGGGAAACGCTTATGGGATTGTTGAAGGAATTCCAGTTGATACCCATGTTCAACGTCTTTCTAAAAGGCTTGGTTTAACTAAAAATAAAAACCCAGAAAAAATTGAGCTTGATTTAATGAGGTTGGTTCCAAAAGATAGTTGGTTTCAGTTCCCCTACCTTTTAATCGAACATGGACGAAAAATTTGCCAAGCAAAAAATGCTCGTTGCTCTAAATGTCTTTTAAATTCTTTATGCCCTTCTGCTTTTAAGGTTTAATTTACTTATTTGTTCCTCGAGCTTTTTCAGTTATTATTTTAGCTTGAGACATTGCAGCTGATATTATTTCTTCCGCTACCTTTTTAGCTTTATCAATAATAGCATTAGCTTCTTTTTGAGCATCTTCTACTACTTTTAAGTCCCTTCCCCCGAGTTTATCTCTCTTAGCAGCAACCTCTTGCTCAAGTTTAATCTTTTGCTCAAAAAGGGTTTTTAGGCTAGTTTCAAGCTCGCTTTTTTGAGCAAGCAAGGCTTTGGTTTGTCTTTCAAGCTCAATGGTCTTTTGACTAAAACTCTGAAATTCCTTTTGAGCTATTTCCTTCTGCTTTAAAATTTCCTTTATTTCTTTCTCAACTTGAGACTTTTGAGCAAATGCACCATGCATTTCCTTTTCTGCTTCCGCTTTTTTAGCTAAAAATTGATGAATCTCTTCTTCAACTTGATTTTTTTGTTCTAAAATTTTAGGCATTTCTCTTTCAATTAGCTCTTTTTGCTTAATCACTTCCTGAGCTGCTGTCACCTTTTCTTGGAGTTCATTAACCTGAGCTTTTAGTTTCTCTAGCTTTTCCTCAGCCTCTCGAGTCTCTTCCTTTAAAGTTTCCTCTGCTCTCTTCTTAGCTTTCTCCTTAAGCTCCCAAATACCTTGGATTTCTGCCTCAATTTTCGCTTTTTTCTTTACATCTTCCCTTAAAGCCTCTTCTAAGTTCTGCTTTTGAGCTGATAAATTTTCAATCTCTTTCTTAACTGTTTCTCTTTGGTGCGAAATTGCTTCTATTTCTTCGAGGGCATGGGCTCTCTTATTTAAAGTAGCTTGAAGGCTCTTTTCAGCTTCAAAACTTTTATCTTTAAGCGAATCGATCGTTTTTAGTATTTCCTCTCTTTGCTTTATTAAATTTTCTTGCTCCTTTAAGTAATGTTCTTTTTCATCAACCAAAGCTCTAAGATTTTTTTCCATTTCCTTTTTTTTCTCGATTAAATTTTGAAAATCTTTTTCTAACTCTTTTGCTCTCTCCTGATATGCTAACTCAGCTTCCTTTTGTGCTTTTTTCCTTAACCTATCAGTATCTGCCAATTCCTTCTCAAGCCCAGTTTTTTGGTCGGTTAAATTTTTAATCGTTTCTCCAATTTTTTCTTTCTCCTTGCTCAATGAATCAATTTCTTTCTTTACTTCATCTCTCTTAAGCTCAATAGCCTTTAATTCTTCCTCCAGTTGTTCTTTTTGAGCAGTCATTGTGTTAATTATTTCTTCAATTTGAGCAAATGTATCTTGGGCAGCTGTTGCAGCTTCCCTTTGAGCTTCTTCTTTTTGCTTAATTAATTCCTCTAGTTCCTTGACAATTTTTTCTCGCTTAGCTAATAGAGCCTCTCTTTCACTTAAAAACTTGTCTCTTTCTTCTTCTAAAAATTTTATCTCATCTTTTATCTTTTTCTGTTGAGCAAGAAGAGCAGCAGTTACCTCCGCTGGACTTTCTCTTTTTGATTCGGCTAATTTCTTTTCTAAATCTCTAACTAAAAGAACTACTTTATCGAGGAAAGCATCGACTTCCTCAGTGCTGTAACCTCTTAAAGTGCGATTAAAAACAACCTCTTCAATATCTTTTCGACTAATCATTTTTAATCCTCAAATTTTTTCTTTAAAATATTATATCGGCAAAATCTCCTTTAAACTTTAATTCCTTTTTAAATCATATCAAAAAATCCCTTTAATTGCGATCCAAAACCTTTTATCGCCTTATTCCATTTCTTCTCATTTTATAATTTGAGGATTATAATATAAAATAAATATTATACGATTAGAAAGAGATGAGAAAAATGAAGAAAAAGGTTACCACCGGTATTAAAGAGCTTGACAAAATGCTCTACGATGGAGTTTATGAACAAAGCGTAACTGCCCTCAATGGAGCTTCTGGGACTGGAAAAACCACTTTTGGAATGCAATTTATTGTTGGTGGTATTAAGAAAAACGAACCAGGGATAATCGTTAGCTTTGAACAATTCCCTGAACAACTTTATCGTGATGCTTCCAGCTTCAAATGGGATTTCAGGAAATATGAAAAAGAGGGAAAATTAAAAATTGTCTTTACTTCGCCAGAAGTTTTCCAAGCCGAACTTGAAAAAGAGAAGGGATTGATTGACCAATATACTTTAGAAATAGGGGCTAAACGAATCTTAATTGACCCTGTTACTTACTTTCGTTATCTAGCTCAGGACAATGGAAGTTTAAGAATAACCTATAATCGCTTGGTAAATGGAATAAAAAGGTGTGGCTTAACTGGCTTTTTAACCTGTGAATTAGGTCAGTTTTACGGTGACAGTGGCCAAATTGATGAGGAATTAGCTTTTGTAGTTGATAATATCATCCTCCTCCGCTATGTTGAAATTGAATCACGGATTTATACTGCCCTAACCATCTTAAAGACAAGGGGTTCAAATCGAGCAAAAGATATTCGCCGCTATGAAATAACTCCTAAAGGAATTGAAATCCAAAAGATTTTTGAAGGTAGAGAAGGTCTTTTAACCGGTACTCCTAGAAGAACCTTTGCTGAAAGACTAGCTAAAGAGTTTGAGCTTTAAGCGAGAGATTAATGTTAGACCTGATCCTTTCCCCACGGGCTATTTTAATTTATCATGTTTTTAGTGGATTTTTAAGTTCTCTTATTGTCCTTTTCTTTTTCCTCTCGTACTTAGAGAGCCGCGAAATTGGAAAAATATTCCTTGCTTTATCCTTTACTGCTTTTGCTTTACACTACATTTTGCATTCAATTCAAATTCTAACGAATGTAGCTGGAGTGGCACTCGACTTATCTGGCCGCTGGGTAGAAGCAGTTGGTTTGGTTCTTATAAGCTATGTAATTGTCAAGCAACTCGTTCAATCTGAAACCTTTTCTTCATGGTATTTAATTGGTTCTTTTGTTCTTACATCTCTTTTTGCTGTTGTTTGCTTTGCTACCGTTGATTTTAATATTCCTTCCTATAACCTTCATTGGACTGAGTTAGTTTGGTCAGTAGTTCAAGCAGTAGTTTTTGGCTTTTTAACAATTCCCATTTTTTTATCTTGGTTAAAAATGCGTCAAGCCGGAATTGCTGCTTTCACTGTTGTTTTCTTTCTCTGGTCATTTTCCCGACTCCTCCACTTGATAAACCACCTATTCTTTCAGTATAAGCTCAGATTGATTATAGCTAGTGAAAAAATGATAGAGCTCTTGGCTCTTTTTCTCCTTCTCGGTTATGCTCTCCACCGCTTTTATTTAAAGGGTGAACCCAAACCAAAAACCTAACCAACAAAGAAGTCATCCCTATTTCCTGCTATTTCCTTCTTGCTCTTAGCTAATAACTAAAAGCTATTTTACTTTTCTCACCTTATCCCCTTTGCCTTAACCTATCTTACTTTTTATCCTTTTTATTCTAAACCCTACTTGAGAGTTTTGCCTCGTAAGTAAATCTCAGCAATGGGAGGGTTATAAAAAACCTCCAACCCGCTGGTAGGAGGGTAAACATCTATAATTGTTAGGCGAATCCATCCTTTCTCAAGCCTCTGTGGTAGATTAAGAAGATAAGCCTGAACCCCAGGGCGGTCTTCGAGATAAAGTTGAAACTTCCTTTCATTGGATAGTTCGAGAAGGAAAAGGCGAGGCCGAGGCACCAAATTCCAACCTTCTTTACTTCCTGCAACAACTTCAGTATTAGTAACTATCCCAACTCCAGCTAAAACAAGAACTTGGTCAAATTTGCTTTGAATCCAGTCACCAATCCCGTAATTGGGAGCAGAACCAGACCAAACTGTTTCTAAATTATTATCAAATGCATTTATTGGTAAATATTTGCTTTCTTCCTCCGCAATTTCAAGATGTGAAGATGATTTCACTTCCTTCGGAGAAACTGATTGAGCTGATAAAAATCTCGCAACTAATCTTTGAGGAATTGGCTTAAGAGTTATTACGCCTTTTTCTTGAGGTTTCGCAACCAGATTTCTTGGTTCCTTTTCTCTTTAAGAAACTTCAAGTTCTTCCCTTAGCTTTTGCCTCAATGGTAAAACTGGTCCTTTTAACAATTTAAATAATCTTAGGGAGGGATAAAATATCCCGATAAAGAAAAGAAGTATGATAAAGGGAAGAAGGAGCCAATTTTTCCTTGAAGATTTTTTGTTTTGAATTAAAAGTGGAATTGCCATCTCAGGTTCCAATTCTTTGGGTTGAATTGCTTGAGCTTCAAGCGATAAGGTCCTCTTTAAAGCTGAGAGGAGTTCCTTTTTCAGTTCATCAGTTGAAGAAAAACGGTCCTGAGGATTTTTACTCATTGCTTTTTTGATAACTTCTCCTACTTTTACTGGAACTTCAGGTTTAAGAAAATTTACTAGAGGTGGCTCTTCATTTAATATCTTGTAAATCATGGTAGTGACCGATTCAGCTTCAAAGGGATTTTTCCCCGTCAATATCTCGTAAAGAATTACCCCAACGGAAAATATATCAGAACTTCTGCTAATTTTTTCTCCTCTTACCTGTTCAGGTGACATATAGCCCGGGGAACCAATAACTGCTCCAGTTTTTGTCATCGTCGGGTCAGATAAAATGCGAGCAATGCCAAAGTCAGTTACTTTTAATCTTCCGTCTGGCAAAAGAAAAAGATTGTCAGGTTTAAGATCACGATGGATAACACCTTTTTGGTGAGCATAATTTAAAGCATCACAAAGCTGTTCCATAATTTTAAAAGCTTTCTCAAGGGGAAAAGGACCTAACTCAAGAAGTTCTCTTAAGGTTTTTCCCTCTAAGTATTCCATTGCAATGTAATATTTCCCATTTTCTTCAGCAACATCATAAACAGTCACAATATTAGGGTGAGAAAGGTTGCCCGCAGCTTGAGCTTCTCTTAAGAAGCGTTTAATTCTATGTTCTCTTTCTTTTTCGGAAAGACTTAATGGAAGAAAAAGTTCTTTTAAAGCAACTTGGCGAGAGATTAGCTTGTCAAAAGCGAGATAAACGACTCCCATTGCCCTCCGCCCAATCTCTTTGATAATCTGGTACCTTTTTAAAATTATCCTTTCCTCCATTTAAATCACCGATGTTTAACAAGATAATTTTATCAAATCAAATTTTTTCGGGTAAATTAACCAAAAAAACGAGCCATCTTTTAACATTTGTGATTAAATTAATTTATAACTTACTAAACGCTAAAAATTTTAAAAGTTAATTTTGCCATCTCTTGGAAAAGTTAATTTTGCCATCTCTTGGAGGTGAAATGGTGAAAAAAATAAAGGAAACTGCAATTAAAGCAGCTTTAATGGCTGGAAACAAACTTAAAGAAAAATTAACTTTAGTAAGTGAAGAGATTAAATACAAGGGAGTCGTTGATTTAGTAACCCAAGCTGATTTGGAATCTGAAAAAATAATTGTAGAAGAAATTAGTCATGCTTTCCCAAAACATGACTTTTTATCTGAAGAGGGAAGTGAAAAAAAGACAAATTCAACTTACCTCTGGCTTATTGACCCTCTAGATGGAACAACAAATTATGCTCATCGATACCCAATTTTCTCAGTCTCAATTGCTCTTCAATTTGAAGGAGAAGTTATTTTAGGTGTTGTTTTCGACCCCAATCTTAATGAACTTTTTCTAGCTGAAAAAGGTGAAGGAGCTTTCTTGAATGGCAAATTAATAAAAGTTTCCGATGTTGATTGTTTAAATAATAGCCTTTTAATAACAGGTTTTCCTTACTCTATTAGGGAAAAACCGGAACATATCTTTGATTACTTTAAGAATTTTACTTTGAAAGCTCAAGGGGTAAGAAGGTGTGGCTCAGCAGCTCTCGACCTTTGTTCAGTTGCTTCAGGAAGAATTGATGGTTTTTGGGAAGTTGGTTTAAAACCTTGGGATACCGCCGCTGGTAGCTTAATTCTCAAAGAAGCTGGGGGCACTTTAACTAAATTTGATGGTTCGCCTTTTGATATTTTCTTTCCTCAAGTATTAGCAACCAATGGGAAGATTCACCAAGAAATGTTAGATGTCTTCAAAATCATTAATTCGGATAAATAAGGTAAAGCTCTTAGCTTGCGATTTATGCATTGGAGAGTATTATCCTGCCTTTAAATAAGGACTGAAACAAGGAATATTTTAGATAGCCGCTAAAGATATCTCTCTAGCCCTCACTACAATTTAAGGGCTAAGCCTTGCTTTCCTTGGGAGAAACCTGAGTTATTCTTCTAAGTTCTCGCTTGGGACGGCTAGGAATTTCCTCTTCCCAAGTAACAATACTGTGGAAAAATTGTTTATCCCCTTCTTCAAGTCCGCGAGTAATTTCTGTTACATGAACAGTTTTCGCCTCAAACTCCTTTAAAGCATATTCAACCGCATCATCAGGTAATGCACTATTCCCGCAAGTATAAATATCTAAAGCTACATATCTCTCTTCAGGCCAAGTGTGAACAGAGAGGTGAGATTCAGAAATCACAACTACCCCACTAACACCATGAGGTTGAAAACGATGAAAAGAAATGGTCCAAACTTGAACATTTGCTTTTTCAGCTGCTTGAACTAAAATAGCTTCAACTTTTGAAACTTTTCCAATGATATCAGGGTTACATCCCGAAGCCTCAACAATATAATGATGACCAATTGTGTCCATTCCCCTCACCCCTTCATCACTAAAATTAATTAAAATTTATTTTATCACAATACCATATTCTTTCGATAAAAAATAGCTTAATAAAAGAAAAATTAAACATAGAAGATTTTATTCGGCTGACCTAAGAATGGGATAAGGGTCAATCGAATGACCACCGCCAGGATGAATTTCAAAATGGAGATGAGGGGCACCACCCCGAGCATTACCGGTATTTCCAACATAACCAACTATCTGTCCAGCTCTAACTCGTGCTCCACTATAAATGTTAGAAGAATAACAACTTAAATGAGCGTAAAAATAAGTGTTACCGTCATCACCATGGAGATAAAGCATAATACCACCACTTCCCCCTTGGCTTGTTCTTACCACCCCATCGGTTGTTGCAACCAAAGGAGTCCCCTTAAGAGCAAAAATATCATTGCCTTGATGTCTATGACCCCGTCTCGGGGCACCATAGCTATCAGCAGTGGCATGAGCTCCTGCAACTGGGAAAACAAAATCACCAATTCGAAATCCTTGCCAAAATCGTGAGGGAATTTTTCTTCTCCGATGGTAACAAACAAGATAACCAGAGGCTTTAAGTTTCTCAAGAAGAGCTTTAGCCCACTTTAGCTTTTTCTCCATTGTCCTTTGTTTCTTCTTCAAAAGTTTCACCTGATACTTATATCTAACTTTAGCTTTTTGGTAAGCAATTTTTTTCTTCTCAAGTTCTCTCTTTAAATTAAGAGCCACCACATAAAAATGAGCATCTTGAGCAGCTATCCGCCTTGCATAATCAAGCTGAATTAGGAAATCATTAAAGTCTTTACTTTTTAAAAGGACTTCCAGAAAATTAACCCCCCCATCTTGATAAAGAGACCTAACCCTTTTTAAAAGACTATTTTGATATAACTGAACTTTTCTTTCCTCTTCTTTAAGTTCAGCCTCTATTTGTCTTAAATCAACACTCAATTCTAAATACTTATCATAAGTGCGGGAATAGTCACGAGCTATTTTGTTTAAGCTTTTATTTAAGCTTTCAATTTGGTAAGTAGCTCTTCTTATTGATTCTCTTCTTTTCTTATATGAAAGAGGAAAAACGCTATCGGAGAAAAAGAAAATTAATATAATTAAAAAAGAAACTACCTTGAAAGCCTTTTGCTTCAAAGGTAAAATTTTCTTCACCACCACAACCAGTAGATTCAATTATTTAAAACATTACCATATCTAGTTTTGAGTGTCAACTTAAACAAGAAAGGTTAAAACCCCAAGATTCAAAAATTAATATTTAGGTTCTTGAAAAAAGGAAATAATTAGATAAAATATTTTTTTAAAATAAAAACTTGAGGGGAAAGTTATGCCAATCTATGAGTACCAATGTCAAAAATGCAAAAAAAAGTTTGAAATAATTCAAAGCCATCAGGAAGCTTTAAAGACTAAGTGTATTTACTGTCATGGCCCTGTTAAGAAAGTTTTTCACCCAGTTGGAATTATCTTTAAAGGTTCCGGCTTTTATACAACAGATTATAAGAGAAGTGAGAAAAAAACAAATGAAGCCTCAACTCCAAAAAATCTCAAAGCCCAAGAAGGGAAAGAGCTTAAAAAAGAGGCGAGTCTTAATCAATAATTTTGCCGGGATTTAAAATATTTTTAGGGTCAAAAACTCTTTTTATCTTCTTAATTAACTTGATTTCAGACTCACTGAGGGCCATCGGTAAAAACTTTTTCTTGTATAATCCTATCCCGTGCTCCCCTGAGATTGTCCCACCAAGAGAAATAGTTAATTTAAATATCTCACTAAGCACTTGAGAGTGAATATCTTTCCATTTTTTCTCACTCATATCTTTTCTTAAAATGTTAATATGGACATTACCATCGCCAACATGGCCAAAATTTACAATCGTTAAGTTATACCTTTCTCTAATCTCTTTTATTCCTTTAATTAAGTTAGGTAGCTCTTGTCGAGGAACAACCACATCCTCCTTAATGATTATGGGACTTTCAGCTTTTAATGCTTCTGGAATCATCCTTCGAGCTTCCCAAAGCCTTTCTTGGTCAAGTTGAGACTCCGCTATGAAAACATCAATTGCCCCGCTTTTAAAGCAAATTTCCCCGGTTGCTTCCAAATCAGCTAAAGTAGTCTCCCTGTTATTTCCATCAAGCTCAATAAACAAGTAAGCGTCTGCTTCAGGGTAAGGAAATTTTTTCTCTAAAAATCTTTGACAAGCTAAAATTCCTTCTCTTTCTAGAAACTCCACACTAGAAGGGATGACTCTTTCTTCGCAAATAATTTTATTAACACATTTGGAGGCAATTTCAATCGAATCAAAAAGAGCCAGTAACACCATTCTCACTTTAGGAAGAGGAAGAAGTTTTAAAATCACTTGCGTTATTATCCCTAAAGTTCCTTCTGAACCAATGATTAAGTTTATCAAGTCATAACCTGTAACATTTTTAACTACTTTACCCCCTAACTTAACAATTTCACTAGTTGGAAGAACTACTTCAAGGCCGCAAACATAATCTTTGGTAACTCCGTATTTTAACGCCCGTGGACCGCCTGCACACTCAGCAATATTACCCCCAATGGTGCAACTATCAAGACTAGCTGGATCAACTGGATAAAAAAGTTCCCATTCTTCAACAGCCCGCTGGAGTTCGCCCGTGATTACACCAGGCTCAACAATTGCCATTAAATTATCTGGGTCAATCTCTAATATTTTATTCATCTTCTCTAGTGATAAAATGATTCCGCCATAGAGAGGAACTGCTCCCCCGCTTAAACCAGTCCCTCCGCCTCTAGGAGTTACTGGAATTAATTCTTGATTAGCTAAAGCTAAAACTTGGGAAACCTCACTTGAAGAAGAAGCTTTAACCACAACTTCAGGAAAACTTTTGAACTCTAAAACCTCATCGTGGGAATAAGGTTCTAAACCATCCTGATTAGTAATTATATTCTTTTTCCCAACTATTAATTTTAGCTTTCTTAAAATCTCTTGGTTGATTTTCTGATAAGCCAATAACCACCCCAATGATTAAATTGTTTTTACTAATAAATTTTTGATTTCCTTAAAACAATTCATTTTTTTTAATTTTCTCCAAATAATCATTGATAAGTTTCCTTGCTTTTTTCTCGTCTTTCTGAAAAACAAGGATTTCTCCCCAAGCACCTTCAATGATAGTTCCTAAATTATCGTACCAAGGGATTTGATAAGAACGCAAAATCACTTTTAATCCTTTTCTCTCTAAATACCCTCGAATCATAAGGGCAGTGATTTCACTTGACGGAAAATAAATAACCACTAATTCTTTTTCTCTCTTCACCAATTCTGAAGCAGCCTTTCTAAGCCTTCAATTACTCTAAATAATTATCTCCAATGGCTACAATCTCTTCCCTTTTGAAGCTTTAAGATTAAGAACATCGATAAAATATGGATTTGAATTAGTTAGCCTTACTTTCTGACCAAATTTTTCTTTTAAGCATTGGGTTAGTAAAGGGGTCTTTTTGACTGGAACCATAAAAACCATCATTATCACTCCCATAATTCTTTTTTAAGCTCTCTAGCTAAATTACTGACAAAGGAAAAAGTAACTTTTAAAGTTTTTGAGTAAAAATCAGTGTACTCACTTTCCTCCTCAATGTAAATTTTATCTTTAACAAAAATGAATTTTTGAGCCTTTTCTTTTAGCATAAACAATAAAATCTCTTCTCTCGCTTCATAACTGGTGAAGAAGATAAGACTCATCTACTAAAATGTTCAATCCAGCTCAAGAGCGAGCAATTTATTCCTCAACTTTTCTCCTAAAAAAATTTATTTGCTTTATCTTAACATTTTTATCTAGACCTTTGGTTTAAAAAATTAGCGAACAAATTTTCTCTATTGACAGAAAAAAAAATGATTGATAACTTCAAAGTGTTCGAAGCTATTGGTAAAACTTTTTAAGATACATAAAAGACAAAAAGCCTTTGGGGCCCCAAGAAGCGGAAGGCAAGTTACTTGGGGTCCCTTTTTCTTGAATAGCATTCTTTTCTCTGATAAATTATTGACATTCCAATCTCAGATATTTATAACTTGCTTATAGCTTGCTTGTTGAAATTATTTTAGGAGACTGTATGAGTAAAAAAATAAAGATTTATCTTCTAGTTCTTTTTGTAATTTTTGCAATTGTCATTTTTTCCTCTATCTCAATGATTAAGACAACTAGATTAAAAGATAAAGAAAAAAGCTTTAAGAAAGGAAGCCAATATTATCAAAAGGGAAACTTTAATCAAGCAATAAAAGAACTTGAGAAAACCTTAAAGATTGACCCCAAAAATACTCAAGCCCATTTACTTCTTGCCCAAAGCTATGAAGCCACTGGAAAACTTAACCGTGCAATCGAAGAATACAAAAAAACCCTCTCTTTAAATGATAATCAGCCAGAAACTCATTACAACCTGGCTATAATTTATAAAAGTCAAGGTAAAATTGACAAAGCAATTAAAGAGCTCAAAAAAGCTTCATCCCTCCGCCCAGAGTTTGTTGCTCCCCATTTGATTTTAGCTCAAATATATACTGAAAGAAATGAGCTCGAAAAAGCAGAAAGAGAATATAAAAAGCTGTTAGATTTTAAATCTTTCGGAATTAATTTAAGTAATATTCATACTGAACTTGGGATTATCTATCAAAAAATGAAAAAAATTAAATTAGCTGAGAAAGAATGGCAAGAAGCTTTAAGATTGGAACCTCAAAATGAAAAAGCAAAAAATCTACTTTCTAGCCTAAAAGATTAAACCTTAACTTTGCTTAAGCTAATCTTGAGACTTTATTTCAACAACTTCGTAAATGACAACAGGTTTTTCTTTACCTTTAACTTGAACAGGTGGAAGTTCCATTACAGCAACCCTTCCCTTCACTTTTTGATAGGTGTTTTCACTAATTAGTATTTGCCTTGGTTTTGCTATTGCACAAAGTCGAGCTGTTGTATTAACTGTATCACCAATGACCGTAAAATCGACCCGCAGCTCTGTTCCAACATTTCCAACTACCGCCGGACCAGTATTTATTCCAATTCCACACTTCATATTAATTCCTTCTTTTTCAAGCCCAGCCATATTTCTCTGAATTTCAAGAGCTGTTTTAACTGCTAGAAAAGCATGGTCTTCCTGAACAATAGGCGCATTAAATATCGCCATGATAGCGTCCCCAAGATATTTGTCGACTGTTCCTTGATACTTAAGAACAGGTTCAGTCATTGCCCCTAAACAAGCATTTAAAACAGACATAACATCTTCAGGGGGTAATTTCTCTGACATACTAGTAAAACCACGAATATCAGCAAAAAGAATAGTAACTTCATTTAACTTACCACCAAGCTGGAGAGACTCTTCATCTGCTTTAAGAATTTGATCAACTACTTGAGGAGAGACATAGCGACCAAAGAGTTGAGTTACTTTCTTCCTTTCTAACTCTTCATAAATATTTTGACTAGCAAAAGCAACTTGAGAAGCAAGAGTAGAAACAAGTTGAACATCATCACTACTAAATCTTTCTCCTGAAAGCTTGGGTCCCAAATTTAAAAAACCAATTAATTTTTCTTTTGCCTTTAAAGGAGTACATAAAACTACTTGAAGCTTTGATCTTATCTTTTCCGTTGTCGATTCAGAAATACTTTCCCAACTAATCTCATCTTCATCTGAAGTAAGATCTAAAGGTTCATCTTGGCGTGCAAGAATCTGGATAAAGTAGTCATTTTCATGAAACCATATTTCCCTTGATTCCTCTTCTAATCCTTCCGATTCCATAATCACATATCGATTTTTCTTTTCATCATGGAGAAGCAAAGAGATGGGCAGGGCATGGATTGTTTCTTTAAGAGTATTTAAAAGGGTTCTCGTTAACTCGGTTAAGTCAATATTAGCCTGCAAGAGGCGGGAAAATTGGTTAATAACTTTCTGATAACTATATCTATTTTTATAAAATAGCACATCAACAGCGTACTGAATTTTATCTCGAGCTGGATTAAAAAGGGAAGCGGTTAGAAGAGTAGCAGATACATTAATTATTACATTATTAGGAGAAAGAATGTTTTGGAAAATTCGAGAAATAACAGTCACTGCTAAAAGATAAAAACTAATGATAACAGCAGTTAAAACCGAGTAAACAATTGTTCGATTGATAACTAAGTCAATTTCCATTAACCGATATTTAAAGATGGCAAAGCCAAAAGAAAGAGGAGCTAAAATTGGACAGAACCACCAAAAAAATCTGAGTCCTTCAAAACGCCAGGGATCAATTCCTTTAAAGGTAGGGAGAACATACATCGCTAGAAAGCCAAAACTAATCACAATGCCCCAAACAACCCACTTTAACTGACTTCGAGCCTTGTAAGAAGGTGATGTAAGATAGCTATGAACTAAACTAGCTACAGCTAAAACGCCATAAATTCCAGTGAAGACTAAACCAAGGGTATCAATTCGATTAGCTAAATCCATTTTTCCTTGATAACCAAAATAATTAACCAAAAAAATAAGGGAAATTGGCTGCAAATATATTAAATACTGAAGCAAAGAAAAACGTTTAATAATTTTTTTCTCAAATGGAAAAACAAGAAAAAAATGAAGAGCTAAAGAAGCTGCTAAATATCTCCCTACAGTATGAACAAAGGTGAAGAAAAGTGCAATTTTGAAAGAAGTTGTTACAACTTGGAGAATAAACCAAAGCCAAGAAAGCATTAAAAGTAAAAATAGACGTCCACTTTTTTCTTCTGACTTCTTTAAGCCAACAAAAAGGCCAACCATTAAAAAGATTAAAACACCAATAGCAGAGGCAATAAGTTCAGTGATTGAGAGCCATCTCCCTAAATTTATCTTTATTTTCTTTTCTTTTGTGTCCCTTTTAATGAGGTAGGTAATTTTATCGCCAACTTTTTTCTCTTTAAGGATATGCTCACCTGAGACAATTTCTTTTAATGGAATTCCATCGATCTCTAAAATCCTATCACCTTTTCTGACATCAAACCGAGAAGCAGTCTTGCCTTGCCATACACTTTGAATTACTCCTTCCTGGTCATAAATTATTCCATCAAACGGGGCATTAAAGTTTATAATTATACTAGCGAGCCAAATTGCAGTACTAATGAAGGTAAGAACTATTAAGAGAATCTTTACAAAAGTAAAAGGCTTTTTCTTCTTCATAATAACTTATCAAAAGGTTCAACTTAATTATACGAAAGGCAAATTAGCCTGTCGATATCACTCTCTTTATCTCTTCAACTTCCCTATACTAATAGGACCAAAAGAATTAATAAGACGAACAATAAGCCAGTTATTCTTTTTTCCTTGCCAATGAGTTCTAATCAAAACATATCTTCCTTTGAGGCGACTACCCTTTAATACAAACTCTAGCTCATTTTCCTGGCGATTTAGAAGGACATAAGTCCCTTTATCCCATATCTCAACTCTTCCTGCCCCATACATCCCTTCTGGTATTTCCCCCTCAAAATTAATATAGTTAATTGAGTGATCTTCCACCTCAACTGCTAGTCTTTTTTCCCCAGGATTTTTAGGAAACTCCTTAGGAAGAGCCCATGACCTTAAAACCCCATCAAGTTCTAAGCGAAAGTCGTAGTGGAGATGGCGAGCTTGGTGTTTTTGAACAACAAACCGCTTTTCACTTTCCCTTGAAAATTCTTGAAAAGGCTCAGAAACCCTCTTAAAACTCCTTTTCTTACGATTTTCTTTTAAATTCACTAGTAACCTTTCTAATGAGAGAAAATTGTAAAATCTTTTATTTGTTTCTCCTTAATCCTCCCTCAAAAAAGAAGGAAAAACAAGAAAATCTTCTTATTTGCCTCACCTTAAAAAGAGAAAATTTTTTCCTTTCTATTAAAGTAAGCAAATCCTTTAAGCCCCCTTCAAAATCAGCTTTATTCAAAATCAGCTTTAAAGTAAAGATTTTTCCTCGGGAAAGAGTACTAAGTAAAAAGGATAAGCTACCATGGAAACACCGGATTAATTGCAATCACTACTTGAAAACTTTTCTCAAAAGCTTTCTTAACAACTTGACGAGCGCAAGATTAGGTTTTCTTTTCTCCAGCTTAGGGAAATCTTCCTGATAAAATCGTTCAAATTCAAATAAAAGCAAATCACCCTCTAAACCAATCTTCGGGATAAAAGTTTCTCATATCAATTTGAAGAAGAGTCTCATCAAAGTCAAAGAAGAGTGCTTTAATCTTTCCCATATTGAAATTATAACAGAAAGAGTTCTAAGCTTTCTTTTCCATCAAGAGCTGGCGGAATTCAATAGCATTCTTTAAAGCGTAACCATAGGCATCATTGTTAAAATAAGCAAAGATGTCTCTCTTCCCAATAAGCCAGCTTTTAGCTTTGTCCGCCCATTCTTGAAGCTCTTGATAAGAGTAATTTGAGCCGTAGAGAACAAGCCCTCCGTGAAAACGCAAATAAACAAAGTTGGCTGTTAATGCCTCTTCACTTGGCCATCGGTTAGAATGAGCAATGCAAAGGGAAAAACCTTCCTTTTCTAATAATTGATAAACAGTCGAGCAAAACCAACTTTGGTGTCGAAATTCAAATGCATGTCGAACATTTTTGCTATATTTCTTTTCCCGAAGAAGACGACAAAAATTTTCAAGTCTCATCAGATTTAAATGTAACCCTGGAGGAAGTTGCCAGAGAACAACTCCTAATTTTTCTTTTAGCCCGTTAGCACGATTAAAAAAGAGTTTAAGGGGCTCTTCGCAATCGCTTAATCTTTTAACATGAGTAATGAAGCGACTTCCTTTCACTGCAAAGATAAAATGAGGAGGAGTTCGACGATACCATCCTTCAAAGGTTTCTTTTTTAGGAAGGCGATAAAAAGTAACATTTAGTTCGACAGTATCAAAATATTTCGCATAATATTCAAGCCAGTTTTTTTGAGGAAGATTAGTAGGATAAAAAACCCCTCCTCCCCAGTGAGGGTAATTATACCCACTCGTCCCAACAAAGACTTTCCCTTTCATTCTTAAAAATTATCTTTTTTTGCTAAAAACAAAAGACGGGCTGTGTTCTTCTTAAGAGAACCAAGTGTTTCTAAATCAAAACAATGAACCTGTAAAAATCCAACTCTTTTTAGAATATCAATTACTTCATCCACTTCATAGCCTTTCTCAAAGTGAACTTCATAATGCATTTGGTATAAACCATTTGGCTGCTTTAAAAAATTGTACATCTTTAAAGTGCTCAGACTTTTCTTTTCATCCCATTTGGTAATCCAAATTGCATAAATATCTTCAAGTTTATAAAATGTTGTCCTAGAACCCCAGTTTCTTCTCAAATGCCAAATGCTGTTTAAATCAAAAATTACATACCCTTGAGGTTTCAGGTTTAAGTAAAAACGCCTCAAGGCTTCAGCTAAATCATTTTTAATCGTTAAATAGTTTAAAGAATCAAAATTGGAAGTAATTAAATCTACTGGTTCAGGTAAGGAAAGCTGAGTAAAATCTTGTCTCAAAAAGATGGCTCCATTCCCATAATTCTTTTCTTGGGCAATCTTTAACATATCAAGAGAATTATCAATTCCATAAACTTTTTTGCCTTTATTCGCCCAGTATTTAACCATATTCCCAGTGCCACAGGCTACATCAGCTACTATTTCATACTTAATCTCAAATCTCTTAACTAGTTTCTCAAAATAATCTTGCCAAATTTTAAAAAATTGGTTACCAACCATTTGGTCATAAATATAAGCAAAATCTTGATAAATCATTAAACTCACCTGATTTTAGTCTTAATCTGACCCCGTTATAATTTTACTCTTTTATCAGTAGTTTGACAGCTTGCAATCTGACCGTTCAACTAAGTCCTGCTCGCTGACTTTTTCTAGCTTTTCAAACTCTAGCGCTCCATTCAAGCTCTAAATGAAAGATTAAGTAAAATAAAATTTGCAAATTTTTTAATTTAATTTAATAATTACAAAAGACAAAAGGAGTTAACAAATGCCTTATCAAAGGTTTCAACAAATTGTTCTCGTTTTTTTAGTTGCTCTTTTTAGCTCAATTCTAACTCATGCTTGGTTAACAAGAAATTACCTAACAGCACTAGGGCAAATCTTACTTTTTATCATTATTGTTTTTGCTCTTTACTCAAATCGATTAAGAACTTTAATCGCTGTTTTTCTTGCCTCCTTAATTTTTGGAAGTGCTCATTTAATTTCTTTTCCTCTCCTTAGTCAAGAAAGCCTTATGATAATTGCTCAAAATCTTCTTCTTTATCTCATCATTGGGATGGGGGGGTCAGAACTATTTACCCAAATCAAATATGCTCTCCCCAAATTTGAACACCTTAATGTGATTGATTTAAAAACTGGTGTTTGGAATGAAAAATTTACTAAAAGCTTGATAAGGAGCCAAATTGAAAGAAACAAACGATATGGTAATACTTTTGCTACTGTCCAAATCAAACTCATCCTTCCAGAGAAGAAAAGAAGAAAAATAAACCGAGGCTTGCTTAAAAAAGTAGGAAATTTACTCCGAAGAAATATTCGCCATTGCGACGAGGCAGGAATGATTGATAAAAATACCTTCCTTTTACTGTTGCCCGAAACTCCTCAAAAAGGAGCAAAAATCTTAGTCAATCGTCTTAAAAAGGCAATAAGCAATATCCCTTCTTACCAAAAAGGAAATTATACCCTAAGTTTTAAGATAAGTCATTACCCCACTGACAAAGATGAAGTTAAAAAGTTAATAGAAGGGGCAGAATGAAAATTTTAATCCTTCCCCTTAAGAAAGAAAAAGGTTGGACCTTTGTTGAACTTTTAGTTTCCCTCTTAATTATTTCCATCCTTATTACGGTTGCCTTAATTAACTACACTACTATCTTAAGAAGAATAAAAAATGTAAGCTGTCAAGCAAATTTAAATATAATCAGAAAACAAATTAAAGTTTATGAATCAATAGAACAAACTCTGCCACCTTCTTTAGAGGCACTCCGCCCGGAATACATTAAAGAATCAACCATTCTTAAGTGCCCTCAAAGTGGACTAGACTATACTTACGACCCCAACAACGGCACTGTTAAATGCCCTTACCCTTCCCACACCACCTACTAATGAACACCCAGCACTTTTATTCTCCCTTTTACCTTTCTATTGTTATCCGCCAACTGTTCACTGCTAGCTTGATTTTTCCAAAATAAATTTGGTTAACTTTAAATCTTGCGGAATTGAAATAGGATAGTACCCATCAAAACAGGCTAAGCAAAAGTCTTCTCTTGGACGACCAGTTGATTCGACTAAGGAATCAAAGGTGAGGTAGGCAAGGGAATCAGCACCAATAAATTTGCCAATTTCTTCAACAGTCTTATCTGAAGCAATAAGTTCACTTCGATTTGCAGTATCAATTCCATAAAAACAAGGATACTTAACTGGGGGAGAAGAAATTCTCATGTGAACTTCTTTAGCTCCAGCTTCCCTTAAAATTTCGATAATTTTCTTACTAGTGGTTCCTCTTACAATTGAGTCATCCACTATAATCAAACGTTTATCCTTAATTAAATCTCTCAAGGGATTTAATTTCATCTTAACCCCAAGTTGTCTAAGAGTTTGAGCTGGTTGAATAAATGTTCTCCCAACATAGCGATTTTTAATTAAACCTTCGCAAAAAGGAATTCCTGAGCGCTCAGCATATCCAACCGCTGCGGGAGTACCTGAATCAGGAATGGGGGCAACAATATCAGCTTCAATTGGAGCTAACTCTGCTAACCTTGCTCCCATAAATCTCCTTGCCTCATAAAGATTTTTCCCATATAGAATGCTATCAGGCCGGGCAAAATAGATAAATTCAAAAATACATAAAGAGGGTTTAATCACTGGTAAAGCTTGAATTGAAAAGAGTCCGTTTTCATCAATGATAACAATTTCTCCAGGCTCAACATCACGAACATATTTAGCTCCCACAATATCTAAACCACAAGTTTCCGAAGACAATATATAACCATTTTCTATTTTTCCAATCGTTAATGGTCTTATTCCATAAGGATCACGCACCCCAATTAGCTTTTCTTCTGTAATTAAAACAAAAGAGTAAGCTCCTCTAAGTCTTTCCATTGTTTTTTGAATTGCTTTTTCAATAGGAAAGTCAGAGTAGTAAGAAATGAGATTAACAATAACTTCAGTATCCGAAGTTGAAACAAATTTGTTGCCCTCTTTTAAAAGTTCCTCCCGTAATTCTTCAGTATTAATTAAATTACCATTATGAGCTAAGGCAATTGCTCCGCTCTTAGTTGTTTGATAAATTGGTTGAGCATTTTCCCAGCGGGTTGAACCAGTGGTTGAGTAGCGGACATGTCCAACAGCAATTGAGCCTTGGAGAGAAACAAGGCTCTTTTCATTAAAAACCTGAGTTACTAAACCCATATCTTTGACAACTAAAATAGAGGTTCGGTCTGAAACAGCAATCCCGGCCGATTCTTGACCCCGATGTTGGAGAGCATGCAAACCAAAATAGGTTAAACGAGCAACATCTTCCTCCTTAGCATAAACGCCAAAAACACCGCATTCCTCACGCCAACATTTCAGTTGTTGGTTATTAATTATTGGTTGTTGGTAATTAAATTTTTTGAATGAGATAATTTTCCTTAACTCCCTTCATGCTGAAGAATTCAGCTAACCCTTGACTAGTTTGGGCAAAGCCTCCCTCCATATTTTAGCTACTTCCTTTACTTCCAAATCTATTTTATTACCAATAACTAACTTCTCGCCAGAAACATGCCCTAAAACCTCAAAAGAAGTATCATATTGAGCCGTTAAAATTTTTAATCGCGGGAGGTCTTCTCCCCGCAAAGTAATTATAACTCTTGACTGCGACTCACTAAATAAAAATTCAGGTTTTAAAGGAATATTAATTTCATCAATTCGAGCTCCCATCCCACTGGTCAAAGCACACTCAGCTAAAGCAACAGCTAATCCCCCTTCAGAAACATCATGAGCAGAGAGAATTATCCCTTCCTTAATCCCCGCTAAAGTTAAAGCTTGAATTCTCTTTTCTTCTTCAAGATTTATTAAAGGCGGTTTTCCCTTAACTATGCCAAAAATTTCTTTGAGATATTCGCTTCCCCCAAGTTCCGACCGAGTTTCCCCTAAGAGAAGAATAAGGTTGCCTTCCTCAACAAAACCCATTGGGGTATGGTAAATTACATCTTCCAGTAAGCCAACCATCCCAATAATTGGTGTAGGATAAATTGCTTTTTGGAAAGATTCATTATAAAAGCTAACATTACCTGAAACAACAGGAATTCCAAGTGCTTGGCAAGCTCTAGCTATACCCTTAACTGCCTCCTTAAATTGCCAAAAAATTTGTGGGTCTTCAGGGGTACCAAAGTTTAAGCAATTAGTTAGAGCTAATGGTTTAGCACCAGAAACAACGACATTCCGAGCTGCCTCAGCTACTGCTATTTGCCCTCCCATTAAAGGATCGAGATACGAGTAACGCCCGTTGCCATCGACTGATAAAGCAATTGCTTTCTTCGTTCCTTTAATTCTCAAAATAGCAGCATCTGAACCTGGTAAACCAATAGTATTTGTTTGAACCATATAGTCATACTGAGAATAAACCCATTCCCGAAAAGAAAGATTAGGAGAGCAAAGAAGTTTAACTAAAACTTCATTTAAGTCCTTAGGATGAGTTAAATTTTTCAAGTTAAAACTTTCCGTTTGGGCTAAATATTGAGGCTTTTCAGCTTTGGGATTATAAACAGGCGCTTCCTTAGTTAAAGCATAAGTAGGAATTTCTCCGACTAGGTTTTCTCCCTCATAAACCTTTATTTTCCGAGAATTGATTACTTTACCAATGACTGTGGCATCCAGCCCCCACTTTTGACAAACTTCAAGGGCTTGAGAAATTTTTTCCGGTTCTACAATAGCCAGCATCCTTTCTTGAGACTCTGAAATCATCACCTCAAATGGTTGCATTCCCCGTTCTCGACGAGGGACTTTTAAAACATCAATTTCAATTCCCACTCCACCCTTAGAAGCCATTTCTGAAGAGGATGAAGTCAACCCTGCTGCTCCCAAATCCTGTAAAGCCACCAAAAGATTTTTACTCACTAATTCTAGACAAGCCTCAATTAAAAGCTTTTCAGTGAAAGGGTCACCAACTTGAACTGCTGGCTTTTTTGTCTCTAATTCTTGCCCTAACTCTTCCGATGCAAATGTACAACCATGGATGCCATCCCTTCCCGTCTTTGAGCCAATTAAAAGAACTAAGTTACCTTCACCCTTAGCATGCCCCTTGATTATATTTTCTCTTTCAACTAAACCAACACACATCACATTAACTAAGGGGTTTCCCTCATAAGCTTCTTCAAAATATAAATCTCCCCCAACTGTTGGAACTCCAATGCAGTTTCCGTAACTGGATATGCCTGCTACAACCCCTTCAAATAGATACTTAACTCTAGGTTTTTTGAGTGAGCCAAATCTTAAGGAATCAAGGAGAGCAATTGGTCGAGCCCCCATAGCAAAAATATCCCTAACTATCCCGCCAATACCAGTTGCTGCACCTTGATAAGGCTCAATTGCACTTGGGTGATTATGAGATTCAATCTTAAAAACAACCGCTAAATTGTCTCCAATATCAACTGCACCCGCATTTTCTCCAGGGCCCTGAAGGACCCAAGGAGCCTCAGTTGGAAGCATCTTAAGAACTTCTTTGGAGTGTTTATAAGCACAGTGTTCCGACCACATCACTGAAAACATCGAAAGCTCAAGATAGTTAGGTTCTCTCCCAAGAAGCTCACAAATTCTTTGGTATTCTTCTTTTCTTAAACCTAATTCTTTATAGAGAAGGGCCATTTAATCCTCTAAAATTAATAAACTTTTGAATTTTTCTATTTAAAGTCAGTTAAAGATGTTTTTCCCTCTTTAACTCTGATCTTTCAGAAATTAATATTTTATATCAAAAGAATTAAATTCACCTTGATATTCATCCCAAGTTACTTGAACATTGGTTACATGAGCTGAGGGAGGACCCTTATGACACCAAGCAATCATCCATTTAATTTCATCCTCATCTCCTTCAAAAAGAGCTTCCACCCTTCCATCTGGTAAATTCCTAACCCAGCCAGTCAACCCAAGCTCACTTGCTTTTTCTCTAGTATAAGAGCGGAAAAAAACCCCTTGGACATATCCCTCAATTAAAACATAAGCTCTCTTCTTCATCTCCCTAATTTTAAAGGCGTGGCTTGCAAATAATTTCTTTTACCTTTAAATCAAAAAAAGACTGGGTATTAGCTGCTTCAATTATAGCAGCTGCGTCAGCACCCCTACCAGTTCCAGCGACTGCAATAACTTCTTCTCCAGCTTTTACTAATCCAGCATCAGCAGCCATTAAAGTTATTTCTACCGCTACCTTAATTCCCTCGCCAAATATTCTTAAAGTACTAGCAATAATATCGTCAAGCTCATAAGTTTTAAACTTTTTCCTAACTGCTCTTCCAATACCACCAAAAGCATGAATAGAGGTTATAATTTTTGCTCCTTCTTTTTCTATTATCTTTTTATTTCTCTCCGTTAACTCCTGAACATTTGTTTGAGCAAAGCCAAAAGAATGAGTTACCACGATAAGATTAAATCCTTTGAAGATTTTTGCCGCTTTAACCCCCGTTTCCCCTTGAGTAGTAGCAACAATAATACTCTTAATTCCACGCCTCTGAGCTACCTCTTTAGCCAACTCTAAAACACGACTTGTGTTTTGAGGTCCCTTTTCCCAAAAATAAACAATCTTTTCAACTAGCTCTTTCTCTCCCATTAACTTACCTCATCAAGTAGCTAAATCTTTATAAATTTCTTCAAGATCTTTTTTAGTTAAAGCTCGTTGCGATAATAAGAAAGATAAGTGTTCATCAACATCACGAAGCCTCTTACAGAGGAGCCTAATAAACAGTTCAGCAAATTCACCATCTTCAGCAATTTTCCTTATCAATTTTTCTTTGCTTAATGGTTCAACCTCTACATCATCGATAGCAATAGCTGTTCCAACCGCCCCACTACTAGTAAAAACGCTCATTTCTCCAAAAAAAGAGCCTACTGTTAGCTGAGCCAGTTCCACTTTGCTTCCCTCAATATCCCGTATTATCTTGACTCTCCCTCTTTTTATTAAATAAACAAAGGGACTTATTTCTCCTTGCTTTAGTATTTTTTGGCCAGGTGAAAATTTTCTTCTTGCACTCCTCTTTTTAGCCATTATTTACCCCAATTCCATAAATCAAGGTTATTTTAAAAACATTATAGCATTCCCAAACAGCCAGAAAACAAATTCTTCTTTTTGGTCTGCTTGATATATCAGAAGAATACACAATAAAACAATGAGTTATAATTGAGAGATTTTTTAAAAATTATTTGGAACATCTTGAAAGTTTTTGCCTTGAACAACTCAATCAAAGCAATTAAAAATGAAAAAAAATTAATTAAACTAAGATAATAGAGTGATAATTAACCAAAAAGATTTTAACTAGAAGTATTTTGTTCTTCCCATGCCTTTCTAACTACTTCCCAAATCTTAATAGAAGCTTCTTTCATTGCTGAGTTGTAAATCAAAATTCCTTTATCTCGAACTCTCATGCTCGAAGCCTCTATTTCAATTAATCCAGTTTGGTCACGGACCATTTCGAGCCAAGCTTCAACTTGACTTTGAGCGTTATCTAAGCTCGACTGAGTAATTTTGGAAAATTCTCGGGCAATAACCTCAAGGTTTACACCTTCAGCAAACTCAGGTTTCTTTAAAAATGAAACAAGCACCAAAACAACCGAATGAGCCATTAAAAAAAGAATTTCATCTTCTCGAGTTAGTAAATTTAACTCTTTTAATTTATCAAAAATGGACAATAATCGATTCTTTATCTCGCTTTTTCTTTTTTCCACTTCTTCCACTGCTGAAGCAGCTTCTTTTTCCTCTTGCACCACTCCTTCTTTCTTCCTCATTTCTTCTTCAATTTCTTTTCTCACAGCTTCTTTTAGCTTTTCAACTTCAGCTTTATAATTTTTAAAAGTCTCTTTACCTTCCTCTTTTTCCTCGCCTCGCCTACCAAAGAGTCTCATCTTATCACCTCCTTAAAGAGGTCAATTAAAAAACCAATCACTTATAAAGTTACAAGTTATTTAAAATTTTGTCAAAGGATTAAATTGAGCCCTTTTTTCATTTAAGTTAATAGTATTCTTGGTAAAAGCTAGAAAGAGATTGTGCATCCCTTCTCCTCAATTTGATTCTTAAAAACAATGCTCAGTCCTAAAAGAAGCCAGAATAAGATGCCTGTTGAGGGAACATACCAAGAATAATCAAATGAATTGTGAACCCAAAAAACTATCAGGCTTAAAACAAAGCTAAAATAAAGGGAGCTATCTCGATCCCAAACTTTTCGAAATTCCCTAAAAATAAAGACGCAAATAAAAGCAAGCCCAAGAAGACTAAAAATTCCATATTCAGCTCCTATTTGAAAAAATGAGTTAAAAGCTGACTCCGAAGAGGGCTTACCTTTTTGATATAAAGAGTAAACTTGAGAAAAAGTTCCAATACCTGAACCCGTTAAAGGAAAATCAGCAATTACCTTAAAACTTATTTTCCATAGTGGTAATTTTGAAGCAATGCTTTCTTCTTTTGTCTTCCAGTCTTTTTTAAAAAAAAGTGCAGGATTTTCTATAGACCCTTGAAAAAATCCGGTAGCAAGGAAAAGAAATGCTACCAAAGCAAAGGTTAAACCAAGTAAAATTAATCCTTTTTTTAAATAATAAGGCTTCCTCTCAAGCCAATAAAGAACCATAAAACCTAAGAATAAAAGCATTAAGACAATGCCTGTTTGAGACCGAGAAAACAAAATTGCTGTTGACATTAAGGCTAAAGTTAAAGCAGCAAAGAGAGATTTAAATGTTCCTTTTTCTTCAAGTGAAAGAGTAACTGAAAGAGGAATTACCATTAAAAGAAGAGCTGCCATAATTTCTGGACTTGTGAATTGGGCAAAGACCTGACCCGATGAAAAAAAAGAGTTAATTTGATTGTTTATTTGAAAAATATTTACCCCTTTAATCGCTTGCCAAATAGCGTAGAGACTAATAATAAAACCATCTAATATTAAAACCCAAGCTACAAGTGGTCCATCCTTATGGGTAAACAAATTAATGGTAAAAAAGAAAGTTGCAAAATAAGCAAGGAGTAAAATCAAGCCAAAGAAAGACTGCTTTAAGTTTGTTTGCGGGGAAAAAGATATTATTGCACCTAAAAGCATAAAAAAAACTGGAATAGTCATCATCGGTGACCATTTCCATTTCCAATTTAAGAAAAAACGGAAAATAAGAAAGGAGAAAAAGAAAAGAGGGAACAAAATAAAAACAACTATACACTCTTTTAAATTATAACTGCCCCAATAATTTTCACAAGAACAAAATGGAGTTAAAATTAAAAAAATTAAAGCTAAAAAAAATATTTGAAAAAAGAAGAGCCCTTTATTATTAAAAATTTTTGATAAAAACCCTTGTTCATTTCTGCAAATCAATATTTCCCCTAGCCTCATTAAAAAGTTGAAAAAGATAAAATAATTTTATAAAAAAATTGAGAAAGATTAAAGAGGGCTAAGAAGAAGCGACTTTTTCAGCAATTGCTTCAGCCATTTCCTTAGTTCCTGCTTTTCCTCCTAAATCATAGGTGACATGCTTTCCTTCCAGAATTATCTCTCTTACAGCTTTCTCAATTTTTTTTGCTGCTTCTTCTTCACCTAGATGCTTGAGCATTAAGGAAGCGGAAAGGATAATAGCAGTTGGGTTAACTTTGTTTTTACCTGCATATTTAGGAGCACTGCCGTGAACAGGTTCAAAAACCGCACACTCGTCACCAAAATTAGCTCCAGGTGCAACACCTAAACCACCAACTAAACCTGCACACAAATCAGACAAAATATCCCCATAAAGATTAGGACAAAGTAAAACATCATATAATTCTGGTTTCTGAACAAGCTGCATGCACATATTATCCACGATGCGGTCTTCAAATTTAATTTGTGGATATTGGGTTGCCACTTCACGGGCACATTCTAGAAACAAGCCATCAGAATATTTCATGATATTAGCCTTATGGACTGCTGTTATTTTCTCACGATTTTCACGAACGGCATATTCAAAAGCAAATTTAGCAATTCTTGTAGAAGCCCTTCGAGTAATCCTTTTAATGCTTTCAGCTGTATTTTTATCAACCATTCTTTCAATCCCAGCATACAAATCCTCAGTGTTTTCTCGGATAACAACTAAATCAATATTCTCATAGAATGTTTTCACACCTTTCAAAGTAAAAGCTGGACGAACACAAGCATATAAATCTAATTCCTTCCGAAGTAACACATTAACACTTCGAAAACCAGAACCTACTGGAGTAGTAATTGGCCCTTTTATTGCAACTTTGTTTTTGCGAATTGAAGCTAAGACACTTTCAGGAAGAGGTGTCCCATATTTTTCAATTACATCAGCCCCAGCTTCAACTTCCTCCCACTCAATTTCAACCTGAGTACTTTCAACAACCTTTCGCATTGTTTGAATTAGTTCTGGACCAGTGCCATCACCTGGAATAACAGTTACTTTATGCATCTTTTCACCCAAATAATTAAAAGTAATAAATTCCTTGTTTTATCTTTTCACCTCACTCCTGAAAGCTTCAATCTATCTTAAATCCTTTATATTTCTTAAAATGCTCAACTAAGCCTCCGTCATTTAAAATTTTAATCATCATTTGAGGAAGAGGCTTTATTGAAAGGATTAAATTCTTAGTGATATTTTTGACTTGCCCTTCTTCTAAATTGACTTCAATTTCGTCTCCATTTTCAATTTGGTCAGTATCGCATTCAATAACAGGTAATCCAGTGTTAATAGCATTTCTAAAAAATATTCGAGCAAATGACTTTGCTAAAACGGCAGAGATACCAGCAAATTTAATTACTAAAGGAGCTTGTTCTCGGCTAGAACCACAACCAAAATTTTTTCCAGCGACAATGAAATCACCTGGCTTTATTTTTTGATAAAAAGATTCATCAAGGTCTTCCATTAAATGCTGTGAAAGTTCTTTCATATCAATGGTCTTAAACTTATATCGTCCTGAAATTATATAATCAGTATTTAAATCATCGATATTAAACTTATGAACTTTTCCTTTTAAAACCATCAATTCACTCCTACAAACCCTTAATTGCTTTCACTTTTCAATTTTTTGACTAGTTTTTCTTCATTTTCTATCCTTTTTCAATTAAAATCAAAGATTAATTTACTTCTTGCTTGCCCTTTAATCATCTTTTCAACCATTGCCACTTTCTCAAAATTGTGAGAATGAAATTGCTATTTTGATCCTAGCTCACCGTTATTGCTCAGCGAGTGAGAGCCAGAAGCCAAGAACTAAGGGCTACTTTTTCCTCAATCTAACCTTTTTTCTAAGTATTTTCTCGGGTCAGCAATTTTTCCCTCAATTGCTGAAGCAGCTACGGTAGCAGGAGAAGCCAAGTAAATGAAAGCATTGGGATTGCCCATTCTTCCTTTAAAATTACGATTGGCAGAAGAAATAATGTTTTCGCCATCAGAAGGAATTCCATTATGAGTCCCAACACAACAACCACAACCTGGAGTAACAACAACCCCACCAGCTTCAACTAAGACTTCAATTAGCCCTTTTTTAATTGCAGTTAGAAAAATTTCTCTCGAAGCAGGGGCAATAATAAATCGAACCCCACTTTTTACTTTTCGCCCCTTCATGATTTGTGCTGCTATCTCCAAATCTTCTAGCCTCCCATTGGTGCATGTCCCAAGAAAAGCCTGGCTAATTTCAGTCCCTTCCACCTCACCTATAGGTATTACGTTATCGACTTGATGGGGCTTAGCCACTTGGGGTTCGAGATAAGAAACATTAAACTCAAAACTTTTTTCATAAAGGGCATCGTCATCGGAGAACAGCGGATTAGACTTTTTTCTTGAGTGTTTGTTAACCCAAGTTAGAGTTTCCTCATCGGGAGCAATTAATCCAACCTTAGCTCCCATCTCAACTGCCATATTAGAAAGCGTAAAGCGGGCTTCAACTGACAACTCTTTAATTGCTCCTCCTTTAAACTCAATTGATTTATATGTTGCACCATCAGCTGTAATTTTTCCAATCAAAAATAAGGCAAGATCCTTAGAATAAACTCCTCGGGGTAATTTCCCTTTTAAAATAAGTTCAAAAGTTTCAGGAACCTTAAACCACATTTTGCCAGAAATTAAGGCAGCGGCTAAATCCGTTGAGCCAAGACCAGTAGCAAATGCTCCTAAGGCACCATAGGTGCAAGTATGAGAATCTGCACCAATAACTAAATCACCGGGAACAACATGGCCTTTTTCAGGCAAAAGTTGATGGCAAACTCCTTCCCCAACTTCATAAAGGATTATTCCGTACTTTTGAGCAAAATCTCTCATCATTTTGTGAAGGGATGAGACACCTTCATTAGGGCTGGGGGCACTATGGTCAATAACAAAAGCAATTTTAGAAGAATCAAAAACTCTTTCGCCACCCATTTCATTAAAGGCTTTAATTACTAAAGGAGCAGTACCATCTTGAGCCATTATAAAATCAAGATTTGCCAGGACTATCTCACCAGTTGAAACTTTTTTACCACTTTTAAGACTTAAAATTTTTTCTGCTAAAGTTTCTCCCAACTATCTTCTCTTTCTTTCCTTGATTTCCTTATAAATGTAAACTAATTCTTTATCAAAGAGAGCTCGCTTAAGCTCAACTGCCATCTTTCTTACTTCAGTCAATATTTCTTGAGCTTCTTCTGAAGTTAAATCAATTCCATACTCTTTAAATTTAGCAATAATTGCATGGGCACCAGAGTGTTTGCCGATAACAATTTGACGCTGAAGACCTACCTCCTCTGGTGAAAAAGCCTCATAAGTCTGAGGATTTTTAAGAACACCATCAGCATGAATTCCAGACTCATGAGCAAAGACATTGGCTCCAACTATAGCTTTCCAGACTGGAACAGTCCGAGCTGAAGCCAAAGCAACATACTCAGATAGTTCACGGAGCATATGAGTTTTAATCCCTAAATCAATGCCTTCAGTGTACTTCAAAGCCATAACTATTTCTTCAAGAGCTGCATTTCCAGCTCTTTCCCCTAACCCATTCACAGTGGTATTTATCCAAGTCGCGCCGGCTTTTACTCCTGCCAAAGCATTAGCTGTTGCCATTCCAAAGTCATTGTGAGTATGCATTTCAATTTCAATATCTACAGCTTCCTTTAAAGATTTTATTTTCTCATAAGTTTTAAAAGGTTCTAAAATACCAATGGTGTCACAAAATCGGAGACGATCAGCACCATATTCCTTAGCAACTGAAGCAAACTTAACTAAGAAATCAAAATCAGCTCGAGAACCGTCCTCAGCATTAACTGAAACATAAAGACCTCTTTTCTTAGCAAAATCAAGACTTTCCTTAATTGCATTAAGAACCCATGCGCGGTCTTTCTTTAACTTGGTTTGAATATGAATATCTGAAACGGCTATAGAAATAGCAATTGCTTGAACACCACAGTCTAAAGAATGTTTTATATCTTCAATTACTGGTCTATTCCAAGCTAAAATGCTAGTCTTTAAACCAGCGTCAACAATTGCTTTAATCGCTTCTTTCTCACTTCCCCCCATCGCTGGAATCCCAGCTTCAATTTGGTGAACACCTATCTCATCTAGCATTTTGGCAATATGAACTTTTTCCTTATTGGAAAAAACTACCCCTGCCGTTTGTTCACCATCCCTCAAAGTAGTATCATCAATTTTTAACGGGACATTAGAATCTTTTAGGTTAATCTTTTTACTCATTGTTTCCCCCATAAGAAAATATTAGGTTAATATTTTATGAAATAGTATAAGTTAATACAAGAAATCTTACAAAGCCCATAGTTATGTTGCTGGCAAGCTGTTTAATTCCTTTATGAGCTGACCCAAGCCTTTAAACACTCGCGGTACATTTTGAGACGGAAAAGTAATCCTTTTAAAAAACCGTCCTTTTCTTCCTTTAAGTGCTGTGAAAGACCGTAAAGTTTTACCGTTTTTACCTTAAAACCCCTTTTCTTCGCCTGCTTACTTAGAAAAACCTCAACCCCAAATTTCATTGATGACAAACTAGGTAAGCTTTGGATAAATTCTTTCTTTATGCCTCTCTGACCATTTAAAATAGGAGCAATTCTTTGAGCTAAGTCAACTGAGGTTCGCCCACCAACAAACTGACCGACAGTCATCGCCAAATCATCTTCTTCAAAGAGTGGTTTAATTAAAAGTTCAATATGTTCTTGAGTTAAACCGATTAAGTCAGCATCAAGAAAAAGAAAAATATCTGCTTTAGCCTCTCTTAAACCGCTCTCTAAAGCTGCTCCCTTCCCTAGGTTAGCCTTATGTTGAATTAATTTAACAGGATAACGAGAAATAACCTCTAAAGTTTTATCACTTGAACCATCATCAACCACAATAACCTCGTTAACAAAAGGGCTATTCACAACAACTTTAAGAACATTTTCAATCCTTTTTCCCTCGTTAAAAGCGGGAATAATGACAGCTACTCTTGGTTGATTAATTTTTTTATTAACCACTTTTATCGCCTAGTTTCTCCAATTCTTTTTGAACAATTTCCCTACATTTCTTAACTACATCATCAGCACTTATTTCAAATTTTTCATTGGTTTTTCTTAACTTTATTTCAACTCTTCCTTGATTAAGTTTTTTCCCAATAATTATTTGGAGAGGGATACCAATTAAATCAGCATCAGCAAATTTAACACCAGGAGTAACTTCCCGGTCATCATAAAGAATTTCCAGTCCAAGCCTCTCAAGCTCGTGGTAAAATTTTTCACTTCTCTTTTTTTGCTCTAATGAGTCCGTAAGTAAAGGCAAAATAACAATCTGAAAAGGAGCAACAGAAAACGGCCAAATAATTCCATACTGATCATGGGACTGCTCAATTATAGCAGCCATTAACCTTGTAACCCCAATTCCGTAACATCCCATTACAAATGGCTTTAGTTCTCCTTTCTGGTCAGAAAAATAAGCTTTCATTGCTTCACTATATTTCTTACCTAATTGAAAGACATGACCAACTTCAATTCCCCTCATTTCTTTTAGCTCAACCTTACAGTTTGTACAAAGGTCGCCTAGTTTAACAAAGGTAAAATCATCAAAGCTTTCAACTTTAAAGTCAATATCAATATTAGTATTAATAAAATGAGCATCTTTCTCATTAGCACCAACCACAAAATTTCTCATCTTTTTCACATTTTTGTCCGCAACTAGCTTTATATCATTTAGTCCAATTGGGCCAACAAAACCGGGAATAAGATTGTACTTAGTAAAATCTTCTTCTTTTAACAAATGAAGCTCCTTAAGGTCTAAAGAAAGAGCAATCTTTGTTTCATTTGCAGCTCTATCGCCAGGGATTAATACTCCCAAAAGGCCTTTTTCGGTTTGATAAATTAAAGTTTTGACAAGTTTTCCTGGTGAAACATTAAGAAAATTAGCTACCTCTTCGACACTACTTTTACCAGGGGTTGCTATTTTTTTCATTGGTAAAATGTTTTCTTCGAGAATGACTTTATTTTCTCCTTGTGCTAATTCAATGTTGGCAGCATAATTGCACTTTGGGCAGTAAAAAATAATATCTTCACCACTCTCAGCGATAACCATAAATTCCTGCGATTTTTTACCACCAATAAGCCCACTTGAAGCTTCTACTGCCCGAAATTCCAAGCCGCATCTTTTAAGGATTCTTGAGTAAGCGTCAAACATCTTTTGATATGAAACTTTCAACCCTTCTTCATCCAAATCAAAACTATAAGCATCTTTCATGATAAATTCTCTTGCCCTCATAACACCAAATCGAGGCCTTATCTCATCTCTAAATTTAGGTTGAATTTGATAAAGAGTAATAGGTAATTGTTTGTAAGAACGAATTTCATTTCGAACAATCTCTGTAATAAGTTCTTCATGAGTTGGTCCAAGGCAAAAATCTCGCCCATTTCGGTCCTTGAGTCTTATCATCTCAGGCCCATACTCCCCCCAGCGCCCAGATTCTTGCCAAAGCTCAGCTGGCTGCAAAGCAGGCATTAAAAGCTCCTGAGCTCCGGAGCGATTCATTTCCTCTCGGATAATTGCTTCTATTTTCTTAAGAATGCGGGAACCTAAAGGTAAAAAAGTATAAACTCCTGCTGCTACTTTCCGAATTATCCCAGCTCTAAGCATAAGTTGATGGCTTACAACCTCTGCTTCAGAAGGTACTTCTTTTAAAGTTGGAATTAACATCTCAGAATATTTCATTTTTAATTTCACCTTTCTCTTAAAAATTAATTGCCTTTCTCTAATAAGTCAATTTCTTCAAACAAAACTTCAAGAAGTCGATCCTCTGATACTTTCCTAACTACTTTACCGTGTTTAAAAAGCACACCCGCCTTCTTGCCACCAGCAATACCAATATCAGCTTCCTTAGCTTCCCCTGGTCCATTGACAACACACCCCATAACAGCAACTTTAATCGGCAATTTAACCTTCATCAACTTTTTCTCAACTTTCTCAGCTAAAGGAATTAAGTCAATTTCACAACGCGAACAGGTTGGACAAGAAACAAGATCAGCTCCCTTCTTCAAACCAAGCGCTTTTAAGATTTCAATCCCAACCAAAACTTCCTTCACTGGATTGGTGGTAAGCGAAACTCGAATGGTATCACCAATTCCTTCCTCAAGTAAGACACCCAGTCCTATTGATGATTTAACTGTTCCTGACAGGTAAGTTCCTGCCTCGGTAATCCCAAGATGAAATGGATGTTCCGTTTTTTTAGCTAAAAGCCGATAAGCATTAATTGTAACTAAGGGCGAAGAAGATTTTACCGAAAAAACAATATCCTTAAAGCCATTTTCTTCTAAAAAAGCTCCATATTCAGCTGCCCCTTGAGCTAAAGTAAAAGCAAGATTTTTTGTTCTTTGAAACTTTTTAGGTAAAGAACCAGTATTTAAGCCAACCCTAATTGGAATTCCTCTCTTTTTTGCTTTTTTTAAAATCTCTTTAACCTTTGTTAAGCCCCCAATTGTCCCGGGGTTGATTCTAATTTTATCTACACCCGCCTCAATTGATTTTAAAGCTAAGCGGTAATCAAAATGAATATCAGCGACTAAAGGGATACTAATTTTCTCTTTAATTTTAGGTATGTTTTCGACTGAAGCTTCATCAGGAACGGCAACTCTCACTATTTCACAGCCAGCCTCTACAAGTTTTTTTATTTGGTTAAGGGTTGCTTTTAAATCTGAAGTTTTAGTAGTGGTCATTGATTGAACTGAAATAGGATTATTGCCACCAATTAAAACTTTACCAACAGAAACTTCTTTGGTTTTTCTTCTTAAAATTTTTCTAATTTCCAAAGTTGGTACCTCCATAAACCATATCTTTGAAGGTCAGCTGTGATTAAATAAAGCATTAAAAAAAGAAAAAGGGCAAGCCCAACTAACTGAATAAAAGCCATTTTTTCTGCCTTAATTGGTTTCTTTCTAATCCCTTCCAGAACAAGTAAAAAAAGCCTGCCCCCATCGAGGGGGGGAAAAGGTAATAAATTAACCACCATAACATTAAGGCTAATAAAAGCAAGAATGTAAAAATAAACATCAAAACCCATTCTTACAGCTCTAGCTGTTTCAACTGCAATTCCAATTGGGCCACTTGCAACTTTAAAGAAAAGATTTTCAGCAATGACTTTATATAAAAGCTGGCAAATTTTAATGGTAAAAGTAACTGTTACCCCTATCCCTTTCACTAAAGCCACAAAAACTCCAACCCTTTCTTTAACCAGCTTACTTTCAATACCCAAAAACCCAAATGTTTCTCTTTTTGACAATATAGGGAAAAAGCGTAAAAGTTTACCATCACGTTTAACTTCAACTTTAATCTTCTTTAAAGGGGAACTTCGAATTATTTTAATAATATCATCCCAAGAATTAACTTGTTTGCCAGCGATTTTAACTATTTTATCACCGGACTTTAAACCAATTTTTTCAGCTGGGGTTTTAGAAAGAACTCTTCCAATAGTGGTACTAGGTGTATCAACTCCTTGGATGAAAAGAATCGCAATTAAGAAAATTGGTAAAATGAAATTCATTAAAGGACCACTAAAAATAATGAAAAGTTTTTTCCATAATGGCTGATTGAAAAAGGCTTTTTTTCTCTCTTTCTTAGAAACTTGGTCACCAAATTCTCCAGCTAGTTTAACATAACCGCCAAAAGGAACAATAGTAACTCCGTAAATAGTTTCTCTTCTTTTCAAAGTAAAAATCTTTGGCCCTGGCAAACCCAGCATAAACTCTTCCACCTTCACACCAAGCAACTTAGCTGAAATAAAGTGGCCAAATTCATGCACAAAGACAATTAAACCAAGACCAAAAATTGCCCAAAAGTAAATCATCATTCTCTCCACCTATTAACTATTTTTATTGCTTCTTTCCGAGCCCACCTATCAGCTTCCTTAACCTCAGCTAAACCTTTAATCTTCAAAGGATTATGTTTTTCCAAAGTATCACAAATAACCTTAGAAATACCTGTAAAAGGAATTTTGCCTTCTAAAAAAGCATAGACTGCTATTTCATTTGAAGCATTCAAAACAGCAGGAAAAGTATCACCTTTTCTTGCTGCTTCTAAAGCATAAGCTAAACATGGAAAATTCTCAAGGTCAGGCTCTTCAAAAGTTAAATTAAGTCCAGGCAAGTTTAAAAATGGAACAGGTGCATCTTCTCTCTCAGGATAAGTTAAAGCATATTGAATTGGAATTCTCATATCAGTTGGACCCAAGTGAGCTTTGACTGAACCGTCTTTAAATTCAATCATTGAGTGGATAATGCTTTGGGGATGAATTACCACCTTAATTTGTTCATAATTTAGACCAAAAAGAAAATGAGCTTCAATCACTTCCAGTCCTTTATTCATCAAAGTAGCTGAGTCAATCGTTATTTTTTTGCCCATTTTCCATCTGGGGTGAGCAAGGGCTTCCTCAACTGAAACATCCTTAAGTTGACTTAATTTCTTGCCCCGGAAAGGACCACCTGAGCCAGTAATGATAAGTCGAGAAATTTCTTCTTTCTTTTCACCGAGTAAACATTGAAAAAGAGCACTGTGTTCACTATCAATAGGTATCATCTCCGCTTGACTCTTTTTAAGATATCTAATAACAAGCTCTCCTCCAGAAACTAGTGATTCCTTGTTAGCCAAAGCTAACCTCTTCCCTTTTTCAATAACAGCTAAAGTAGAATCAAGCCCAACTGCTCCCACTAAAGCATTTAAAACAATGTCATTTTTGTCCCAAGAAGAAAGAGCCACTAATCCTTCTTCACCAGATAAAACCTCAAGCCGAGGAAGCAAAGAAAATCTCTTTAACTCTTTAGCCAATGAAAGGTCAGTTACCACTACTTTTCTTGGTTTAAGTTCACGAATTTGCTTAGCGAGAAGAGAAATATTCTTTCGAGCCGACAACCCAATAACTCTAAATTTATTAGGAAATCTCTTAATTACTTCAATTGCTTGTTGCCCAATCGAGCCAGTTGACCCTAAAATAGTTAAATTTCTCACTATAACCTCAAAAATTTACAATTTTAAAGGGCTTAAGAAAAAACCTTAAAAAAATAAAAAGTGAAAATTGCTGCAAGCATTAAACCATCAAATCGATCAAGGATGCCACCATGACCAGGGATTACAAATCCTGAATCTTTAACCTTAAATTCTCTCTTCAACTTAGATTCGATAAGGTCACCCAAGGGAACAGAAACTCCAACAACAATAAAAAAACTAAGAGAAGTAAGGAAAGAAAAAAACCTCAATAGATATGATAAAAGGAAAACCAAAAAGCAAGCTAAAAAACCAGCTAAAAGACCCTCCCAGGTCTTATTTGGACTAATTAAAGGAACCAGTTTATGACGCCCTAAGAAAGTTCCAAAAAAGTAAGCAAAGACATCAAACGCCCAAGTAGCAAGGAATAAAAAGAGTAAAATGTCAACACCGTTAGGTAAAGACCGAATTAGAAAAAGATAAGAAAAACTTAACGAAATGTAAAAACTACCAAAAAAAAGAGTAGAAACTTGAGAAAAATTCCTGTTCTTTCGGGAAAGAAGGAACCAAAACAAAAAAAGAATGAGTGAAAAAACAGCTGAAATTGCTAAGCCTAATTCCTTCAAAACCAAGCTAGCAAAAAAAATCATTAACCCTCCCACTAAGGGAACAAAGAATTCAACCCAGCTTTTTTTCCTTAAAGTGAGATTAATAAACTCAATAAGACCTATGAGTAAAATAACTAAAACCAAAAGAGCAAAAGGGTATTTACCTGTGTAAAGACAAGCTAAAATTATTAAAGCACCAATTATGCCACTAACTGCTCTTAAACTTAGCATAATTAACTCTCTAATCTTGTTCTAATCCGCCAAATCTTCTTCTCCGTCTTTGATAATCATAAATAGCTTTGTAAAAGTGAAATTTTTGAAAATCTGGCCAAAGAACAGGGGTAAACCAAAATTCGGTGTAAGCAATTTGCCAAAGTAAAAAATTACTCACCCTCATCTCACCGCTAGTGCGAATGAGTAAATCAGGATAAGGCAAGTTAGATGTATATAGATAATTTGAAAAAATCTTCTCCGAAAGCTTCTTTGCTCTTTCTCCCCCTAACAGGGCTTTCTGAACCAGCTTTTCAACAGCATCAACAATTTCGGCTCTACCACCATAATTTAAGGCTAAAATTAAAACAAGTCCTTCATTCTTTTCTGTTTCATCAATTGCTCTTTTTAAAGACTCTTGAGTTAAAACAGGGAGTTCCTCCAGCCGCCCTATAGCCATCAATTTAATATTATTTTTTTTTAAATTCGGTAATTCCTTTTCAATCATTTCATTAAAGAGATTCATCAATCCAGAAACTTCTTTTGGTGGTCGCTTCCAATTTTCAGCTGAAAAGACAAACAAAGTTAAATATTTAACGCCAATCTGAACTGCTGCCTCCACAATCCTTCTCACACTTTTAACTCCAGCGCGATGACCTTCAAGGCGGGGAAGACCTCTCTTACTTGCCCAACGGCCATTACCATCCATAATAATAGCTACATGTTCAGGAACCTTATTTAAATCAATTTTCTTTAAAAAAAGGCCCTCGCGAATCATTTTTATAGCGAAGACCTCCCTTCACTTTACTGCTTAGCAGTCAATTTTTGTTGCTTGTTAGATCTCCATTATTTCTCTTTCTTTCCTCTCAACCATCTGGTTTATCTCATTGATATACTCATCTGTTAACTTTTGGAGCTCTTCTTCTGACCTTCTTAATTCATCTTCAGATATTTCACTAGCCTCTTCCAGCTTTTCCAATTTCTCTTTAATCTCACGTCGAATATTTCTAATAGCAACCTTCCCTTCCTCAGACATTTTCTTAATTACTTTAACTAGTTCTCTCCTTCTCTCTTCTGTTAAGGGAGGGAAAGGAAGACGTATCACATTTCCATCTGAAGAAGGAGTTAAACCTAAATCTGATTGAAAAATAGCTTTCTCAATTTGATTGATAATTGTTTTATCCCAAGGTTGGATTAACAAAAGTTGCGGTTCAGGGACACTAATCGTAGCCAAATGTGGTAATGGTGTTTTGGTGCCATAGTAATCAACCATCACATGTTCAAGAAGGGCAGGCGAAGCCCTGCCTGTTCTCACTGTAGCAAATTCTCTTCCCAAAACAGCAATTGCTTTTTTCATTCTTGATTCGCCATCAGTCAAAATTTCTTTAACCAACTTAACCCCCTTTTTCTTGGATAATTGTTCCAATCCTCTCGCCCATAATAACCTTCTTGATGTTTCCTTCCCTTTTTAAGTTAAATACAATGATTGGCAGCTTGTTATCCATACAAAGAGAGATAGCAGTTGCATCCATCACTTGAAGACCCATGTTAAGAACATCGATATAAGTAAGTTCATCAAATTTTTTAGCTTTTGGGTTTATTTCTGGGTCACTATCATAAACTCCATCTACTTTTGTTCCTTTTAAAATTACTTGAGCACCAATCTCTAAAGCTCTTAAGGCAGCTGCAGTGTCCGTACTAAAGTAGGGATTGCCTGTCCCCGAAGCTAATATCACAACTCTTCCCTTCTCCAAGTGGCGAATGGCTCGTCTCCTAATATAGGGCTCAGCTACCTCTTGCATTGAAATAGCAGATTGAACTCGGGTAAAAACACCTTCTTTCTCCATTGCATCTTGAAGAGCTAAAGAATTCATAACAGTTGCAATCATACCAATATAATCAGCGGTTGCTCGATCCATTCCCTTAGCACTAGCTGCTAATCCCCGAAAAAAATTTCCTCCACCCACTATTACCGCCACTTCAACACCAAAACCCTTTATTTCCTTAACTTGTCTAGCAATAGAGGATAAAATTAAAGGATCAATGCCAAATCCACCAGTATTAGTTAATGCCTCGCCACTTAACTTAAGTAATACTCTTTTATACTTTGCCTTATTTTTTTTCAATTTTAATCCTTTTATGATTGATTAAAGTTATAATTCAGAAACTTCCCCTAAAAAATAGCGCACAAACCTTCTAATAACAATATTTTCCCCTAATTTGGCTGCCATTTCCCCTAAATAATCTTTAACCTTTATATCAAGGTCCTTTATGTAAACTTGGTCGAGCAAGCAAACTGATTCAAAAAATTTTTCTATTTTCCCCGAAGCAATTTTCTCAGCAATCTCTTGAGACTTCCCCATCCTTAAAGCCTCTTCAATATAAATTTCCTTTTCTTTTTTGATTATTTCTGGTGGGACATCATCGCGAGTGATATAAAGAGGATTGGAAGCAGCGATCTGCATTGCAAGATTATGAGCAAACTCTTTAAACTCAGAGCTTCGGGCAACAAAATCGGTCTCACAATTAACTTCAATTAAAACACCAATTTTTCCTCCACTATGAATGTAAGCATCAATTATCCCTTCCTTGGCAACTCTTCCCTCTCTCTTTTTTAAAGCTGAAAGGCCCTTCTTTCTAAGTATCTCGATTGCTAAATCCAGGTTGCCGCTGGCTTCTTTTAATGCCTCTTTACAATCAATTATCCCCGCTCCAGTAGTTTCTCGAAGCTGCTTGATAAGAGAAATGTCAACCCCCATCTCATTCCCCTTCTTTTGAGCTTTTCTCCTCAGTGGTTTTTCCTGATTTTTCTTTTTTCTTCTTTGGTTGTTTTTCGTCTTCTTTAACAACCTTTTTAGCTTTCCCCTTCTTTGTTTTTGGTTTCACTTCCTCTTTCTCCGGCTCTACCTTCCTTTTTTTCTCTTTTTTTAAAGTACTCTTCTCATCTTCTGGTCCAGCCGCAACTAAATCTAGAGACTCAACAGCCTTTTTTCCCATCAATATTTCTGCCTCTTCTTCAGTTTTCTTTAACTCTTCTTCCGTCCTTTCTTCCATAGCTTCTAACTCAGCAACCTTAGATGCCAAAATTTCCTTTCCTTCAATAACCGCATTAGCGATTGTGCGAGTTATTAAGGTAATAGCCCGAATGGCATCATCATTTCCAGGAATGATGTAATCAACCTCATTAGGATCACAATTTGTGTCAAGAATCGCAACTATTGGAATCCCCAACTTTCTTGCTTCCCTCACCGCTATCTCTTCTTTCTTGGTATCAACTAAAAAAATTGCATCAGGTAGCCTTTCTAAATTTCTAATACCACCCAAATTCTTTTCTAATTTTAACCATTCTTTTTCTAATCTCATCGCTTCTTTTCGAGGAAGATTTTCAAAAGTGCCATCTGATTTCATTTTTTCCAATTCTTGGAAACGCTTTAAGCGCTGGGTCACTGTGTTAAAATTAGTTAAGGTACCACCAAGCCATCTCTGAGAAACATAAGGCATTCCACACCTAATTGCCTCTTCTTTAATCGCTTCTTGTGCTTGTTTCTTTGTCCCAACAAAAAGGATTACACCACCTTCAGCAGCTAAATCTCGCACATAGTTGTAAGCTTCCTCCAAAAGCCCTAAGGTTCTCTGTAAATCGATGATGTGGATACCATTTCTTTCAATAAAAATATAGGGCTTCATCTTAGGATTCCAGCGACGGGTTTGGTGACCGAAATGGACACCAGCTTCAAGAAGTTCTTTCATTCCAACATCCATTTTTACCTCCCTTGATTCTTCTCCACCTACCACCTCTAACCCAATTGGGCACCAAGGGATTTTGGTAAGTGTACGTTTTAAAAGCTTTCCTAGTTTAACATAGGCCGAAAGAATTTGACAATAAATATCTTAAGATTAGACGCTCTTCTTTAGATAAAAGTAAGCCCATTTCCTTTAAAAGGCTTCTACCCTAGCTCTTCTCAGCCCCACATTTCTAACCAGTAGCCAGTTTAGCTCGAAGACGCCCTCTTAAACGGAGCAAGGCTTTAGCGTGAAGTTGAGAAACCCTTGATTCACTGACCCCTAGAATCTCAGCAATTTCCTTTAAGGTGAAACCTTCATAATAATAAAAAGAAATGACTTCACTTTCCTTTTGGGGTAAACTTTTTATCGTTTCAAGCAAAATGGACCTTAATTCTTCCTCCTCTAATATTTTAAAAGGGTCAGTTGCTTTTTGGTCCTCTATAGCATCGAGAATACTAACTTTGCTGTCATCTTCCAGCCCCACTGTCCATAAATCCTCTAGGGCAATGAGTGAAGAATAACTTAACTCACTTAACATTTTTTGAAGGTTTTCAGATGAGATTCCCATTGCTTCAGCAACCTCATCATCAGTTGGTATTCTTTTTAAGTCTCTTTCTAATTCAAAATAAGTTCTCTCTAATTCCTTTGCTTTAGATCTTAATGAACGAGGAACCCAGTCAAGAGCTCTTAATTCATCAATCATAGCCCCTTTAATTCGAGAAATAGCATATGTTTCAAATTTAATCTCTCTTTCCAAGTTATATTTTTCAATGGCATCAATTAAGCCCCACATCCCATAACTAATTAAATCAGAAATATCAACGCTCCGAGGGAAGCTTGAAGCAACTCGACCAGCAACATACTTTACTAGTGGAGCATAATATAAAACTAACAAATCTCTTAAGTCAGGGGCATGGGTTTTCTTATATTGACGCCATATTTTTTTTAAATTTGGCTCACATTGAATTAATTTATTTTTATCTTTTCTCTTCTTTACCGTCTCTTTCCCCTCCTGAATTTTAAAATTAATCCAGTATTTTAGCGGTTCCCGCTTATATCATCGGATTGCTCCAGAATTTACCCCTAAAATTCAAATTAAAGCAAAACTTAATATTACCCTCAACTTAAAAATGTTAATTAAGTTCTCATCTAAACCAGTTTTTAAATAAAATTTAAGCTCTCGGATGGGCTTGATTATAAATTCTTCTTAATCTTTCTCGATCTACCCGTGTGTAAATTTGAGTTGAATCTAAACTGACATGACCCAGAAGTTCCTGAATAGTTCTTAAATCAGCTCCTCTTTCAAGCAAATGAGTAGCAAAGGTATGTCTTAGCGAGTGAGGAGTAACACCAAAATTAGAGCCTAATTTTTTAACATAGTGAGTAATCCGTCTTCTCACTCCTACATCGGAAAGCCGACCACCTAACCGATTTAAAAACAAAGCAGGGGAATCCTTCTTGCTAAGAAAGACTTTTCTAGCACTCGTAACATACTTAACCAAAGCATCTAAGGCAATTTTATTTAAAAAAACAACTCTTTCCCTTTTCCCTTTTCCCAAAACCCTTATCTCCCTTTTTTCAAAATCAATTTCATTTAAATTTATTGAGGTTAGTTCGCTTACCCTCATTCCTGAACTGTAAAGCACTTCCAAAATCGCTTTATCACGCAGCCCAAGAGGGGTATTGGGATCAGGAAGCTTAAATAACTCTTCAAGCCAATCTTCTGATAAGATTAAAGGTAATTTCCGCTCCAGTTTAGGTGACGAGAGCAAACTAGCAGGATTATTCTTAATAATATTTTTACCTCTAATAAACTTAAAAAAACTCTTTAAGGCTGCTACTTTTCGGGCAACCGTTTTTTTCGAGTATTTTAAAGTGTAAAGATAACCTAAGTAACGGCGGAGAAAAAGATAATCAACCTCACTTAACTGACGCCTTGACTTTTTAAGAAAATTCAAAAAATTTTTTAAATCGCTTTCATAACTGCGAAGAGTATGGTAAGAATAGTTTCTCTTAATCGAAAGATAAAGTAAATACTGATTTAAGATTTGGCTTAATTCCTCTTTTCTATTTATTTCCACAAAAATATTATAACAATTCCTTTCTTTTTTCTAAAAAAATTTTTAAGTCATTTAAGGCTCGCTGACTATAAGCTAAAAAACGCTCTTTTTTAGAAAGTTTCTTTTCAAACGGAGGCATAAGACCAAAACTAACATGCATTGGCTGGAAATTTTTATGATGAGGATTGGTAACATAGTTAATGAGAGAACCAAGAGCAGTCGTTAGAGGTAAAACCACATTATTTAAATGGTTAAATTTTGACCAAAGATTCATTGCTGCAATAATCCCTGTCGCAGCAGATTCAATATAGCCCTCTACTCCACTTATCTGTCCGGCCAAGAAAAAGCCAGGATAATCTCGAAATTCTAAAGTGTTTTTTAAAACTTGAGGCGAATTAAGATAAGTATTGCGGTGCATAACTCCAAATCGGACAAATTCTGCCCTCTCAAGACCAGGAACCATTCGAAAGACTCTTTCCTGCTCTTTCCATTTTAAATTAGTTTGAAAGCCAACCATGCTATAAAGACTACCTGTAAAATCATCCTGACGTAATTGGACAACTGCGTAAGGTTTCTTCTTAGTTAAATGGTTAATTAGTCCAACTGGTTTTAAAGGTCCAAACCTTAAAGTATCCTTTCCTTTTTTAGCCATCACTTCGATGGGAAGGCAACCTGAAAAATAAATTTCCTTTTCAAATTCCTTCAAAGGAACCGTTTCTGCTGAAATAAGTTCCTCCCAAAATCTTTCATATTCAGTTTTATTCATCGGGCAATTAAGGTAATTCCCTTCACCCTTGTTATATCTGGAAGCAAGAAAGATTTTTTTAAAGTTAAGGGAGTCTCTAGTTAAAATGGGTGAAGCAGCATCATAAAAATATAAGCTTTTAGAGCCCGTTAAACGAGCCAACTCTTTTTCTAAAGAAGATGAGGTTAAAGGTCCAGTTGCAATAATTGTTGGTTGTTTTAAATTTAATTTGGTTATTTCTTCCCTAATTACTTTAATGTTAGGGTGAGAGGTTAAAATCTCGGTGATTCTTGAAGAAAATTTTTTTCGATCAACAGCCAAAGCCACTCCAGCTAGAACTCGACATTCTTCAGCCACCTTTAATACCAACGAACCAAGTAAGCGCATTTCCTCCTTCAAAAGCCCGGCAGCCTTTGTTAATTCTAAAGAACGAAAGGAATTGGAACAAACAAGCTCAGCAAAATTACCCGTTTGATGAACGGGTGTTTTTTTAACTGGACGCATCTCATATAAAATTACTTTAACTCCCTTTTGAGCTAAGTAGTAAGCTGCTTCACTCCCAGCAAGACCAGCTCCAATAACAACTACTTTCATTTTGCACCTCAGATTTTTTAATGAAATTGGCCATTTTGGACTAACTTTTAGTGCCAGCCACAAAGAGCCGCCCACTCATCTGTCAAGCGGCTTTTGGCTGTTCCATCAGGATTAGCAAGGTAAATACCATCTGGTTCCTCAAAGGCAATCTTAAGTTGGTTTGGAGAAAAAAAGGGATTGCGTGAGTGACCATCTTTGGTAATCTCTGTCATGCTTGTCCCATCAAGATTAACGATGTAAATATCACTTCTCCTAAAAGAAGAAATGGTGTCAGAAATTTTCGTTGTTTTTTCAAAAATAATTTTTTGTCCATCAGGAGACCAGGAATAGCTACTTACACTATCTGGATATCGGAAATTGGTAATTGCTTTAACCTCACCACTATAGGCATCAATAAGGTAAATATTAGCTTGAGTAATTTGAAGGGTTCTTGAAACTTCAGTAGTGGAGGTAGTAGAAGGAACAGTGCCTGCCATGGTTGTCGTTTCTTTAGTCTCTTGGAGGAAAGAAAGTTTAGTCCCCACTGGTGACCATTGAATATCTACAATGGCACTGGTTTGACGAGTGCTTCTATAAACTCTCTGTTTCCGACTACCAGTATTATTGGTAACATAAATATTGTGATCACTTAAGGAATAAGCCAAATAGCCCCCATCAGGGGACCAAGCAGGTAAAATCCCATTGGGTATTAGCCTAAAAGCTTTCCTAGTGGTAAGGTCAAAAATATATATGCCAGCTCTTTTTTGAGGATCTTTAGAACTTGAAGTTTGAAAAGCTAGCTTTTTCCCATCGGGTGACCAGCAAAACCTGGATGGGGTATAGCCCGGAGGTTCCTTAATAATTATCTGGTTTTCAGTCCCATCAAAAGCAACCTTTGCAATATTTCTTAAATCAGTTAAATAAGCAATTTGCTGATTCCTAGAGTCAAGGGCAATATTAGTTCGATCGGCTAAAGTTGCTGTTGCAATTTTGATTACTTCTTTCTCTAAAGGGTTTTTTATCCAAACCCATTGTCCTTTTTTATCTTGCGTCTTGGTTGAGTAACAAATCACCCCTCCCATTTCAGAATATTTACTTAAGTCTTTTTCCAGCTCTCTAATCTTTTTTCTTGCTCCAGCTAATTCTTTCTTTGCCTCTTTAACTTTTTCCCTTTCTTTAAAAAGTCTGCCTTTCTGAGAATCTATCTCTTCTTCCAATTTACTTATTTCTCGATTTAAAGTCTTAATCCTTCCCAACAAATTAAAAGAATAACTAGCTAAAAAGATAAGTAGCAAAAATAAAAAAAATAAGACAATTTTAGAGATAGTATTTAGCCACTTCTCAGTTTCTACCCCTGAAAACATCTTCACCTCTTCGTAACTATTTTTATGTTATAAGAATAATTAAAGTTTGACAAATCAATTTGCTTATGCCCAGACAAAGGAAGGTAAAACTAACCTCATTGGAAGTCTAGAAAGGGTGCTTACCTTAGAATATTTTGAATTTGCTTAATAACAGTGCTTGAAATCGAGCCGCTTCCTGTTCCCACATAAACTTGCGAAATCTTTGACTTATTGGAAGAAAGTAAATCTCTCGTTGGGGTAGAGTAATTAATATTATTAGGATGAACTAAGACCATTGGTGCATTAAGCTTAGCCCCCAAAGGCCCTCCTATCAAAGCATCGGAAAAAACCTCACCACTAACTATGACTGGTTTTGCCCAGCTCATTCCATTTGAAATCGCGTAATAAGCTACTTGAGAAGAAGTCTCATAACGATTTTTTCCTCCCAGGCGGCTAGGACTGGGCAAATCACTGGAAACACTCGTTGAGATTACATCCGTCCCTCCTATGATCAAGGTTTTTTCAATCCCAAGAGTCTTAAGGGTATCAGAAGTAACTTGAGGCAAATAAGCTCTTTTTGCCAAAAGAATTGGCATGCCCTTAGCCGCTGCAAAAAAAGAAATGACTAAAGCATCAGGATAGTTTTCACCCGAAGCAATAATAGCAGTTTTACTTGAAATTGAACCTAATCTATCTTTTAATCTAAGAGCAATCCATGCTGCTGTACTATATCGGTCGGACCCGCCGACACGTAAAACCAGAGCTCAGCTACATAACTTTTTTAATTCCTCTTCTACTTTTTCTGAAACCACTCCCCATTGTCCCAAAATAAAAATCCGGTCAGGGCTCAAACGAATAATTTCATCCTTAACTATCTTTGGAATTTCGTCCCTTTTGGTCAAAAGAATTGGTGCATTGTAAGCTATAGCTAAAGGTGCTCCAGCTAAAGCATCGGGATAATTTTCGCCTGTCGCAATAACAACGTTGAATGCTGCTCCTTTCCAGCCTTGTTTAGAAACAGCAACTGCCCGTTCATACTGGTTTGAACCACTCATTTGAATTACTGGAAGTGTTTGAGCCAAGGTAGCAGCCGAAGTAACTGCAATAGATGATTCAAGAAAATCAAGAAAAAAGAGAGAAAAAACTAACAATAGCAAACATAGAAATATTGCTAACTTTGCTAAGTTTCCTTTCCCCAACATATCAGCTTTTATTATCGCATAAAATTTGAAAAACTTAAATTAGTTAGCAGAGAGCAGAATTCACTCGCGGATGATTTTAATTATCTTTTCGACAATCTCGTTTAGTTTCTCTGGTTTAAGATGACCAACCCGATATAAAACTTACATGACTATCTGCTGTGAATATGCAGTTAGGCCTTAGGTTACTAGGCCGTTTTAGCTTCCCTCTTCAAAATCATCTTCTTTAATTGGAACAGCATATTTACCTTTAATTGCCTGACTGGTTATTTGGCAAAGAATTAATTCATCTCCTTGTAGTTCTGCAATAAAGAGAGCAGGTCGTTTCTTGGCTTGAGTTAAATCGGAGAATGAGAAGAGAATAACAACGACTTTGCCTTTTATAAATCTTGCCAAGCCTCATCCCCTCAGGCTTTAGCTCGGTCTTTTTTTAAGGATGATTCGCATGAAATAGCGGTTTCTATCTTTTCTTTAACTGTTTTTGTCTTGAGAAACCAAACAAAATCTAATACCTCATTAAAAAAAGGTCCTGGTACCTGCTCGATTTCGTTTATGATTAAATCTTTTTTGCTCAATGAAAGAAAAAACCATCAACAAGGGAGTGTTAGAGGCATTAGATTTGGAGTACATTTCTAAAGATGTAGCGTTGTCAAGTGTTTTTTAGTTTTACTTCCATCATGGCTATCTTCTCTCCCCATCTGGAAACCGCATCTTTCTCCCTCTTCCTCTAAGAGCTCATTGGTCACCTCCCTCTCCTTCTGAAGAGGGTGAGGAGAAATATTCTTCGAGCAAGCAGAGTAAGTCGAGAAGTAAAGTGCTTACGTTAGGAATGTTCTTAACGTTCACAAGTGATTAACATAATATCTTGATTGAGAGTCTTTTAATGGGTAACCCCTTGCCGTGGGGAGCTTTTTCACAGATGACCCTGCCCTCTACTCATTTTGCTTTCATCAGAAGCAGAAATTCTTTCGGTTTTAAAATCTTAAACTGGCGGTAGCTGTTTAGGCTCAGTAAGTTTTTGCCCCCAGTCACTAAATATTCAGCCCGTCCAGTTAAAGCAACATCAATAAATTTATTGTCTTCTGCGTCAGGACAGACCTTAGTGACATAATCCGGTGCAACATGAACGCTGCGCTCACTGATAAGCTCTTGCCATTCACTAACAATCTTTGAGGGTAAACTAAATTTATATCTTAGTTTGCCTATGAGTTCCGCTAAAGTCTCGGGAGAAATAATGAGGACAAAAGCATTTCGCCTCCACAGTTCAATGATCTCACCAAATGTCCCGCCAAATAGAATGCCGGAAAGAAGAACGTTGGTGTCGAGCACCACTCGCTGCTTCTCAGGCACTTTCAATGATCCTTTCTATTTCTTCATCGGTCAACTTTTCGAGTTCATACCCTTTTTGGCGCAGCCAATCAGTGAAATGGGCGCGGGTTTTCTTAAGAGCCGTTTCAAAACGTTTATTCCAAAGGCTTTTTGACTGTTCTTGAAGAGCTTGATATTCCTTATAAGAAATGATAACTGCCTCAGGCCGACTTCCCCTCGTCAGCACGTATGATTCCCCTTTCTTTGAAACATCTTCCAGTATCATTCGCAATTTGGAACGAGCTTCTGTAACTCCAATGATCTTGCTCATGCCTTATCCTCCACAGTCAAATTTAGCTCCCTTTACTGTACATTATTAAATACGTTATTGTCAATACTAAAACGTACATTTTTTAGCTTCTGGAAAGATTTTGAGTCTGGGTTTGACATGCTTGACATGCTAATGTTCTGAACATGCTTATCGTGGTAACGTAAACCCTGACCGGGAGTCTTTTCTTTTAATGAGTGACCCTAACATTGTGACCTGGTTATTCTCAAATTCTTAAGAACATTGGAATAGGCTGTTCAGAGAAGTAGGGTCAAACCTTCAAAATTTAATTATAATTAAAAAGCTCAATTGAAAAGATGATAAGTAGGATAGGTATAATAATGGCAAAT
>JACVJC010000012.1 GCA_015711795.1 Candidatus Geothermocultor quzhuomuensis
CGCCCATTGCGCAATATTCCCCACTGCTGCCTCCCGTAGGAGTCTGGGCCGTGTCTCAGTCCCAGTGTGGCCGAACACCCTCTCAGGCCGGCTACCCATCGTAGCCTTGGTGAGCCATTACCTCACCAACTAGCTAATGGGACACGGGCTCATCCTAAAGCGTCCAAAGGACTTTCTTCTTTCCATCATGCGATAGAAAGAATGTATCCGATATTAGTTCCAGTTTCCCAGAATTATCTCAGACTTTAGGGTAGATTACCCATGCGTTACTCACCCGTTCGCCGCTATCCCGATAAATAGCAAGCTACTTATCGGGACCGCTCGACTTGCATGTGTTAGGCACGCCGCCAGCGTTCATCCTGAGCCAGGATCAAACCCTCAAAAAAACTTTTTGACCAGAGGTCAATCTTACACCATCTTCACTGGCTTCTCGCACGCTGTTTAGTTTTCAAGGTACAAAGTAAAAGTATATTTTATCAATTTAATATATTTATGTCAACAATTTCTTCTTTTTTAAATATAAAACCGCCAAAGTGGCGGCGACTTTAAACTCACTATAGAGATAGTTAATAAACCTCTATAGAACATCGCCTCCACTTTTATAAAATGTCAATCTTCTTTCTCCTCTTATCATTAAGTTTAAGATACCACTTAGTCTCCTTTATGTCAAGAAATTAAAAAAATTTTTTTAAAAGAGAAAGGCTATATCAAAAGTGATTTATAGGGATTTTTATAAGCAAATTTAATTTTTTTTGGGTCGGCTTTTCAAGTGAAATTATGACTCCTTAACTAAGTTTATTGAGCCTAGAAAGTCAACCTTTAAGATAAAGGGGGAATTAAAATTACTTAAATTCACAATCTCACTAAACAATAAACTTCTCCTTCTCAAGCTGCCTATTCCAATGTTCTTAAGAATTTGAGAACAAGATTGGGAGATAAGGTATCAGCTCTTCCCTTAAAGGTATTTAAAGATGTTCAAAATTTAAATCTATTTGGGACTGACAAAATAAATCTTTTTTTAATCTCACCCTTCTATTTCAACCTTTCTCTGAAATGAAAGAAAGCAAGTAAGTTCTAAATCCAGTCCCTATTTTAGTGGTTACACCTCCACCCTGCTGGTAAAGAGAAACTGTGGAGAGACTAAATAGAAAAATCATAACAATTAATGACTAATTACTAATCGGGCAAATTTTCTCTTGCCGACTTGAATAATATCGTTTTCCTTTATTTTCAATTCTAATTCTGGTGACTTAATAATTTTATTATTAATTTTAACTCCACCCTGCTCTATCAAGCGCCTGGCATTACTGTTGCTTTTAGCAAAACCAATTGTCACTAAAAGTCTAACAACCCAAACTTTACTATTTTTAAAAATTTCTCTTGGTACCTTAAACTCAGGAATCTCTGATGGCAGTTTTTTCTCCTTAAATACCCGATCAAACTCCGCTTGAGCCTCTAAAGCTGTTTTTCGGTCATAATAAAGCGTAACGATTTCTCTGCCGAGCCTTCTTTTAACTTCAGCAGGATGCAAAGTTCCATCGTTCAAGCCTTTTTCTATCTTTTTAACTTCATCTTCCTCTAAATTAGTTGCCAAGTTAAAGTAGCGTATCATTAATTCATCAGGAATTGACATAACTTTACCAAACATCTCCTTTGCCGGTTCGGTCAAACCAATATAATTTCCTAAGCTCTTGCTCATCCTTTGAACCCCATCAATGCCTTCAAGGATGGGCATAGTAATAACCACCTGTGGGTCCTGACCAAAATCTATCTGAAGACTTCGGCCCGCAAGCATATTAAACTTCTGATCAGTACCACCTATCTCAACATCACTCTTTAAAGCTACTGAGTCATATCCTTGCATTACAGGGTAAAGAAATTCGTGAAGAAAAATAGGTGTTCCCTTTTGATAGCGAATTGAAAAATCGTCCCTTTCTAATAACCGAGCAATTGTGAATTTTGAAGTAAGCTTTAATAAATCATTAAAATTCATCTTGGAAAACCAACGACTGTTGTAATCAATTCTGGTTTTTTTGGGATCTAAAATTTTAAAAGCTTGGTCAGTATAAGTTTTCGCATTTTTTTCAATTTTTTTTGGAGAAAGTTGAGGCCGGGTAACCGACCGACCTGAAGGGTCTCCCACCCGAGCAGTATAATCTCCAATTAAAAGAATAACGATATGACCAAAATCTTGAAATTGTTTAAGCTTATGTAAGATAACCGCATGGCCAAGATGAAGATCAGGAGAAGTTGGGTCAACACCGAATTTTATTTTTAAAGGTTTATTCTGCTCAATTGATTTTTTAATTTTTTTCTCAAAATCCTCTAAGGGAAGAATTTCCTCCATACCCCTAGAGATAATTTTAACCTGCTCATCAACTAATTTTTCTATCTTGCTTTTTTTACTGCTTTTCATCTTACAATCCTTTGTTGACTGATCTGCCCTCAGCTTTTAATTGAAATCAAAAGTTAAAAAATTAATAAACATATCATCTTTACGGTCTAGTCACCTGTCCGCCATCGTTATACTTAGGCATTGGCAAGCGATCCAGGGACTATTGTTCAGTAAATTTTGACCCTTGACCAGTCCTTAAACCTTCTCTTTTAAGCTGATTTTTGCATTTTGATTCTTTATTTTTTACTCAGCCTCAGCTTCTGCTTCAACCTTACTTATCTCTTTAATCCTGCCAATAACTTTAGAAATCTTATCATAAGCTTTCTTTGCTGTCTATTTAAACTTGCCAAGAACTCCCTGGTCTCTCCTAAAACTAGTTATAAGAGTTTCCACTTCACTTTGTTCACCTATGATATAATTTAACCAGATAATTATGTCTAGACGGAGCAGGAATAGAAGAAAAAAATGGAGTAATCAGAGAAAATTAAAAATTGTTATTTTGATTTCTTTTCTCTTTTTTCTCCCTTTTATTTTCCTCTTTGTTGCAGGAATTGTTTTCATCGCTGATAGCATTCGTGAGCTTCCTAATCTTGAAAAACAAGCTCTTGTCAACCCTGCTCAGACAACTAAAATATATGCTTCTGATGGAAGTTGGATTACCGACCTTTATGCTGAAGAAAACAGAGTTATTGTCCCCTTATCCAGCATTTCTCCGATTCTTAGAGATGCGGTTATCTCTATTGAAGATGAGAGATTTTACCGTCATCACGGAGTTGATTTAGAAGCAGTTGTAAGAGCACTTGTTGTTGATATCAAAACAGGAAGAAAAATTGAAGGTGGGAGCACTATAACCCAACAGTATGTAAGAAATATTTTCCTAACCCCCGAAAAAACTTTTAAGAGAAAAATTAAAGAAGCAGTTCTTGCTTTTCAAGTTGAAAATCTTTACAGTAAAGATAAAATTCTTGAAAAATATTTAAATACTGTTTATTTTGGTCAAGGATGCTATGGAATAGAAACAGCTTCTCAGGTCTTTTTTGGAAAATCAGCTAAAGACTTAACCTTACCAGAAGCAGCTCTTCTAGCTGGTGTCATTCGCTCACCTAATCGATATTCTCCCTATACCAATCCTCAGGATGCAAGAAAGAGGCGAAATATTGTCTTAAATAAAATGCTTGAGCTTGATTTTATTACGAAAGAAGAAGCAGAAAATGCTCAAAAATCTCCGCTGATAGTCAAGGCAATTGCCCAAAAGAAGTTATTAGCTCCTTATTTTGTTGAATATGTTAAACAAATCCTTCTTGATAAATTTGGTGCAAATCTCGTTTTTAAAGGAGGATTAAGAGTTTATACCACAATTGATTTAAAGCTCCAATCGCTTGCTGAAAAAGCCGTTTGGGAAACCCTAAACAAGCCAAATGACCCGAGTGCGTCTTTAGTAGCTATTGACCCAAAAACTGGTTATATCAAAGCAATGGTTGGAGGGAGAGATTTTAGTAAACAAAAATTTAATCTAGCCGTTCAAGGAAAAAGACAAGCTGGTTCCTCCTTTAAAGTCTTTGTCTTAACAACCGCTATTGAAAAAGGAATTTCCCCAAGCAAAGTTTATGCTTCTTCCCCCGTTACCATTAAGCTTCCAGGAAAAGATTGGAAAGTTCGTAATGCTACTGAGGGAAGTGGAGGGGAACCTATGACTATTAGGCAAGCGACTATTCACTCAGTTAATGCCGTTTTTGCTCGACTAATCATGGATGTAAAACCTGAAAATGTCGTTAAGGTTGCAAAAAAGATGGGCATTATTAGCCCAATTGATCCTGTTCCTGCTATTGCCCTTGGGGGCTTAAGGGTTGGCGTTTCCCCACTTGAAATGGCTTCAGCCTTTGGCACTTTAGCCAACTCAGGAATTCATGCAAAGCCAATTGCCATCACCAAGGTTACTGATGTCAAAGGAAAGATAATCTTCCAAAACAAAGTTTCAACTAATGAGGCTATTAATCCTGTTACTGCTTATTTAGTCAATGACATTTTAGAAGATGTCATTAAATATGGAACAGGAAGAAGAGCCAACATTGGAAGACCAGCAGCAGGCAAAACAGGAACAACTCAAAATTATCGTGATGCTTGGTTTGTTGGTTATACCCCTGATTTAGCTTGTGCTGTTTGGGTAGGATATCCCCACGGTCAAATTGAGATGAAAAACCTTCATGGCTTTAGAAGAGTAGCTGGCGGTACCATCCCGGCTCAAATTTGGGCAAAATTTATGAAAAAAGCTCACGAAGGAATAGCAAAAAGTGAATTTTTACCCCTCAATGCAAAAATTTCCCGCATTAGAATCTGTGTTGAAAGTGGTCTTCGGGCTACTCCTTACTGCCCTGATACATCGGTAGGTATTTTTCTCAAAGGCCAAGGTCCAACAAAATATTGTAATATTCATTCAGGAGTTAAAGTGCCAAATGTAGTTGGTAAAACCTCTCATGAAGCAAGAAAAATTTTGAAGGAACTTAATTTAAGGGTCAATTTGGTTGAAGTTTATAGCTCAAATATACCAGTCGGCCAAGTAGTAGCACAAGAACCTTCAGCTGGAACAAAAGTAGCTGAAGAATCAGTGGTAATGGTTAAGGTAAGTAAAGGTGCTGCTCCTAATCAAATACCATTTCCTTCTTTCATTAGTATCCCAGCCTCTCCTAAAGTAGATGAAACAGTCACCTTCGATGCCACTTCTTCTAAGGACAGTGATGGAGAAATTGTCCTTTATAGCTGGAATTTTGGCGATGGTAATTCTGGTTCTTCTCAAACACCCCAAATTACTCATAATTATAGTTCACCTGGTACCTATTCGGTTTCTTTAACTGTAACCGATGACCAAGGTGCTACTAGCTCAACGAGCTTAACCCTTACAGTTCTCCCATAAAAAGTTTCCAAACTGGTGAACTACTTAGCTCTTTAGCTTGAAGAATTCCTCAAAAATTTTTTTATCTCAGCAAATTACTTTAATTCTCCATTTCCCCGCTAAAATAATTCTTTTAAAACCCTTTTCTTCAAGAAGTCTTGCTTGTTTGAAATTGTGAAACATTTAATTGAGTACTGGCATGAAAAATTGCCCATTTTTGAACAATAAAATACCATCCGCCTTAGTTTCAACCACTTTTTAGGTATTTAATTACTTCTTTCATTTCATCAGAGATAAGAATATTTAAAGGGTAAATAAGTCTTAGCTCTTCTCAGATGAGCCAAATTAACTACTTTCTTTAATTCAGCTAAGGTCAAAGTTATTTTGCTTAGCGTCGGGCGTTAAATTCCTTCAAGATAAGGTAAACTGCACCAGTCTCATTTGAAAGGGTAGCTCTTAAAGAATCCTAGTAGCCAAAAGCTAAAAGCTCCAGAACGGATAGTTGTTAGTAGCTAATATGAAAGTTCATAGTTATTACTTCTGCGAGGCTCATCAGAGCCAAAATAGTTTCTAGCTTTATCTTAAACTTTTTTAGTTTTTGAAGACTAATATCAGAAGGTGTGATTTTAGCTACGTTTGACTCTGGTTAAGCCAGAACAAGTCAGAATTTTTACTCCTCGCTTTTCAACTTGGTCAAGGAAAAGATTAAGCCCGATATTATCTGAAGCAATATGACCAGCAATTATCACATTTACCTTTGATTCTTCAGCTTTCTTTTTTAATTTATCCCCCATATGCATACAAACTAAAGTGCCTACCCCAGCTTGAGCCAATTTTTCAATTGCTCCTTCTGGACCTTCAGTGCCACCAGTCATATCAACCATTATTTTTCCAGCTCTTTTCTCTGAATCACCCACCAAAATGGTAGGACCAGCATTCTCATAGGATGCCCCCTTATATTCAGGAATTTTTTTAAGAAAATCAACCACCTCTCCCACTGTCTCTAAGGAATTTTGATCAACTTGCTTTTGCAAAAAATTGCTGACTAGGTTATCAGCTGGTGTATGAACGCTCATATAAGCAAAGTTAAGGAGACGGGCAGCATCAATTGCCCTTGCATGATTAACTGGTAAAAGGGAGCGGAAAACTTCTTTAGCTCTTTCACTAATTAAAACATCACCAATATTAATTGGCACACCGAATTTATGCCAGATATCAGCTTGGAGTCCCATAACCTCATGAAGAGCTGCTAAAGCCTTTCCTTCTGGATGATGAGCTAAAAGCAAATCAATTTTTTCGCCTTTTTCTCTTAGGCGGTCAGCCAAAACAACTTCTCCAACTTCCAAATCAATCCCAGCTAAGATTCCCTTTACCTCAATCTCGGGGTCACCCGCCAAAACTCTAGTATCAGCATAGGGATTTTTAAGTTTATCTTTATCGAAAAACTTTTTATCTCCTTTATCCAGTTTTTGATAATCTTTTCTTGCCTTTTCTAAAACTTTTTTAACTTCCTTCCTTCCTCGAGGATCAGCCTCAACCCCCATCTTAATAGCTAACTCATAGATTTCTTTTAATTTCATTTTCACACCTCATCTTTTTGCTACCAGCTTCAAATAGGAATTTATTTTTTTGATACATATTTATTGCCTTTAATATAGTACCTGAAGTTATCGAAAGGGTCTAGAGGAACGCCAATACGGGGGCTTTTGACAATATCAAAACCTACAAAGCCATCATCGATAACCACGAGCCTCCCTTGAGTAATATCCCTTCGATTTAAGTCAAGAGTAATATCTAAAGCTTGCGTTAGCTTGGCAGGCCCATTAGTTAAATTTCTAAAGGTTGCTTTCGGCCTCCTCTTTATCATTAAATCAATGCCTTCTAACGGTTCAAGGGCTCGAATTAAAACTGCTCCAGCTTTTCCTTCTTCCTCAGTCACAATATTAAACAAATAGTGCATCCCATAGGTAAAATAAACATAGGCGTGGCCAGGTGGCCCAAACATAACTGAAGAACGGGGAGTAGGACCCCGATGAGCATGACTAGCAATATCACCAGGACCAAAATAAGCTTCAGTCTCAACAATCCGCCCAGTCATCTTACCTTGCGAAGTTTCTCGCACTAAAAGCTTGCCCAAAAGCTCTTGGGCAACCAGCTTTGTATCCCGTTCATAAAAAGACCGCTCTAAGATTTTCATCTTATCTCCGTGTCTCATCGCTCGTCGCTCGAAAAACCCTTAACGAAAAGCCTTTAATGGATGACCTCGCCTATTTACTATACAATGAGCTATTTCTTCTTACAGCTTTTTTGACTTTTCCCGTTGGGATAAAGCACTTCCAGCACCCGTCTTCATAGTTTTACCAGTCTTTTTGGTCCGAAGAACCTTAGAAGCGGCTTTTGCAACTCTTGGACTTGTAACTTTATTTGCCATTTCAAGCACCCCCTAAACTTTTGACTTCTTGAATCAAAAACCAGTAGGTAAATAGCTCTTTCTCCAACTCATCATGGTTATCAAAATATTTCGAGATTATATTCCAGAATCTTTCTTTGTGACCTCTTTCAATTAAATGAGTGGCTTCGTGAAAAACAACATACTCGATGAGCTTTTCAGGCAAATGTTTCATCAAAGTATTGAAAGTTAGATTTTTCCTTGAGCTACAGCTAGCCCATTTGGTTCTCATTTTTCGGAACATAACTTTGTTCACTTCGACGCCAAGCTCCTTGGAGATTCTCTCTATACAAGAAAACACCAAACTTTTGAAATCTCCAACTGCGCGATTACAAATCTCTTTGCCAGCAGAATCTTTTAAACATTCTTTAATAAACTGCGATTTCCTCAATATCCACCTTTTGTGCTTGCTGAGAACAAAATCAGGGTCATATCCAGGAGGCAAAACAACTAAAAGTTCCTTGGTTCTAAACTCCAGCCGCGGATATCTTACCTTCCTAAATGAAACTTTATAATCTACTTGCTTTTGGTCCATAATTTTTCACGCTCTCCATCAGCTTGTTATATATCTCATTCATCTTATCTAACGAAAAGTTATATTTATTTTTTAAGCTCCGCGCGAATTTCCGTACCGCACGCTCAACTTCTTTCTTGTCTGTTACCTGACTTATCCAGCCTGGAAAAAGGCATTTTTTAAGAAGACTGGAAAGGTTCTTAACTTCTTCAATCAGACTGTCATTCGCCTCCAGATTTCGCTCCAGCACAAGTAACAAAGCGTATTCAAGCTTTGAAAAACCAAGTTTTTCTTGCCGCTCCGTAAGCGTTTCGATATTCTTAAGCACCTTTAATCCTTCCAGATAAAGCTGTTTGTAATCCTTTTTTTTCTCTCTCCATAACTTTAAAAGTCTCTCCACCCGCTCCGTCAAAGTCTCATAAATCGGGCTTCTGTGTCGCTCAACCAAAACCATTTTGTTTAGGGTGAAAAGGATATTTGCCGCTTGTTCTTTCTTATCCTTTACTTTTTCTTCCAGTTTTTTCAGATAATCCAAGCCAAACCCAATAGAAGGTAAGCTCTTCTCTAAACTCTCTACCTCAGTAGACTTATGAATATATCGAACAGTTTTGTTAAAGTATTTTTCAATATCGCCATAGTAAATCGGTCTTTGAACCACTACTTTCATATAATATACATAAATAGCTGAAAGCCACTTGAAGTCATCGAAGTATTCCAGTTTAACTTCATTTGGTCCAAGCAGTTCGAAAACCTTCCTGAGTTGGCGGTATTTTTCAACAAAAGTTTTTTCCTTCTTTTCATTGCTGGTAATAACTTCCACCGCCTTAAGCAATGTCTCTCGCTCATAACTCTTAGGAACATTTTCAAGAATTTTAAATACCTCCTTTATAATCTTAATTAAATCGTTCTTTAAACTATCATATCCTATAAAAACATTAGCAATGTCATTCTCGCTGTAAATTTCCAAAGCCCTTTTAAAATTTTTTAAGATGCCAACATAATCTATGATTAAACCGGCTTCTTTTACATCCTTATATGGCCTGTTGGTTCTGGCAACCGCTTGCAAAAGCCTGTGTTCTTTCAAGGGCTTATCTAGATACATTGTTTGTAGGACAGGAGCATCAAAGCCAGTGAGCAGCATATCAGTAACAATAAGAATTTTCGGAAACTCTTCTTCTTTATACTGGTTGATAATGTTTTTCCTGATGGCTTCGGGATCCCAATGTCCATATCTGGCGACTGTTTCAGCAACATAATCCTGTAATTTTTGCTCCTTTTCGCGTGTCTGAATGGTCATAACTACCTCTGAGTATTCTGGTGGTAGATGCTTATCAAGTGCCTTTTTATAGATTATGCAAGCTTTACGGCTTGCCGCAACAACCATTGCTTTAAACCGGTCATCAACATTTTCGCGGAAATGTTCAGCTATGTCTTTAGCCTTCAAGGCAATGCGTTGGGGATTTTCAAGGAATACGTTGATGGCGTTAAGCCGCGGCTTTATTTTCTCCTCGACAATTTCCCTCGAATCCTCGGGAATTTCCTCTAGCATGCTTTCGAGAAAAGCTTCAAGTAAGTCTTTTTTTAAATGTTCCTTTTCTAACCTCGGTTGATAAACAATTTTTACGGTAAAACCATCCCGTATTGAATCAGTAATGAAATACCTATCAAGATAAGGCTCCGCTGGCGGGTAGCTAAACTCCCGATAAGTGTCTCTTCTTTTCTTTGAGATGGGAGTGCCAGTCAGAGCAAAGAAGAAAGCACTCTTCAAAATAGCTTTCATCTGGGCAGCCAGCAAACCATATTGCGTCCGGTGCCCTTCATCTATAAAAGCAACAATATTTTTCCGGTCCATTACGGTTTCTTTTTGCTTTGAAACTTCTTCCAACTGTGTCTGCAGTTCTTTTAGCTCTTCAGGTCTAAACTTATGAATAAGGACGATGAAAACCCCGCGCTTACCACGATAATCATCGTAAGCTAAAACATTTTTAAGCTCTTCAATAGACCCAATAATTTCCGGCTGAACAAGGTCGAGAGAGTAAAATTCTTGGTAAAGTTGTTCTTCAAGTTCAATACGGTCAACAATGAAAAATATGGACGGGTTTTCCAACTCAGAAGCATAATAAAGTTTGTTAGCAGCAAATATCATAGTAAGTGTCTTTCCGCTTCCTTGCCAATGCCAGATAAGTCCTTTGTTTTTTTCTTCTTGCCCTCTGAGATTATTGATAACTCTGCTTACCATCTTATTTGCAGCTCTATATTGCATATATCTGGTGATGACTTTAGTGGCTTCACCGTGTTCCAATCGGAAAAAGAGAAAGTTTTGAAGAATATCCAGCAGGACATTAGGAGAAAACATTTCCAAAGCAGCATCGACACCCTCATCTAACTTCCCCTTAAGGGGAGAAATATTAACATAGCGCCATTCATGCGCAGCAACATCATCTTGCCAAGGCACGATGGGAAAATATTTGGCTTTGCTCTCGGCTGCTAAACCAACCTGAACATATTTATATAGCTCAGGAACGATTTTTTCATATTCTTTTATTTGCCGATATGCATTAAACCAGTTTTCAGAGATATTTGTCGGATTTTTACATTCAATATTTACCAAAGGAATACCATTAACATAAAGGATTATGTCGTTCCTAATTCTTTCGCTACCATTATTGTTTACTTGGGTAGAAACCACAAATTCGTTGTTTTCAATGTTGTCGTAGTCAAAAAGCCTGACATAGCGAACAACTTTGTCTTTTTCGAATTTCACCGGGAGACCGAATTTGTAAAAGTTTAAAATGCTTTTTGCCCCCTCTACCCCCGTACCTGTAAGCCTCAGCTCATTCAACACCTTATTTATCTCTTCGTCTCCAACATCAAGCCCTTTGTTTATCCTTTCAACCGCCCTAACGAGATTAGGAATTAAAAGAGGTTCCTCATAGGTATCTCTTCCAAGCTCTTCAGCTGGAACAAACTTCCAGCCTTTTTCAACTAACTTGTTGACTATATAATCCTCAACCAAAGTTTTCTCATCAAAACCCATTTCTCACCTGCGGTTTAGTAGGTAGTAAACAGTAAACAGCACACAGGGATATCTTTTCCTGTCTACTGTATACTTTTAATGAACCTGTAAAGCATTTTCCCAATCGCATCTATTAATTCGCACAATTCATATGTGTCTTCATAAAAACCAAGTTCCTTGGATAAAATTAGATAATATCGCAATTCTTCCAGCGAACCTTGGGCGATATTGTAGAAATTTGCTTTATCCTTAAAGCCTCGTTTTTTAAATCCTTCTGATATATTGGCTGGTATAGAAACTGCAGCCCGCCTCATCTGGGAAACCAAACCGAATTTCTCTTCCGGAGGATAATCTCTAGTAATACCCTAGATTTTAAGGGTTAATTCATGCGCTTTCTTCCAAACCTCCAAATCCTCAAACCTCTTTGATTTCTCCTGTCTACCGTCTACCATATACTGTCTACTCATCCTATTTCCCTGTCTACCGTCTACCGTATACTGTCTACTCATACTGCTACTCTCTTCTTCCCTGTAAGCAAATCATTCATCAAGCCTTTCTTGACTCTTTCAAGCCTCTCTCTTCTTTTCCTCAGAAGTTCCAACCTCTTGTCAACCGTACTCAAAATCTCCGCAATTTTCTTCTGCTCAGAAAGAGGCGGAATAGGGATTGTCAACCTCTCGATATCATCTCTTTTAACAGCTTTGAAAGTTGATCCAGATGACATACTCTCAATTTTTTCCTTCTTGAGTTTAAGATAGTAAAAGAGCAAAAGATGGTGCAGCCTTTTACCGTTCACTCTGATTGCAGCCAAACCCCTGCCTATACAACACTCTGAGGGCGCTATATTAACGTCGCCTACTGGCGCCCTAACTGAAATCAAGATATCTCTTTCTTGCGCGACTTTTGCTGGCGCTGAGCAAAATAGGCCTGGTGTAGGATAAATGTCTCCAAACTCAGCCTTGCCTTGCAGAAAGGGGAGGCCTAGACCAGTTTTGTTATATGTAGATGATGGCGGAGACTGGCCCATAATTAGTTTCACAATATCTTGATTGCCAAGGCCTGCCACTTCCCAATCTTCTGGGATTTCGCCAATCTCCGTCTTCTTTAATTTCCTTTCCCCCTGTCTACCGTCTACTGTATACTGTCTACTCCCTTCCAATTCCTGTCTACCGTCTACTGTATACTGTCTACTGGGAATGCCTTTAGCAAACAGCTCCTGCATTAAGCCCTTTTTCAGCCTTTCCGTCTTCTCAATAGCTTGATCCACTTTCTCAATCCCCTCATCAACCGTACTCAAAATCTCCGCAATTTTCTTCTGCTCAGGTAGGGGTGGAAGCGGAAAATAAAGCGATTTAAGTAACGGTAAGTTGATATTTTTAAGAGTACTCCCTTGTGCCTTTTTTATATGTGTCCAATATAAATTAGATTGAAGAAAATAATGAATAAATTGAGGATGAGCTGATGGCTTTAATTTCACCTTTATCAAATAAGATCCAAATATCACATTATTAAGGTCTCTGCCTACTAAAACAGAAACGCCAACAGTTCCGGCTCTCGCTATCGCTATGTCCCCCCTCTTTAAAAAGTACCTGTCTAAATTATTTCTCCTCTCGGTTATCTCACAGAAGGGCAATTTGTCCCAATCTACTGAATAATCTTTAATATCAGTAGTTCTTAGTATTTTTAAGCCTGTATTTTGTTCTGTAGCTTTTGCAGTAATTCCATAGAAGATATCCTCGCTAATTTTTTTATCTCCCAGTCTTATTGCTTCCCACTCTTCTGGAATTTCGCCAATCTCCGTCTTCTTTAATTTCCTTTCCCCCTGTCTACCGTCTACTGTATGCTGTCTACTATCTTTCATTTCACTTCCCACCTTTCTGGCAAAAGCCCAATTTCAGTTTGCTTGCAACTAGAATTTGGATTATTGTCCATTCCCTTTCTCACTTTCCCGATGGAATGTTAAAAACCATAACAGTAAGAATCAATTCTCTCTTTGGCAAACCATTCCGCCCCATTGATGCCCGTTTGATGCCCCTTTCGCTTCTTTATCGTTCCTTCAAAATGTAGTAAGTTCTCTTCCAGTTGTACCAACGCGCTCAAAGATTCCCCTTTTGTATTGGCAAAAGCTGCCGACGTCTCGAGCGTTTCCTTATCGAAGCTTTCCTTAAACTCAATAGTATCTGACTCGCCTTTTGCGATTAGTTCCTGTAAGTTCATCTTTCACCTACCACTGTTTGACAACCTTTTTTGACAACAAACCCTACTGTCTACATTCATTCTATAATCATCAACTTAATCATCAACTTATTTTATTTGATAAGCCAGACTTCTCCCCTTCCCAACCGACTTAATCACATCTAATTGAACTAGCTTGTTAAGCTCTTTATGAGCGGCTTGCGCTGAAATCTTAAACATCTCTCTCACTTCACGATTCGTTATCTTCCCGTTCTGATTGATAAATTCGATCATTCTCATCCTCTCGCCATCAGTTAATTTTTCGATATTCTCCAGTGCCCATAGATAATTTAAGACCTCTTGTTTATCTTCGCGGGTTACCATTACTTCTCGTCCCTGAGCTAAATCGCTCACCTGTTCAAGAGATAATCTGTTTCCTTCAATAGCTGTGGAAGAATGAGCACTTCGGATAATGGCTTCACGACGAAGTGATACTTCCCATTTAGGGATAAACGGAGAATTCAGAATTAACTCCCTTGCTGCAGCTATCTGTGTTAGGTCACTTACTATCTTGTCTGTATAGTGGAAATTTGGCTTAAACATTAGTTGCTCCTCCCAACTCTTCCAGGTATCCCTCAATCTTTTTCTCAACCTCCGCAAGCTCGTCTTCGATTTTTCGGAGAGCTTCCCATTCTTGAGCAATGTCAATTGCTTCAACTTCTTCTTCGGGAAAAACGTAGAGGGTCACATTGAGGTTGTAATCATTCTCTTTTATCTCTTCAAGGCTTACCGCTCTGGAAAAACCATCTCTGTCTGTGAATTCCTTATAAGCCTGGACAATCTTTTTGATGTGCTCATCTCCCAATCGATTGAGCTTTCTTACCTCAGGGTGCTGTTCGAACTCTCGGCTCGCGTTTATAAATAGAACCTTGCCTTTGCGCTCGGCGGGCTTGTTCTTATTAAGGATGATGATGGCTCCCGGCGCGCCAGTGTTGTAAAAAAGCTTTTCAGGCAGGAGAATAACAGTCTCAATGAGATTAGCCTCGAGCACCGCTTTGCGAATGGCTTTTTCTTTGCCTCCCCGGAATAAACACCCATTGTCAATAACCACACCAACACGACCTGAATCATCCCGGGCTGATGCTAACATATGCTGGATCCAAGCCCAATCTGCTGACTGCTTAAGAGGGAAACCAAAAGAAAAGCGTTTTTGCCAAAACTCACCTCGTTTTAAAACCTCTTCCGGGTAGCCATCCTGATTCCAGGGCGGATTAGCAATAACCACATCAAACTGTTTTATGTTTTCCTTTTCTTTGAACTTAGGATAAAGAAGGGTGTCACCAAGCTTGAGATTAGCATTTCTAATGTCATGAATATAAACATTCATTGTAGCTAGAGAAAGAGTCTTGATATTAGCTTCTTGACCAGACAAAAAGAGTTTATCTGCAGCGGCTTTACCTTCTTCCTGTTCAACATGCTGGTAAGCACTGATAAGCATGCCTCCTGAACCGCAAGCAGGGTCATAAACACTTTCCCCAGGCTTCGGGTCAAGTATTTCAATAATAAGCTTTATTACCTCGCGGGCTGTGTAAACCTCTCCCTCCTTAGCTTTTTGAGGAGCAAAATAACTCAATATCCATTCGTAGGCATCTCCTAAAATATCTGGTGAAACGTGGTATAAAGTCTGAGCACTAAAAACCTCGACAAGTTGTCGCAAGATTTCGGCGTTTTCCCTACTGGTAGTAAACTGCACGAAATCAACATTCTCAAAGATATTCTTCAACTCAGAGTTCCGTTCAGCTAGCGCCTTCATTGCTTTGGAAAAATTTTCGGGCAATCTGGCTGGCTCTTTACGAATGTTCTCCCAAAGAAATTCATCTGGGAGATCGAAATCATGGTAGACTGAGTTTTTGGCTTCCTCTTTCGCCTCCTCTTCAGTCAAACCATCTTCAAGAGCTTCCTTATATGCCTGGTCAAACTCCATTTCCCACTTGTCACTAATTCTCTTGTAAAAGAGCAGTAGAAGAATAAATGAATAGTCCACGCGAGTACGGATAAGGTCGGCAGCCTTCTTGAGAAGGGTGTGCAAATCTGCCCTATTGAGTGTTTGTTTTTCTTTTTCAAATCTTTCGACTAGGCTTTCTTCTACGCTTAATAATTTATATATTCTCTTTCGTGCATCTTCTGGATTAAGCTTCACCTCGAGAAGGTGGTTTTTCCTTAATTGAGAAAGTGCCACATTTACCTGCTCTTCACTGTCATGAATATCGGAGGCATCCCTCAGTGTTGTAGCCGCTTCCTCAAAAGAAAACTCAGAGTCTTTAAATACCCCCGCAAGTATCTTATATCTGTTTTCAAGCCATTTTGGTAACATAAATATTCCTTTATTAGCTAAATATTTTTAATAAATTATTTATATGATAAATCAAAATGAATTTATTGTAAAGCCCTTCCTAAAATTTTTTTAAAGTTTTTTAACTTTTGCCGTTTCTCCTGCAAAACTTTCCACTAGATAAAAAATTATCAGTTTGCATAAAAGAATTTTAGTGTACGACTGTGACGATTCGAAAAGTAGGAATAAGTTTGGGTCTGGAAATTCTCTGGCATAACCTTAATAGGTTTACTCTTAAAGAACCTGAAAACATTTGGCTTTAAGGAGCTTACTAATCACGAGCAACAAGTCAAGAACCAAGAGTCACTTTACCTTAACCTTTAACTTTATTTCTCGCTCATCAGCTTGCAAGCCAGTCAGCTTGTCAGCTAAGACACCTGCTTCTCCTTCAGCCTCTTAAGTAGCTTGTCGAGTGAATATGTATTCACCACATCTTGGGGTTCAAGCCAGCCACGCTGAGCCGTTGCCACTCCATATTTAATATAAGGCAATTGACCTGCTCCGTGAGCATCGGTACCAATTAAAAACTGGCAACCATATTTCTCTTTGGCTTCTCGAAGATAATCATCTTTTAAATCAAGGCGATCAGGAAACGAATTAAGCTCAAGCAAGGTCCCTGTTTTGGCTGCCATTTGAAAAATCATTTCCATATTGAGTAAATAAGGGTCACGTTTTCCAATAATCCTTCCTGTTGGATGACTAATACAGTGAATGTAGGGATTTTCCATCGCTTTTATAATTCTTTCAGTTAACTGCTCCTTTGACTGACCAAATCCCCAGTGAATTGAAGCGGTAACTAAATCAAATTGGGCTAAAATCTCTTCGGGATAATCAACCGTTCCATCATTTTCAATGTTTAATTCCACTCCATTTAAAACCTTAAATCCAGGATATTTTTGATTAACTCTCTTTATTTCAACCAGACGTTCTTCCACTTCCTTAATACTCATTCCCCTAGCCACTTTCAATCGAGCAGCATGGTCACAAAGACCTAGATATTCATAGCCTAATTCAAGAGCAACTCCAACTAGCTGCTCAATTTGGCTCGAACCATCACTCCAAATTGAATGAACATGCAAGTCACCACGAATATCGCTTAACTCAACTAGCTGTGGAAGGTTGTGATTTAAAGCTCTTTCAACCTCACCCGTATCTTCTCTTAGCATTGGAGGGATAAAATCCATCCCCAAAATTCGATAAATATCCTCTTCATCTTCCCCTCCAATTTTTTCCTCATTTTCTACCTTAAAAATGCCGTATTCGCTTATTTTTAGCCCTTTTTTCTTAGCTATTTCCCTCAGGCGAATGTTATGAGCTTTGGAACCGGTAAAATATTGAAGAGCAGCCCCATAAGATAAAGTCGGAACAACCCTGAGGTCAACTTGAAGACCTGTTTTAACCACAATACTGCATTTAGTTTCACCCTTAGCTAAGACATTAGCTACATCAGGTAAAGAGCAAAAGGCTTCAGCAACTTTATCAGGCTCATTACTGGCGGCTAAAATATCAATATCGCCAATTGTTTCCTTCATCCTTCTTAGGGAACCAGCCATATCAACATTCTTAACCGCTGAGTTTTCTCTTAACTTTTCAATAATTTCTTGAGCCAGTGAATGTGCTTCAAAAAGAAGAATCCTCTCCCGTCCTCGTTGAAATAATTGAATGCCCCGTAAGATATTTTCTTCAGTCTTAACACCCATCCCTTTTAAAGGAGCAATCTTGTGATTTTCAATTGCTTGAAGAAGCTCTTCAACTGTAGTTATCCCAAGCTCTTCATAAAAGATTTTTGCTTTTTTAGGACCAACACTCGGAATTTGCATTAAAGCAAGAAGAGAAGGTGGAACTTTCTCTTTAAGCTCTTCGTAAAAAACTAGTTTTCCCGTCTCTAAAAGCTCCTTAACTTTTTCAGCAATGCTAGCTCCAACCCCTTTAATATCTTGAAGACGGTTTTCTTTATTAACTTTTTCAATCTCTTGAGAATAGCTCCGGATAGCATTAGCTGCCCGATGATAAGCATTTACTTTAAAAGGATTTTCCCCTTGGATGTCGAGCATATCCCCAATATCATCAAGAATAGCTGCTACCTCTTCATTAGTCATTTATTACCCCTTTCTTAACCTCAATCTTTACCTTCACTTAAAGTCTTGCAACTTTATGACAAATTAATTTTAGTAAAACCTATTGGAGTGGTAAATCTAAAGAAAGAAATTTGTTATCCAAAATTGGACTCTTGACAGGTGCCATTAGGTTAACCAAAATATATTAAAAGGTTTGAAGAGAGAAAAATGAAAAAAGAAAAGTTAGATAAGAAACAAAAATTAGAAATCGGGCCTCAAGAGTGTATCTTTGACCTTGAGGCATTGAGTAAAGAGCTAGTCGAAGCAAGGGAAAGCTTGTTTCGAGCCGAAAACCCTGAATTTTCACCTTGCGCTACCTGCCCTTATGCAAGTGGTAATTGCACTGATTTATCAAATTTACCTATTTCTCCCTGCCATGATTCTTCCTTTCAAGAAAACTACCCACCGGTCACCTCGTTCAAGAAAATAAAAAACCCAAGAGAAAGTAAAGAATGAAAAAAAGACAAAAAGTAAATGAAAAGAGGATTTTTAACTGCTCTTGCTTTTGCCTTATTACTTTCAAGTTGTTCCCAACCAAATCAATGGCAAAATAAAGGTAAAGTTAAATCAACTGAAAAAATTGTCCTTGTCCCAATAGGTAATGTACCAAAAGAAATTCTCACTTTTTTAAAAGAAAAACTAGCTAAAAAGTTTGGTGTAGAAGTTGTTATCGGTAAATCACTGCCTTTCCCTTATTACGCTGAAGTACCTTCACGAAAACAGTTCTCATCATCCCAAATATTAGATAAGCTTTTAGAAGCTAAGGGGGGAAAAGAGAGGATATTGGGTTTAGTCGATGTTGACCTTTTTGTTGAAAATCTCAATTTTGTCTTCGGTCAAGCAAGCTTGACCGAAAAAGTAGCATTAATTTCCTTAACTCGTTTAAGACAAGAATTTTATCGCCAACCCCCAGATGCTAATTTATTTCTTGAAAGAACCCTAAAAGAAGCGGTTCATGAGCTCGGGCATACTTACGGGTTGAATCATTGCCCAAATTCTGAATGTGTAATGCATTTTTCCAACTCTCTAGCAGACACCGATTATAAAAAATCAGATTTTTGCTCTAACTGTGAAAAGAAGCTCTATCAGTAACACTAGCAAGCAGCAGGCAAAGTAGAGTGAAGATAATAGAATGAAATCTTTAAGGAAGCAGGCATTGAAATCGCCAATGAAAGGAGAAAAACTATTGACAAGATAGTTCACTAAAATTGTGAGTGTGCCTTGTAAAGAATGTCCCAAAGCCTGGCGAACCCTTAAGGAATGGTTAACAGACAAGGAATTCCGCCCAAGATATAGACTGTCTGAACCCCGGAGCTTATTTCTTTAAGATAATCTCTCGAAGCAGATGAACTGTTTAAATCGCTTAGATAAACAAGGATTTAAGAGAGCCAAGTTTAGCTCCTAATGCGCCTTCTGTTAAGGCATCAAGATAGTTTTAGCCTGTAGCAATGAGGATTTTAGATGTAGTCATTCCTTGATTAATAGCATATTTAGAAATTTCGGTGCCAGTTTGGTATCGGTCTTATCCTGATAGTCTTAAGGAAGATAGAAGATTTGTAGCAACAGCAAAAAAATAACTCCCTCCTCTTAAACAATAATTGTCTTGGTGATACCAAGTTCTATCAAGGCTGTTTGAGCAGAAGAAGGAATTAAATCTTTCTTAACAAGCAAAATTGGCATACCTTTGTTTGCTACCAAGGAAGAAATGGCTAAAGCATCAGGGTAGTTAGCACCAGTTGCAATAATTGCTGTTCCTCCCAAAGTACCTAGTTTTTCCTTTAGTTTGCGGGCAATACTCACTGGTGTTTCATATCTATCTTTTCCGCTCACTCTAGTAACGGTTAAACCAAGATTTTCTAGTTTATCCTCAACGCTTGAGGAAATGGCACCTGTTCCCCCTACGAAAATGCATTCTTAGCGTTGAGTCTTTTAATTTCTTCTTCTGTTTCTTAAGGCAAAGAGGCTGAATCATTTAAAAGAATAGGGAAAAAATAAGCATATACCAAGGGAGCTCCAGCTAAGGCATCCGGAAAGTTAGCACCGGTTGCAATAACAACATAAATTGGTTCCTAATTGCCGGTCGTTCCATTCAATCAGAAAGCTTTGATGGTATTTTTGCCAATCCTCTCATAAGTTAATATACTCAGAAACACTGTCATTATATGGAAGGACAACCGTCGCATTCTTGTTAAATTGAGCATAAACAGATGAATATGCCAATGCCACTGAAACAATCCTCACCTCATCAGTAGGAACTTCAAAAGCCCCTAGTAAAACAGTGTAATTGAAAGGAATGAAGGTAAATTCTGTAGTCTCGGGAAAAACACTCGCTGGTATATTTATGCTGAAAGCTCTTGTGGAATACCGACCGCTGGATGTTCCAGTCTCAGTTCTTACAGACGAAACCGTAGCAGTAGATGCAGCCCTCGCTTCCTCGAGGTCGTGAGATGATGAAAGAGTATGTGTAATGGTACCTCTAGGCAATCTGCCTTTCATCTGGTCTGCTTGGCTGCTAGAATCATCAACTCTAATTGCATGACCCAACTCATGTTTAGCATTAGAAATAGGGTCAAACGTATCACTTCCGGTTGTACCTCATGGACTTCCTGGTTTACTATCAAAAGTAATCGTAACCTTAGATGTCTTTCCTGTACTTCTGTCAAACCCTGGACTAACATCTGTCAACCCAAGCGCATCTATGTCTGCCATCTTTATCTCTAGTTGAACTTGAGAAGGGTTAGTAGCCTCAGTAAGTGTCCAACCAGCACCCGCATTATTCCATTGCTGAGCCGTTTCTCTCACCCATCCTTTGTGTTACTCTGTAACTGAACTATTAAAACTATAATGTATTTCCATCTTCGGTTTGCCATCTACATCGTGCCAATCCCAAGCACACCAAACATTGGCTAAGACTTGGTGCCCAAGAAGAAAAACTATAGAAAGAGCCAATAAGATAAGTGTTAATGATTTTCTTAAAGAAACATTTTATGTGGTTAGATTTTGAAGTTGCCCCGCTTATGCTTTTTTAAATATACCGCAACGCCAACAAGAGTCAAAACAAAAATAAGAGAAAACATCAGAAAGAAAACATTTTTCTCGGTCTTTCTTGTTTTCTTTTTCTGATATTCTCAAATTCTTAAGAATATTGGAATAGGCTGATTAGGTAAGATGAAGGTGCTTTTAAAACAAGGATTTATTATCGCTGGTTAAGATATACGAGAGAGTCTGACCTTCTTTATCATCAGCACTTAACTAAGCCATTCTTTTTGCCGCTTTAAAATTGCTTTTGCTCGTTTGAGCTGTTCTTCAACTCGTTTAGGAGCAGTACTGCCATAGCTATCGCGACGATTAAGGCAATTCTTAATTTTAATGTACTCTAAAACATCCTCCTCAAAATGGAAAGAAAATCTCTTCCACACCTCAAGGTCAAGTTTCTCCAAAGGTAAGTTAAACTTGGAGCAATGCTTAACCATTTCTCCGACAATCTTATGGGCTTCCCGAAAAGGCACACCCTTTCTAACTAAATAATCGGCTGCATCAGTGGCATTAACAAAACTTTTCTCTAAAGCTCGCTTCATTGCCTCAACGTTTATTTTCATTGTCGAAAGGATTCCTGACATTAAATCTAAACATGCCTTTAATGTATCAATTGTGTCAAATAAGCCCCCTTTATCTTCCTGCATATCACGATGATAAGAAAGAGGTAATCCTTTCATAGTTGAAAGCATCGCCATTAAATTACCGAAAATTCGACCAGCTTTCCCTCGAATTAACTCAGCTACATCAGGATTTTTCTTTTGAGGCATAATTGATGAACCTGTAGTATAAGCATCATCAAGCTCAACAAAGCTAAATTCCTGAGTCGACCAAATAATGAGTTCCTCCGCCAAGCGACTGAGGTGAACCATTAAAATAGATGACTGGCTTAAAAAGTGCAAAATAAAATCCCTATCAGAAACAGCATCAACACTATTATCAGAAATATAGTTAAAGCCTAGCTCCTTGGCTAAAAATTCGCGGTTAATTGGACAAGTTGTTCCTGCAAAAGCGGCTGAACCTAAAGGCATAAAATCCATTTTCTTAAAGCAACTCACCATCCGATCAAAATCACGTTTAAACATCCAAAAATAAGCCATTATATAATGAGAAAATAAAACTGGTTGAGCAACTTGAAGATGGGTATAACCAGGCATTATAATATCAACATTTTTTTCTGCTACCTCAATAATCGTCTGGCAAAGATTATTAAGTAGCCCATTTACTGCCTTGATTTCTTTTTTTAAATACATCCGCAAATCGGTTGCCACTTGGTCATTTCGGCTCCTCCCGGTGTGAAGCTTTCCCCCAACTGCTCCAATTTTCTCAATCAATGCTCGCTCAATTGCCATGTGAATATCCTCATCGGCTATATCGAAAGGAAACTTTCCCTTATCAATTTCCTTTTTTATCTCTTCTAAGCCTTGAGTGATTTTCCTTGCTTCTTCTTCGCTAATTACTTTTGCCCGCGCTAAAGCTTGAGCCCAAGCAATGCTTCCTTTGATATCCTCTTTGTAAAGGCGCTCATCAAAAGAGATCGAAGCAACAAACTCTTCAACTTTCTTTTCCGGTTCTTTTTCGAAACGCCCAGCCCAAGGTTTCATCACAAACCAGCTCCCTGTTTAGCCTTTAGCCATCGGCTTTCTTTTTTGCCCAGGTTTTAATGGGTAAGCCAAAAAGCTCAATAAAGCCTTTAGCGGAATCGTGGGAAAAAAGGTCTTCTCTCTTCTCATAAGTAGCTAATGAATAATCGTAAAGAGCTTTCTCTGATTTTCGCCCGACTACTTGACAAGAACCTTTATAGTATTTTAACTTAACTGTTCCTGATACACTTTCTTGAGTCTTTTCAAAAAAAGCATCTAAAGCTTCTTTTAACGGAGAGTACCAAAGCCCATAGTAGATAAGCTCAGCATATTTAATTTCCATCCTTGATTTAAAATGAAGAAGTTCCCTTTCTAAAGTTAAATCCTCAAGGTCACAATGGGCAGTAATTAAACTCAAAGCTCCTGGAACTTCGTAAACTTCCCTTGACTTTATTCCCACCAGGCGATTCTCAATCATGTCAACCCTTCCAAAACCACTCTCTCCAGCAATTTTATTAACTTGATTAATAATTTTGATCAAGGGTAAATTCTTTCCGTTAAGAGCTACTGGTTTCCCCTTTTCAAATGCAATCTCAAGATACTTTGGTTTCTCCGAAGCCTGTTCAGGGGCTACCGTTAATTTAAAAGCTTCTTCAGGTGGTTCAAGCCAAGGGTCCTCTAATATTCCACACTCAATTGTCCGCCCCCAGAGATTTTCATCAACACTATAAGGACTTTTCTTAGTTACTTCCACCGGAATATCATGTTTTTGAGCATACTCGATAGCTTCTTGGCGTGACATTTTCCACTCCCGAATAGGCGCAATTATCTTTAATTCTGGATTAAGAGCCACAATAGAAACTTCAAAGCGAACCTGGTCATTACCTTTCCCCGTGCATCCATGTGCCACAAAGGAAGCTTTAACTTTCTCCGCAACTTTAACCAGGTGCTTAGCGATCAAGGGGCGGGAAAGTGATGAAACAAGAGGATACTTACCCTCATACAAAGCATTAGCTTTTAAGGCTTTAAGAATAAAATCTTGAGCAAATTCTTCCTTTGCATCAATAAGATAGAAGTCTTTTGCTCCAATTTTAAGACCTCTTTCCCTTATTTTATCAAGTTCCTCAATTTGGCCAACATCAACAGTAACTGCTATGACATCAAGATTATATTTCTCCTCAAGCCATTTAATAGCCACTGAAGTATCCAAGCCACCTGAATATGCTAAGACAACCTTATCTTTCCCCAATTATTAGCTCCTTCTCTTACAATTAAGAAGGGTTTAACCAGCCCATTATGAATTTAAAGATTGTGTAAGCTTGTGCGCTCAAAGAAAAAAGAGAAAGCAACCAACCTCAAATTGTCAACCTTAATGAGCCATTTAAAAGACAACCCTTTTTACTTAACTAATTTTTTTATTCGGTCAACAACAGTTTTAGCTGCTTTTTCTCCCTTACCAACAGCTAAAATAGTGTCATCGCCAGCAACGGTTCCCAAAATCTCTTCCCACTTAGCTGCGTCGATTGCTGAAGCAACACTTTGAGCCCCACCTGGTATCGTCTTAATAACAACTAAATTATTGCTTTGGTCAGCTGAGATTACTAAATCTTCACACATTCTTCTCAAATGTTTGTCTTCAGCCAAAATATAAGTGCTTTTTCCCGTTTCCGAAGGCATCTTTTCTAACCCTAACTGATTAACATCTCGGGAAACCGTTGCTTGAGTAACTTTAAACCCTAACTTAGCTAACTCCCGAACCAAATCAGCTTGGGTTCTTATTGCTTTTTCTCTAATTATTCTCCTGATAGTATCATGCCTACTCCCTTTTTTAGCCATCTAAATCACCTCACATAATTAAATTCAAAAGAGCCTTCTGTATATGAAGCCTGTTTTCGGCTTGTTCAAAAACAACTGAATGCTTCCCATCAATAATCTCACCTACCACCTCCTCTCCTCGATGAGCTGGCAAGCAATGCATAAAAATAAATGATTCATCAGCCAATGAAACTAAGTCTTCGTTAACTTGATAAAATTGAAATACCTTACGCTTCTTACCCGCTTCTTCCTCTTGACCCATGCTTACCCATGTGTCAGTATAAATAATATCAGCTCCCTTAACTGCCTCTTTGGGATCATTTATCACCTTTACTATTGACTCTCCCTTAGCATTGGTTAAAGCTAGATCAATAACCTCTTTTTTAGGAGCATATCCATTGGGACAGCTAACCCAAATATCCATTTTTAATTTTGAACAGCCAATTAAAAGGGTTTGGGCTATGTTATTTCCATCACCCACATAAGCTAGCTTTAAATCACTTAATCGCCTTTTCTTCTCATAGATAGTTAAAAAATCAGCCAAAATTTGACAGGGATGAAAATCGTCAGTTAAAGCATTAATCACAGGAACACTTGAATAATAAGCTAATTTATTCAATCTATCCTGAGAATAAGTCCTCATTACAATAGCATCTACATAACGAGATAGAACCTTAGCTGTGTCTTCAATTGATTCCCCCCTGCTTATTTGAAGGTCTGAACTGTCTAAATAAATTGGTTCAGCACCTAAATGAGCAATAGCCACTTCAAAAGAAACCCTTGTCCTAGTCGAAGGCTTCTCGAAAAGCAAAGCGATTGTTTTACCTTTAAGGAATTGGTGCTCTTTCCTCATTCGAAGCCAGCTTTTTAATTCTTTTGCCCGGCTTAAAATAGCGTAAATCTCATCTTGTTCTAGCTCTTGAAGTGTTTTAATGCTTTTGCCCCTCAGCAAGAAACTTCGCTCTCCTTTAAAATACTTTTAAATTCAGTAATTACGGTATCAACCTCTTGGTAGTTTATACAAAGTGGAGGAAGGAAACGAATAATTTTCCTCCCAATATTACCACAAGTTATGCCTCGCTTTAAAAACTTTAAGACAATTTCCCATGCAATTTCCTCCGAAAATTCAACTCCAATCATCAACCCATGAGCCCGAATCTCTTTTATCAAAGTAGCTTCCTTAGCAACTTTTTCTAACTCAATTTTAAAATAATTGCCAACTTTTGCACAATTTTCAACTAAATTTTCATCAATTATAATTTTAACAGTTTCAAGAGCGCCACTGCAAACTAATGGATTACCCCCAAAAGTAGAACCATGGTCACCAGGCTCAAAAGCTTTAGCAATCTCATTTTTAGCGATAAAAGCTCCAATAGGCAAACCTCCCCCCAAGCCTTTTGCGAGAGTAATAATATCTGGTTCAATCCCATAATTTTCATAACCAAACATTTTCCCTGTTCGACCCATTCCGGTCTGAACCTCATCAAGAATGAGGAGTAACCCTTCTTCATTACAAATTTTTCGCACCTCTCTTAAGTATTCAAGACTGCAAGGGTAAATGCCCCCTTCACCTTGAATTGGCTCGAGCATAATGGCCAAAGTATTTTTACTAATCGCCTTTTTTAAAGCTTTAATGTCATTTAAGGGAACATGTTTAAAGCCAGGGGGTAAAGGCTCAAAGTCTTTTTTCTTTTCTGCCTGACCAGTGGCAGACAGCATCTCAAAAGTTCGTCCATGAAAAGAGCGATAAGCAGTGATAACCTCAAATTTATCAACCTCCATACTAGTTTTGGCAAACTTCCGAGCTAATTTGACTGCTCCCTCATTTGCTTCAACCCCACTATTAGTAAAAAAACATTTTCCCCTAATTGATAACTCAGATAAAACTTTCCCCAATTCAATTTGGGGAATAGTATAGTAAAGGTTAGAAACTTGCATTAGATTTTGAGCTTGTTGAGTGATTGCTTTGACTAACCGAGGGTGAGAATGGCCAACAACACAAACTCCTAGTCCTCCTATAAAATCCAAATATTCTCTCCCCTCTATATCCCAAAGTTTTGTTCCCTTCCCTTTAACAAATAAAACGGGATATCGAGAGTAAGTTGGTAAAATATATTTTTTCTCAAGTTTTTCATAATCTTGAAATGTTTTCATTTAAACCACTAGCTTCAAAGCTCATTTAGTTATCATTGTTCCAATACCTTCGTCAGTAAATATCTCTAAGAGAAGCGCATGAGGAAGAGTCCCATTTAAAATATGAGCCCGTTCAACACCCCTTTTAAGTGCAATTAATGAGCCTTTTATTTTAGGAATCATCCCTTCCGAAATTTCTCCTTTAACCATCCTCTCTTCGCACTCCTCAATAGTAATTTGGGAAATCAAGGAACTTTTATCTTTAAAATCATGGTAAAGACCATCAACATCAGTTAAAAAAATAACTTTATTAGCTTGAAGTGAAGCAGCAATTTCTCCAGCAGCTAAATCCGCATTGATGTTGTAACTTTGCCCTCTCTCATCAGTACCAATTGAAGCTATCACTGGAATAAAATTTTCTTTAATCAGGTTCTCAACAATTTTAGTGTTTATCTTTTTCACATTGCCAACAAAGCCTAATTCTCCCTCGCCAGAAATTTTTTCGGCCAAAATAAATCTACCATCTTCGCCACTGATACCAACTGAGAGGCAACCGTGTCGATTAATTAAAGACACCAGTTCTTTGTTAATCTTACCTACTAAAACCATCTGAACTATTTCCATTGTTTCAGCATCAGTAACCCGCAAACCTTTGACAAATTGGGCTTCTTTTGAAAGTTTTTTCATATAGTCAGTAATTTGAGGACCTCCGCCATGAACAATAACTGGGCTAATCCCGACCAACTTCATCAAAACAATATCCGTAGCCACTGACTCCTTTAACTCCTCACTGACCATTGCATTTCCACCATATTTAATAACTATCGTTTGACCATGGTATTCCTTTATATAAGGGAGAGCCTCCATTAAGACTTCTGCTTTCACCCTAGGATCTTCCATTTTTACTTCCTCCCCTTCAGATAATAAATTCAAAATTCTAAATTTTAATTTTCCCTTACTCCTCTTAAATCATTTAGCTCCCTCGCCCAAGGTAAGCGTAAGGCAAATTCTTAATTCTTTAGGTTCGATATGCTGAATTTATCTTTACATATTCATAAGATAAATCAGTTGTATAAATTACTGTCCCTTCTTTCCCTCTTTTTAAGTCAATAATTAAATTAATCCTTTTCTTTTTAAAAATTTTTTTGGCTTCTTTTTGATTAAAATTAGCTTTAACTCCATTTTTAACTAAAAGAAGCGTGTCAATTAAAATATCAATTTTTTCAGGATTAATTGGAACCCCAGCTGAGCCAATTGCCCCCATTATCCTTCCCCAATTGGGATCCTCCCCGAAAAAAGCCGTCTTAACAAGAGGAGAATTAGCTATCTTAAAACCAACTTTTCTTGCTTCCTTAATGGAATTAGCTCGCCTCACTTCAATTTGGATAAACTTAGTGGCTCCCTCACCATCTTGGATAATCATCTTTGCAAGTTCACTTGTGGTAAACTCAAGAGCCTCTTTAAAAACTTTTGCCCACAAAGAATTGGATTTAATTTCTTGATTTCCTGCTTTACCATTAGCTAAGATTACACTCATATCATTGGTACTCATATCCCCATCAACTGTTATTGAATTAAATGACTTATCAATAGCAGTCTGAAAGGTTTGCCTCAAAAAACTAGTTTCAATTAAGGCATCTGTTGTAAAAAAACTTAAGGTAGTTGCCATATAAGGAGCAATCATCCCAGCCCCTTTTGCCATTCCACCTATTCGCACTTTTTGATTGTCTATTTTAAATTCAATCGCTATCTCTTTGGGGAAAGTATCAGTTGTCATAATAGCCTTAGCTGCGTCGCTGCTTCCCTCCTTAGATAAATTCTTTACTGCTTTTTTAATTCCCCGTCTAATCTTATCAATTGGTAAAGGCTCTCCAATAATTCCTGTTGAAGCAACTAAAACATTGGGATAAGGCAACTTTAAAAGGTTCGATACCAAGTTAACCATTTCTTTCGCTTTGCTCAAGCCATCCTTACCAGTGCAAGCATTAGCATTCCCACTATTTACAACTACTGCTCGAATAGTTTGATATTTTTTTAAAATTTCTTGACTCACCAAAATAGGAGCAGCTTTAACTCGGTTAGTACTAAAAAGAGAAGCAACCTTAGCTGGTTCTTCAGAAAAGATTAAAGCCAAGTCTTTTTTGCCACTCTTTTTAACTCCACAAGCAATACCCGATGCTTTATAACCCTTTGGTGCTGTTATTCCACCTTTTACTACTTTAAACACCACAACCCCTAAAAATCAAAGTAAAGTTAACAGACTGAAGTCTGAAGTAAAATCCTTAGTCTTTTGGCTTCAGCCTTCAATCCCCCTAAGGGTACAGTACTAGTGCTTCAAGTCCCTCTGTTTCACTAAAGCCACACATCAAATTCATATTTTGGATGGCTTGCCCTGAAGCACCTTTAACTAAGTTATCAATTGCTGAAAAAACAATCACTCGCCCAGTGCGTTTATCAACCTCTAAACCGATATGACAAAAGTTCGAACCCCTTACAGCTTTAACTTGTGGATAAATTCCTTCATCTAGAATCTTAATGAAGTGCTTTCCTCGATAAAAGCTCCGATAAGTTTCTAGAAGTTCAGTGGTTGTCTTTTCTTCTCTTAAAGTTAAATAAATCGTGCTGTAAATTCCTCGAGAAAAAGGAGCAAGATGAGGAGTGAAAGAAATCTGTATTTCTCCCCCAGCTAAATGACTTAGTTCTTGCTCCATCTCTGGAATATGCTGATGAGTCCCGCCAACTTTATAAACACTAACATTCTCATTGCAAAAGCAGTAATGAGTTTCCTCTTTAGCTCCCCGTCCTGAACCTGATACCCCACTTAGTGAATGGATAATAATACTACTTTCCAAAACAAGCTTTGAGCTCAAAAGAGGAGCAATTGCTAAGATGACACTAGTTGGATAACAACCAGGATTGGCAACCAATTGAGCCTTTTTAATCTTATCTTTGTATAATTCAGGCAGTCCATAGACTGCTTTGCCTAAAAGCCCAGGAGCAGTATGATCACTTTTATACCATTGAGAATACAATTCTTTATCGTGTAAACGAAAATCACCAGTTAAATCAACGACTTTGCATTTAGCTTTTAAGAGCTCAGGAGTAATTTCCATCGACTTACCATGGGGCAAAGCAATAAAGAAAAACTCTGCTTCCTCTATTGCTTCTTCTAGTTTAAACTCCTTAAAAAAGCAATTTTTAAAATCAAATAAATGATAATAAAGGGAAGTTACAGGTTGCCCCGCATATTGATGAGCTGACAAATAAGTTATTTCAGCCTGAGAATGGTTAACTAATAATCGCAATAACTCAGCTCCTGTGTATCCTGAACCACCAATTATGCCAATTTTTATTCTAAATACCCCCTAATCTAAAGTTTTTATTAGTATAAATAAATATGAATTATTTGTCAAGATAATTTAAAAAAATTTTTATTGTAAGAGGATATAAAAGGTTAGTGCTATGCTGTTCTAATTGTTGCTTCTAGTTCTGACTGAAGAACAGCGATAACCCGATGGAAAACTTCCTTTGCTTCCTCTTCCGTCAAAGTTCTTTCTAAAGAACGGAAGGTCAATGAAAAAGCAAGGCTTTTTTTGCCCTTTGGAATTTTTTTCCCTTGGTAAATGTCAAAAACCTCCACTTTCTCTAAGAGTTTCTCTCCAGCCTTTAAGATAACATCTCTTACTTTTTGTGAAGGGATACTCTCATCTAAAATCACCGCAACATCATAAACTACTGGAGGATAGCGTGGTATTTCCTTAAAAGAACGAGATAAATTAGCTAAATTTAATATTTCGCCCAATTCTAACTCAATTAAAATTGGATTCTCTGGTAAATCATACTCTTTACTAACCTCATAATAAAGCTCCCCAATGATTCCCAAAACTTTACTATTAAAAACAACTTGGGCTCCTCTTTCGGGATGAAAGAATGGCTGATTAATCTTTTCTAAACGCCAGCCTTCAATTCCTAATCGGTTAAATAAAGCTTCTAAAAAGCCTTTGCCATCAAAGAAATCAATTTTTTCCTCTTTTCGATACCAAACCCTCCCACGCCAAGAACCAAGAAGAGCTAGCGCTATCTTCTCACATTCATCAGGCAAAATGGCATCATCTTTTGGTTGAAAAACCACTCCTATCTCAAAAAAAGCTAAATTTTGAATCCCTCTGTTGACATTCCGTTGCAAAACTTCAAGAAGGCCTGGAAGTAACGATGTTCTCATCACCGATTGGTCTTGGCTTAAAGGATTAGCAATTTTTAAAACCTTCCGCCAAGGATGGTTTGGATTAAGTTTTAAATAATCAAAGCTGGCTGGATTAATAAAGCTATAAGTAAAAACTTCCCAAAAACCCGAGGAAATGGCAAAATTTCTTATTTCCTTCTTGAGCTTCTGCTTTAAAGAAAGTCCTCCTGGCTTTCCTCGCTCAGGCAGAGTTGAAGCAATTTTACTGTATCCATATTCACGAGCCACCTCCTCAATTAAATCAATTTCTCTTTCCAAATCGAAACGGAAGGTTGGTATGAAAACTTTGAAAATTCCTTGCTCTTCAGCGACATCAAGGTCCAAACCTTTGAGAATAGAATTAATTTCATTCATGGTTAAATTTGTTCCCAAAATTTGATTAACTCTCCACGGACGCAAATTTACAACCCAGGGCAACCGAGGTTTAGGATAAAGATCGAGAGTTTGGCGGTAAATGTTCCCACCTGAAATTTCTTTAATCATCTGAGCTGCCCTCTCAACAGCATAAATAGTTCCACTTGGGTCAACTCCCTTCTCAAATCTAGCCGAAGCTTCCGTTAATAACCCTAATTTTCTTGAAGTTCTCAAAATCGAAGAGGGAGCAAAATGAGCCGACTCTAATAAAATTGATTGGGTTTTAGGAGAAACTTCTGAAGTACTTCCTCCCATAATACCCGCTAAAGCAACTGGATTTTGAGCATCAGCAATGACCAACATAGTTGAATCAAGCTCCCGTTCCACCCCATCAAGGGTGGTTATTCTTTCGCCATTATGAGCCCGGCGAACGATTATCGTTGATTGAGCCAACATCTCAAAGTCAAAAGCATGAAGAGGTTGACCCGTTTCCAACATCACGTAATTAGTTATGTCCACAACATTATTAATCGGCCTGATCCCTGAAAATCTAAGTCTCCTCTGCATCCAAGGAGGTGAAGGAGCAATTTTAACACCTGTTATCAAGCGGGCTGAATAACGAGGGCAAAGATAAGGGTCAGCTATTTCTATTTTAACTTTCGAAGATATTGATTCTTCAATCTCAGTTAGTTTAACTAAAGGTTTTTTTAACCCTCTCTTTAAAAGAGCAGCTACTTCTCGCGAAATGCCAATTATTCCTAAGCAATCAGGTCGATTAGGAGTTATCTCAAATTCAATTAAATAGTCGTCTAAGCCAAGAACTTTTTTAACTTCAGTTCCAATAGCTGTTTCCTTTGGAAAGACTAAAATTCCTGAGGTGTCATCACCAGCTCCTAGCTCTGCCTCAGAACAAATCATTCCTTGAGAAAGAGCTCCTTTAATGTTTACCTCTTCAATTCTCATGTTATTAGGTAAAATCGCACCAGGTAAAGCAACTGGAACCTTTTGACCAACTTCTATGTTAGGAGCGCCACAAACAACTGAAAGATTTTCCTTCCCCACACTCACTTGGCATAAGCTCAAATGAGTTGCCTGTGGGTGTGGAGTTATCTCAACTATTTCCCCCACTACTACTTGGTCTAACTTTTCCCCTAAATACTTAACACTTTCCACTGGAATACCAGCATTTGAAAGTCGATCAGCTAATTCAAATGGTGAAAGGTCAAAATCAACATATTCTTTTAGCCAATTTAAGAGGACTTTCATAGCTCTCCCTTTTATTGTTTGGCCAACATAACAAGGGCCAAGTTAAAATTGCTGAAGAAACCTCAAATCATTCTCGAAAAAGAGCCGAATATCATTAATTCCATATTTAAGCATAGCGATTCTTTCTACACCCATCCCAAAGGCAAAACCAGTGACACTTTCAGGGTCGTAACCAACTTCTTTAAAAACATTAGGGTCAATCATTCCTGCCCCCAGAATCTCGAGCCAACCACTTTCCTTGCAAATCCGACAACCTCGCCCGTCACAAATAATACAAGATACATCCACTTCAGCGCTGGGTTCAGTAAATGGAAAAAAGGAAGGACGGAATCTAATCTTTCTCTCTTGACCAAACATTTCCTTGACAAAAACTTCTAGAGTGCCTTTCAAGTCACCTAAAGTAATCTTTTGGTCAACAGCAAAACCTTCAACTTGATGAAATTGGGGAGAGTGAGTTGCATCAGGGACATCATGGCGAAAACAACGACCTGGCGCAATAATAAACAAGGGTGGTTTCCTTTTTTCCATTACCCGTATTTGAATTGGAGAGGTATGGGTTCTTAATAAAGCAATTTTAGAAGAAATTTCTTTGATTTCTTGGTTAGATAATCCCTCACCAAACGAAATTCCCTCAGTAATATAAAAAGTATCTTGCAAAGACCTAGCAGGATGGTCTACAGGAGTATTTAAAGCTAAAAAGTTATAATAATCAAGTTCAACTTCAGGCCCTTCAGCAACTTCATAGCCCAAACCAATAAATATTTCAGTAATTTCATCAATGACTCGATTTAAAATGTGAGGGCGTCCGACTAGAGGTAACTTACCAGGTAAACTAAGGTCAACTACCTCTTCTTTTAGCTTCTTTTTAAGAGCTGCTTCTTCAATCTCTTTCTTTCTCTTCCCTAATCCTTTTTCAAAGAAATCTTTAATTTCATTAGCAACCTTCCCAGCTTTAGGTCTCTCTTCTAGTGGAAGAGAACTTACCTTCTTAATAAGAGCTGTTAATTTTCCTTTCCGGCCAAGGAGAGTTATCCTTATCTTTTCAAGCTGGTCAAGCCGAGTAGCTTTTTCAATTGCTTTTTCCCCTTCGCTTTTCAGCTTTTGCAAATCTTCAAGCAAAGACATTGCTTAGCCTACTTCTAGTTTCTCTTTTGCAAGTTCTACTAACCTGGAAAAACTTTCTGGGTCATTTACCGCCATTTCACTTAAAATTTTCCGATTAAGTTCAATGTCAGCCATCTTAAGACCATTAATAAAGCGGCTATAAGAAAGGCCATGAATTCGAGCCGCTGCATTAATTCGAGTAATCCAAAGTCTCCGAAAATCTCTTTTGCGTCTTCTCCGGTCTCGATAAGAATACATTAATGAGTGAGCTACTTGCTCTTTAGCAGAGCGGAAAGTTCGACTTTTTGAACCATAGTACCCTTTAGCTAGCTTCAATATTTTTTTATGCTTTTTCCTAGCGCTAATAGCTCTTTTTACCCTTGCCATCTAACAATCCTCCCTCAAACTCCTAACATTCTTCGAACTTTCTTTTTAAAACTGGGGCTAACTTTCTCTTCTTTCCTCAAGTATCTTTTTCTTTTGGAAGATTTTTTACTTAAAAGATGACTTTTCCCAGTTTTAACTCTTTTAACCTTTCCTGAAGCAGTAATTTTAAATCTTTTGGCTGCTCCGCGGTGAGTTTTCATTTTTGGCATATTTATCACTTTCCTTTCAAGACTTTACTTGATGCAAAGCAGTTAAAACCATAACCATATTTCTTCCATCTAACTTTGGTGCTGATTCAACCATTCCTAACTCTTTAACACCATCTGCCAACTGATTTAAAAGCTTTACCCCTAGCTCAGGGTGGGTAACTTCTCTTCCCCTGAACATAATGGTCACTTTAACTTTAGCTCCTGCCTGCAAAAATCTAACCACATGTTTCTTTTTTACTTCAAAGTCATGTTTATCAATCTTTGGCCGCATTTTAATTTCTTTAATAACGATGTGTGATTGGTGCTTCTTTGATTTCTTGTGTTTTTGCTCTAACTCATATTTATACTTACCAAAATCCATTATTCGACAAACTGGGGGGTTGGCGTTGGGGGCTACCTCTACTAAATCTAGTCCATAATCTTCAGCCATCTTTAGAGCTTCTTTTAGTTCCTTAACCCCAATATTTTTACCTTCAGGTGAAACAACAACTACTACAGGAGCCTTTATCTTTTCATTCACTTTTATATCCAAATGAATTATCCAGCATCACCTCTTAAAAGTTTTCTTCCATTTTAAAAGGGTGACCAAAGCCACCCTCATTTCGACCCTACGAGCAACCTCACTTTCTAAGGCACTGTAAGGTGAGAAGCAGCAGCTCCTACTTTTCTGTATTAAATTAATTAATGAAGTATACACATTATTAAGAAATTTGTCTAGAATTTTTCTTCAATTTCTTTCTTTATTTTTTTAATAAAATTATCGAGTGAGATTTGACCTTTGTCCCCTTCTTTTCTTTCCCTTAAAGCTACTACCCTTTTTTCTACCTCTTTATCGCCCACCACTAACATATAAGGAACCTTTTGAATTTGTGCGTCTCTCACTTTCTTCCCGATTGATTCGCTCCTTTCATCAACTTCAAATCTGATTTTTTCCTGAGATAACCTTTGAGCAACTTTTTGAGCATAGTCAAAATGGCGGTTAGCAATGGGGATAACAACAACCTGAACTGGTGAGAGCCATACAGGTAAAGCTCCTGCATAATGTTCAATTAAAGCTCCAGTAAATCTCTCTAAACTCCCAAAGATGGCTCGATGAATCATTACTGGTTGATGCTGTAAGTTGTCTTGTCCCCAATAAACCATATCAAAGCGTTCAGGATTATTAAAATCAACTTGGATAGTTGTTGCTTGCCAAAAGCGCCCAATTGCATCTTTTAACTTAATATCAATCTTGGGACCATAAAAAACTCCTTCGCCCGGATCAACTTCATAAGCAACTCCGTGGTGTTCCATTGCTTGCTTTAAAGCTTTAGTTGCTTCCTCCCAAATCTCTGGCGTTCCAGCATATTTCTCAGGACGAGTGGAAAGTTTAATCTCATATTCTTTAAAACCAAATGTTTTTAAAGTATAAAAGGCAAAATCTAAAACCCCTATTATTTCATCTTCCAGCTGTTCAATAGAGCAAAAAATGTGAGCATCATCTTGAGTAAAACCCCTAACCCTTAAAAGACCATGTAAAACACCTGAGCGTTCATATCGGTAAACAGTGCCAAGTTCAAAAAATCGGATTGGTAACTCGCGATAACTTCTTGGTTTAGTTTGATAAATAAGGATATGACCAAGGCAATTCATTGGCTTAACCGCATATTCCTTTTCATCTATTTCAAAAAAATACATATTTTCTCGATAAAAATCATAATGTCCCGAAATTTTCCACAAATCACCTTTGAGGATGTGGGGAGTTATAACAAACTGGTAACCTCTTTTTGCGTGCTCCATCTTAATGAAATCCTCAAGAATAAAACGTAAGACTGCTCCCTTGGGATGATAAAAAACAAGTCCAGCACCAGCTACTTCGTGAAAGCTAAAGAGGTCAAGTTCTTTCCCCAATTTTCGGTGGTCTCGTTTAGCTGCCTCTTCCAACTTTTTAAGATATTCATCAAGTTCATTTTGAGTTTTAAAGGAAGTGCCATAAATCCTTTGAAGCATTGCATTTTTCTCGTCCCCTCGCCAGTAAGCACCAGCCACACTAAGCAACTTAAAGGCCTTTATCTTTCCCGTGGATGAAAGATGAGGACCACGGCATAAATCAACAAAATTTCCTTCCCGATAAATTGTTAACTTATCATCTTCAATTTCCTTAATGAGTTCTACTTTAAAAGGCTGGTTAAGGGAGGTAAAAAGCTTTATCGCTTCATCTTTAGGGATTTCTTCTCGGATAAAAGGCTCATCGCGCTTAACTATTTCTCTCATCTTTTCTTCAATTTTCTCAAGGTCCTCAGTGGTTAAAGAGTGGTCTAAATCAAAATCATAGTAAAAACCATCTTCAATTGGTGGGCCAATCCCAAGCTTGACGCCAGGAAAAAGCTCAGAAACAGCATGAGCCATAACATGAGCCGCAGAGTGACGATAAATTTCTAGTTCATCATCTTTTTGAACTGCCATGCTTTCTCCCCTTCCGACAAAACTTCAAAAAAAATAATACCTTAGGCTAAATTAAAGGGTCAACACTCCCGCACCCCACCCTCTCTCAAAGACCTGCCTCCTGCAGTTAGAGAAAGAGGGGGATAAATTGCTTTTCTCTTCACTCCTCGATCTTTGCCCCTACTTTTCTTGCCTCTTTCCCACTTTTTCTTTGAGGATATTTAAAATTTCACCTAATTTTTTCATTTCCTCACCGTAGGCAGCCCAATCACTTCCTTTTAAATAATTAAGCCCTCTTTGATAGTGATTGTAAGCAGCCTCGACTAAATCAACTATTTTTTCCTTCTCCACTTTTACTTCCTCAGGTTTCTTAACTTTCTCAGCTACACCAAATACCTTTTCAATTGCCTTATCTAAATCATCCTCCATAACAATGCGTGAACCATAAGCTAAAGTTACCCGCTTCAGCTCAGGCAACTGGCTTTGTTCCGCTTGAAGATAAAGAGGTTCAACATAGAGAAGAGACCTTTCAATTGGAATAACCAGCAAGTTTCCTCTAATGACTTGAGAACCTCTTTGCCCCCAAAGGGTTAGAAGCTTGGAGATTTCTGGGTCTTGGTTAATTCTCGCTTCAATTTGCATTGGTCCATAAATAAGCTTTTGTTTAAAAAATTTATAAACTAAGAGGTTGCCATAGTCTGGCCAATCACAATTAGCCGAGAGCCAAGCTATCATATTATTTCGATTAGAGGGAGTAAAGGGGAGCATTAAAAGAAATTTCTCTCTCTTCTCACCAGAAAATTTCATTATTATGTAGTAAGGTTCCATAGGCTGTTCTTGGTTTTCAAAGATTTCGTTAGGGATACTCCAAAGGTCTTCCTTATTGTAAAAAACTTGAGGGTCTTTCATATGGTATGAGCTATATAAGTTGGCTTGGATTTTAAACATATCAACTGGATAACGGAGGTGCTTCTTTAAACCCAAAGGCATCTGATTAAATGACCGGAAAAGAAGGGGAAAAATCCTCCTATAAGTTTTTATTAAAGGGTCTTTTTCATCGACCACATAAAATTTAGTTTCGCCGTTGTAAGCATCGACCACAACTTTGACCGAATTTCGAATGTAGTTATTTTTCCCGTCAAAAGGTTCTGAGTAAGGATACATATCGGTAAGAGTATAAGCATCTAGAATCCAGAAAAGCCTACCCTGATGAAGAACTAAATAAGGGTCAGCGTCATAATAAAGGAAAGGAGCAATTAACTTTAAGCGTTCACTAATTTGGCGGCGAAAAATAATTCGACTTTCCGAAGTAATAGCATTGGAGAGAAGCAATTGAAGATCACCAAAACGCCAAGCAAAGAGAGCTTTCCTTAAAAACGAAGAAAGAAGAACACCTCCTTTACCTTGATAAAGAGTATATTTATTTTTGTCACCTAATGGATAATCAAATTCTTTTGTTTTGGTCTTCACAACGACATAGTCATTAGTTTCCTCACCAAAGTAAATTTCGGGTCGAATAACTTTTAAATTGATGCTACTAATTGGAGGGATATCCTTAATTAAAAATCTAGGCAAGCCTTCTCTAGTTACCTCATTAACAGGACTTAAGCATAAACCGTAACCATGAGTGTAAACTAAATGCTGATTAATCCAAGTTTTTGCTTTTTGGGGTAACTTCTGAAGTGATAACTCTCGAGCTGAAAGCAGAACTTGTCGATACTCCCCGTTAATTTGGTACCGGTCAACATCAACATCATGAAAAGTGTAGTAAAGGCGAATTTCCTGAAGTTGGGCATATGTTTTAAGGAGAGGGCGCCAGTCCCAAAGGCGAATATTTTTAATAGTTACTTCATTTTCTTTAATCTCTTCTAGGGTTAAATCTCCTTCAGTAGGAAAAAATGATTCCTTAATGTTATCAAGGTTATAAGCTTTTCGAGTATAAGCAATATTATATTTGATATATTTCTTCTCGCAAACAATCTCATTGGGGGCTACCTTATACCTTTGGATAATTTCAGGGTAAACAACCCCGGCTAGGAAAGAAGAAGCAATAAGAATGATTACTCCAGCTATTGGTAAGGTTAAACCGCGCAAATAAAGGTTTATAATGAATAAAATAGCACATAAAACAGCGACAAAAATTAAAAGCTTAAGAGCAGGTAGAAGCGCATGAAAATCAGTATAGCTAGCTCCAAAAACAACACCCCTTGGAGAATAAACTAGCTCATAAATATTAAGATAGTAGCCAAAAGCTTTAAGAATAAAACCCAAGCCTATTAAGATTGATAAATGAGCTTTGACATAAAGAGAAAAAAACTGTCCTCCTCTTCGGAAGTTTATGGCACCATCAATTAAGTGAACAACTGCAGTTAAAATAGTAGTAATAACAATGAGGCTCATTAAAAAATAATATAAAGATTGATATAAAGGAAGAGAAAAGATGTAAAAACCAACATCTCGATGGAAAATGGGGTCAGAAAGGTTAAAGGAAGTTTGATTAAAATACCTAAGGACAGTATCCCACTTATCAATAGAAAAAATCCCTGCTATTAAAGCAATAATAAATGATACACCCAAGAAAATGAGAAGGTTAAATCGAGTCAAAAATGCCCTAGTACTTTCAATTATTTCATCTTCGCTTATTACTCGCCACTTAGGAGCCAAGCTCTTAGCTAGTAAAAGGTTTAAAAAAATAAAGATGAAAAAGATACCCCCAGCCCCAAACCCTATAAGAAGCTTAGTTAAAATAATCTTCAAAAAAACAGATTGATAACCAACCTCGTTAAACCAAAGCCAATCAGTATAAATTCTTGCCAGAACACTTCCTAGGGGAATAGAAACGATAATTAGGACAATTATGATAATCCTAATTAAGTTAAGGGTATTAATTTTTCTCTTCATCTTCCTCCCTTAAATTAAAACATTTCCTATTATAGCTTAAATGGCTTAAAAGCGAACCCTGCGAAATAACTTTGGTTATTTAGGTTTTTAGCTCTTTAAGGTAACTTTTGAGATAAGGAAAGTTGTGCTTTAAGAGGTCAACTGGTTTAGTTATATCTTTCGAGCTTTTAATTAAAACTCCTCTTATCTTACCACCCTCATCAATTATATTTTGAAGAGCCATTGCTAACTCATAGATTCCTTTTGAAGAAGGCTTCAATTTTTCCAGATACTTCCAGATTGTTTTAGATTTAAAAAGATAAATAGGAGCCACTGAGATTAAACTAAGCTCTTCCCCTTCTTGAGGCTTTTCAATTATTTTTTGAAGAAAAAAGTTTTGGTCAATTTTGGTCGTGCTCCTCTCCTTAATTTCTTCCCGCCTTACCTTCTTCAAGCCAACCACTACTTGAAAACTTCCTTCCTTAAATACTTGAATAATTTTTCTAATATCTTTTTCCCTAAAAACTGTGTCTGCCGCCATGGCTAAAAAATCATTTTTGAGCTTTTTTCTTGCTGCCACTATAGCATCGGCACTCCCAAGCAATCTTTCTTGATAAGCATAATCAATCTTCAAAGAAGAAGGTTTATTTTCTTCCAAGAAATCTTCTATTTTTTCGCTGAGATAACCTAAGGTAACAATGATTTCTCTAAATCCTATCGATTTTAAAGTCTCAAGAATGTGAAGAATTACTGGTTTTCCATCAATCGGCAAAAGAGGCTTGGGGATAAAGTCGGTCAAAGGTCTCAATCTTTCCCCTCGACCAGCTGCCAAGATAAGAGCTTGCACTTATCCTCCTTTTAAAAGCTTGCGCTTGATTTTCACGTTTTTCCCATTTTGAAATGTTACGCATTTCTTCTTAGATTGCTAAATAGCATAGGGAGCATAATACCTTAAAGACGGTCTGATTTTACAATTTTACAATGGAGTTGTCACCCCCTAGGCCTGGGAAAAAATTGCAAACCACTATAAAAATCTCAAGAAAAGCTTCAAGAAGAAAAACTAAGTTTTACTTTAGTACTATTATGCTAGCGTGACAAAAACATTTACAAGAGTTTTGAAGACGTGACATACAAAAAGAATCTCAAGAATTAAGTGAGTTTTTACTTCTCAATGTTCCCTTCCGCAAGTAAAGAGTTGGGCTCAGACTTGGGAACCATACAATCTCCGATTACTTTGATTAAATTCGTGCTTCAAGCTTACTGTCAAATTTTCTAAGGTGTAAATTCCTCAATGGAGAAGGAGATAAGCCACTCGTCCTTCTCTATTTTCTTTCTCTAGTTAGAAGCTAAACATTAGATGAAAAGCATCTTTCGTGACTTTAAAATTCTCAGATGGAAAAAATAAAAAGGACACTGGATTGTATGAATATTTTTGATGTTATAAGTTTTACATTCGAGATATAATATCATGCTTCTTGAATCTATTACCTCGAAGTCAGGATAACCGGAAGGATACTTGACACGCAAATCTATATAGCTATAATATTATATAATAATAAAACTATATATGAGGCGGACATGCTTAATAATAAACAAGCGGAAATATTGAAAGCTCTCGCCCACCCAACCCGAATAGAGTTGGTAAAGTTGCTTTCAGCAGGGGAAAAATGCCTATGCCAGGTACTCCCTCTGCTCAAGCTTGAGCAGCCTATTGTGTCGCAACACTTAGCTGTTCTTCGCCATGCCGGCGTGGTTGAAGCGGAAAAAAGAGGACTTTATGTATTTTACCGATTGAAGAATAAAAAGTTCACAAAAATTATTGGGCTTATCGATGAGATTCTTGTGGATGAACTAAAGGAGAGCCAGAAAGAGCTACGGGAAGCGGTGAAGGCGCGATGATTACCCTCCATTCGCTCTTACTTGGCGGTTGGCAAGCGCTGGTCGATTATGTTCTGCGTCATACACTGACCTGTCTTGTCCCCGCTTTTTTCATCGCCGGCGGCATTTCTGCTTTTGTCTCCAAAGAATCGGTGTTAAAGTATTTTGGTCCGCGAGCTAACAAAGTTCTTTCTTATAGTGTCGCTTCAATTTCCGGCGCCATTTTAGCGGTTTGTTCCTGCACCGTCTTACCCCTATTTGCTGGAATTCATCGGCGGGGAGCCGGGTTGGGACCAGCCATTGCCTTTCTTTACTCCGGACCGGCGATCAATGTTCTGGCTATTATCTACACTGCCCGCCTGCTTGGTTTTGACCTCGGCCTAGCTCGGGCGCTTTTTGCCGTTTTATTTGCAGCAATCATCGGACTGATTATGGCGCTTTTATTTCGGAGGGAGGAGGCAGAAAAAAAAGCAAATTCAACTGAATTTGTCCTGGCCGAAGAAAATAAGGGAACTGATTTTCACCGCCTTATTTTTTTGCTCACCTTAATCGCTATTCTCATTACCGCGACTTCAAAATTAGTTGATATTGTCAAGTGGCCTTTGGTCACAAGCGAAATTGCGGTAGTTGTCGCGATGGCTCTGGGCTGGTTTGAGCGCAGAGAGGTGAGCGACTGGCTAGCTGAGACCTGGAATTTAGCCAGGCTTATTACGCCAGTGCTTCTGGTCGGGGTGTTTGCGGCTGGTATCGTTAAAGTTATTCTTCCTCCGGAGTGGGTCAGCCGTTTCGTCGGCGGAAATACTTTGCTGGGCAACTTTGTTGCTTCATTTTCCGGTGCCTTGATGTATTTTGCCACTTTGACTGAAGTGCCTATTGTTAAGAGCTTGATGGCACTGGGAATGGGGAAAGGTCCAGTTCTGGCTCTACTGCTAGCCGGACCGGCTCTTTCTTTGCCCTCGATGCTGGCTATCCAGAGAATTATCGGTACTAAAAAAATGCTTACTTATGTCTCCTTGGTAGTTTTTTTCTCTACCTTTGTTGGTTTTGCTTTTGGAAATTTTGTAAGCTGAAAATTGCGAAGGAGGTGAAAGAGTGGAAATCAAAGTACTGGGACCCGGTTGCCCGAGGTGCAAGGCTCTTGAGGAAGCTACTCGAAAGGCCCTTCAAGAACTGGGAGTAGAAGCAACAATTACCAAGGTTAAGGAGATGAATGCGATTATGGCCTATCCGATTATGTTTACTCCTGCTCTGGTGGTCAATGAAAAAGTGGTTCTTTCGGGAAAAGTTCCCACCGTTGAAGAGGTTAAGGAACTTCTCAAAAAAGAAATAGAAAGATAAATGAAAGAAGAAATTGTAATAGGCTTTGGACAATCCCTAAAATGCCAAGCACTGAAAAAACTCAAAGCCGACCAGAAAGCCTGAACGGATTAAGAAGCTTAAGAATATTAAAAAGTATTATTTTTAAAAAATAAATGGTGCGAAGTTAGTTACCAGGGAGGCAATTGAATGAGAAATCTAAAGATTGAATGGAAACATCTGGAAACCGCCGGCAAAACTTGTTTGCGTTGCTCTGAAACAGGCAAGACTCTTTACGAAGTCGTTGAAGAGCTGGAGAAAGAACTTGCTTCACAGAACATAGAGGTAGTCTTTTCCGAAAGAAAGCTCCCGGCTGAAGAAATCAGCCAGTCAAATATGATTTTGATAAATAACCGACCGCTTGAGGACTGGTTGCCTGAAGCCCGGCCATCAGAAAATATTTGTTCTTCATGTTGTGAGCTCATCGGCGACGAGGTCTGCTGCCGGACCATCGAGTACGAAGGCGAAGTGTACGAAGCGATACCGGAAGAGCTTATCCGTCAAGCGGTTTACGCGGCTCTAGGTCTGAAGCGAGAATAGGAGGCAATTCGATGGGGAGTGATTCAAAGAAAAAACTGTCTTTGCTTGACCATTTTTTAACGCTGTGGATATTTTCCGCTATGGCTCTCGGCGTCAGTCTCGGCTATTTTGTGCCTTCTTCGCTCGAATTTATCAACCGCTTTCAAGTGGGAACAACCTCTATTCCCATCGCCATCGGTTTGATTCTGATGATGTATCCGCCGCTGGCTAAGGTCCGCTACGAGGAACTGGGAAGAGTATTTAGAAACATCAAAGTAGTCGCTCTTTCCCTTTTTCAAAACTGGGTTGTCGGGCCGATACTGATGTTTGGGCTGGCAGTCTTGTTTTTGCATAACTATCCGGAATATATGGTCGGGTTGATCTTGATCGGTTTGGCCCGCTGCATCGCCATGGTCATCGTCTGGAACGACCTGGCCGACGGCGACCGCGAATACGCGGCCGGACTAGTCGCCTTTAACTCCCTTTTTCAGGTCTTCTTTTATTCGGTCTACGCCTTTGTGTTCATTACTTTTTTGCCGCGCCTGCTCGGTTTGACCGGCATGGAAGTTGATATCACTATCGGCGAGATCGCCAAAAGCGTCTTTATCTACCTGGGCATACCTTTTATTGCTGGCATCATCACCCGGTTTTCGCTGGTTGGAGTAAAAGGGCGCGACTGGTACGAAAGCCGTTTCATCCCCAAGATCAGTCCGATCACTCTCATTGCTTTGCTCTTTACCATCGTCGTGATGTTTTCTCTCAAGGGAGAGTATATCGTTAAGCTGCCGCTGGACGTGGTAAAGATCGCCGTCCCCCTGTTGATTTATTTTGTCGTTATGTTCATCATCTCCTTTTTTATGAGCAAAGCCATCGGAGCGACTTACGGTCAAACGACGACGCTCGCGTTTACCGCCGCTAGCAATAATTTTGAACTGGCCATTGCCGTAGCGGTCGGTGTTTTTGGTCTCAGTTCCGGCCAAGCTTTTGCTGCCGTCATCGGCCCACTGATCGAAGTGCCGGTGATGATCAGCCTGGTCAACCTGGCGCTTTATTTTAGAAAAATTTATTTCAAAGCTGAGATGATTGAACTTCCAGAAGCGGCGGCTGCTGGGGTAGCTTTTGGAGAAGAGGAGCTTTAGTCGGTGAAGAAAAAACCGAAGAACAAACAAAAAATAACCCCTAAAAACATAGCCTCTAAAAGCACAACCTCTATCATCGTTTTTATTTTCGTCCTCTTGCTGGTCGGCGGGGTTTTTGCCTACAAATCCGCAGTTAAAAGTGGGTCCAAAGCATCAAAACAAACCAGCGCTGCCTCAAGCGGCAAAGCGCTGCTGGCTAAGGCCAAGCACGAAGGCAAGCCCGCCTACATTCTCTTCCATTCCAGCACTTGCATCCCTTGCCAGGAAATGGAGAAGATAGCCGAAAAAGTAATCCCGTCCTTTGCGAAAAAAATCGTCTTTGTCGACGTGAACGTCAATGACTCCTCGGAGCAAGAACTTATCAATCAGTTCGGCATCCAGACCATTCCGACCTCCATCTTCATCGGCAGAGACGGAGACATCAAGGGAGGCGAAGTCGGCGTCATGCCGGAAGAAAATTTAAAGGCACTTTTAAACAAGCTGATCGATAACAGATTATGACCGCTTTGTCCAACTTTTTATCAGGTTTATTATCAGGTGAAAACGTGGCTGCTTTTTGGCTACCGTTTGTCTCCTTGGGCGCTGGCTTCGCCAGCGCTTTTTCTCCTTGCATCCTTCCGTTAGTCCCGGCAATTATTGCCCTGATCTCCGGCGGTGAAGAGATCACTCCCAGACGAGGATTTTCCCTTTCTCTTTCCTTCGTTTTAGGAATGGCCGTCATTTATTCTTCTCTCGGGTTGCTGGCCGGCAGCGCGGGCGCCGCTTTCCGCTTTTCCCCTTTTTGGTATTACCTGGCGGCAGCGGTCTCACTAGTTATGGGCTTGAAGCTGCTTGGCGTGCTGAAGTTCGACTTTTCTTTTGGCCACTCGATCAAACGGCCGGAAGTAAAAGGACTGCCGGGCGCGTTTGTGCTGGGAGCCATCTACGGAGTGGCGTCTTCGCCTTGTTCAACTCCTTTTCTGGCGGTCGTCCTAGCCCTCAGCGCCGCTCATGGCAAAGCGCTTTGGGGCGCTTTTATGCTCTTTATTTATTCTCTAGGTCATGGAATCCTCATCTTGTTGGCGGGAACGCTCGCCGCTTTGGCGAGCAAGCTGCTCAGCTTTAAAAAAGGCCCGGCCTACCTGCACAAAGCAAGCGGCTTTATCTTTTTGGGAATCGGCCTTTATTTTCTCTGGCTGGCTTAAAGGAGGCTTAATGGATCTGACTGTCGTCATCTATCTCTTACTGGCAATCATTCTTTTAGCCGCCTCCTTTTTTAAGGACCAGCAGAAAACGCGTCTCGCATTGAAAGCCTCGGTCAAGACGTTTTCTTCTCTTTTCCCCCTGCTCCTTTTTGTCTTTGTGCTGATGGGCTTATCTCAAGCTTATGTCTCTCGCGATACGATTGCCGCCGCCAAGTGGGGTCCCAAATGGGGCAAGGGCCAAGTGGGGTCAGCCAAGTGGGGTCAGGTCTTGAATCTTGCCAAGCATAAACCAAGTGGGGTCAGCAAGTGGGGTCAGGTCTTGAATCTTGCCAAGCATAAAATTAAAGACTTCAAAGATTGGATGATTTCTAAATAAAAAGAGGTCATTTCAAATTCTAAAAAAGCGGTCATTTTAAATACGGAACAACAAGGTCTTGAATCTTGACTCCTTTTGACTTCTGTGCTAAAAGATACTCATGGCCAGACCATTAAGAATAGAATATCCCGGCGCGCTTTATCATCTTACCTCTCGTGGTAACGCACGGCAAAGAATCTTTTTAGATAAAGAAGATTACATACTCTTTCTCAATCTTTTGTATCAAGTCAATCAGAGATATCACTTTCTTTGTCATGCTTACTGTCTGATGCCCAACCATTATCATCTGCTGATTGAAACCTCTGAAGGCAATCTTTCTCGCGGCATGCGGCAACTAAACGGAGTCTACACTCAAAGCTTCAATCGTCGTCACAGGCGGATCGGTCACCTCTTTCAAGGCCGGTATAAAGCTCATCTGGTTGAGAAAGAGAGCCACCTTTTAGAAGTTGCCCGCTACATCGTTTTGAATCCGGTAAGAGTACGTCTTGCTGAGCAAGCGGATAAGTGGCCCTTCAGTAGTTATCGCTCAACCGCCGGTCTGGAAAAGCCTCATCCTTGTCTTACTCTAGACTGGGTGCTGGCTCAATTTGGGGAAAGTACGAGGAAAGCCAGAAAACGATACATGAGGTTTGTCCAAGAAGGAAAAAGTTCCGGACCGATCTGGGAAAACGTCAAAGGCCAGATTCTTTTAGGTTCAGAGGGGTTTGCCCAGCAATTTTCCGAATACCTTAAAGGCTATCTTGAAAACAAAGAGATCCCACGCACTCAGCGATTTGCAGGCCGGCCTAGTCTGGGTGAACTATTTGGAGAAGGTGTCTTGTCTAACTTTCGTCTAAGGAATAAAAAGATAGTAGAAGCCGTCGAGCATTTCGGCTACAGCCAGCAGGAGATTGCTACTCATCTTAAGATGCACTATTCTACAGTTAGCAAATTGATAAAAGCTTATAAAACAGGAGGGATACCAAATATCAAGACCTGACCCCAAATGCAGACCCCAAATGCCAAATGGCCCAAATGGCCAAATATCAAGACCTGACCCCAAATGAGACCTGACCCCAAATGGCACTGACCCCAAATGGCAAATGGATTTTACATTTGATTTTGAAACACCAAAATATTTTGCCAGCGCTTTAATTAAAGCTTCATTGGCCCGGCCCCGATCAGGAGACTCTTTTATTGATACGGCAAAAGTGTTTTTATCGATTTTTTCAATTTTTTCTTGCTTTGCTGATGGTTTTACTTTAACAAAAAATTTCATTTATTAAATTTTTCAAAATTTTTAAATTTTCTTCAGGAAGCCACACCAACTATAATTAACTATAATTATAATTAAAGTATAAACAAAGCGCAAAATTATTTTGCCAATAATTAAACATAAGCAGAAAAAAATTAATTTCAAAAATCCGTGGAATTATCTTGCCGAAATACCTGCCGAAGCGAGGGGCGAAGCCCCGAGCAAGGCGGCTAGTTCAATCTGGTGGAGCATAGCGGATTCGAACCGCTGACCTCTTCCGTGCGAAGGAAGCGCTCTCCCAACTGAGCTAATGCCCCACAAAACAGTTGATAGTTGTTAGTAAAATCATACCATAAGGAAGAACTAGCAGGTCGCCTTACAACTAAAGCTAATTAATTCGTTACTAGCAATTTGCTGCTCGCTTCTTACTGCTCACTATCTAAAATTGCTTTAACTAAACCATCAACGGTATATTCTTTCGCCACTATTTCAACTTTAAATCCAAGGTCTTTAGCAGTCTTAGCAGTAATAGGCCCAATACAAGCAATTTTTGCTCCTTTAAATACCTTCCTCAAGTTAGCTCGTTCTTTCACCAACTTTACAAAATTCTTAACCGTTGAGGAGCTAGTAAAAGTGATAAAGTCAACCTTTTTCCCTTTCAATCTTTTAACTGCCATTTCGACTTTTCCTTCGTCTGCTACCGTTTGATAAACAGAAACCACATCAATTTGAGCTCCCATTTCTTTAAGTTCCTCAGGCAAAACCTCCCTTGCTTCTTTAGCTCGAGGAAGAAGAATCCTTTTGCCTCTAATATCTTCTCTTTTAAATCCTTCAGCCAATGCCTCAGCCTTATATTCCTCCGGAAGATAATCGATTGAAAAGCCTAAATTTTCTAAAGCCTTGGCAGTAGCAGGACCAATAGCGGCTAGCTTTATCCCTTTTAGCTCCCTCAAATCCCGTTTTAAATCACGCATTCTTTGGAAAAAGTATTGGACACCATTAACACTGGTAAAAATGAGCCAGTTGTAACTTGACAAATTCTCAATTGATTTATCAACTTGAGCAAAGCTCTCAGGCGGGATAACCTTAATTACTGGAAACTCGACTACTTCAGCTCCCAATTCTTCAAGCCTTTCGGTTAAATTAAAAGTTTGAGCCTGAGGGCGGGTAGTGACAATAATTTTGTTAAAGAGCGGTTTATTCTCAAACCAATTAAGTTTATCTCTTAAAGAAACCACTTCTCCGACAACAATTACAGCTGGTGGTTTAAACTTTTTCTCCTTTACCTTTGGGATAATATCCTTCAAAGTCCCGACTAAAGTTTCTTGACTTCCTCTCGTTCCCCAACGAATTATCGCTATAGGTGTATCTGGCGAAGAACCATTTTCCATCAGCCGTTTAGTAATAAAAGAAAGATTATTTAATCCCATTAAAAAAACTAAAGTCCCTATTGAAGCTATCTTTTTCCAGTCTATTTCAGCATCGAGCGTATTAGTAGTTCCGTGCCCGGTAAGAACAGTTAAAGTTGAAGTGTAACCTCGCTGAGTAACAGGAATCCCAGCATAAGCAGGAACAGCATAGGCTGAAGTAACACCAGGAATAACCTCAAAAGGAATACCTACCTTGACTAGTTCTAAGGCTTCTTCTCCCCCCCGGCCAAAAACAAAGGGGTCTCCTCCCTTTAGTCGAACAACCATTTTCCCTTCAAGACTCTTCTCAACTAAAAGTCGGTTAATTCTTTCCTGGTCAATGTGGTGAGCCCCGGGTGCCTTTCCAACATAAATAAGCTCTACTCCCTCTTTAACATAAGACAAAAGTCTTGGGTTGACTAAACGGTCATAAATTACTACATCAGCTTGCTTGAGACAATTAAGACCTTTTACTGTTATTAGCCCAGCGTCACCTGGACCTGCGCCAATCAGATAAACTTTTCCTGACAACTTAACCTCCAGTTGAAAATTTTTCCCGTACTTCTTTTAAAATCTTATCGGCTCCCTTTTTAAGCAAATCTTCTGCTAAGGAAATCCCTAATTCTTCTGCCTTTTCCGACTCTCCTCTTATCTCTCCTCTGATTAGTTTTTCACCATTTAAGGAAGCAACCATAGCTCTTAAAATCAATGAATTATCACTAACTTGCCCCAAAGCTCCAATGGGAACTTGGCATCCACCTTCCAATCTTTTCATCAATGACCTTTCAGCGAAAACAGCCAATCGCGTTTCCTTATCATCAATTTGGGAAACTAATTCCAAAATTTCTTTATCGTCATCTCTTGTCTCAACTGCAATTGTCCCTTGACCAACTGCTGGAAGCATTATCTCAAGTGGCAAAATCTCAGTTGCCCGATCCAGCCAGCCCATTCTTTTAAGCCCAGCTGCCGCTAAGACCATTGCTTCAAATTGACCCTCTGCCATCTTTTTCAAGCGAGTATCAAGATTCCCTCTAACATCCACAATTTTAAAATCAGGTCGGAAATTTAAAAGTTGCGCTTTTCGCCTGAGACTACTTGTTCCAATTACTGCCCCTTGAGGCAAATCTTTAAGATGAACACTATTAGCTGAAATTACAACATCCCTCGCGTCTTCCCTTTTAATAACAGATGCAATTGTTAAGCCTTTAGGAATTTCAGTCGGAACATCTTTCATTGAATGAACAGCTAAATCTATTTCCCTTTTCTCCAGTGCAACCTCAATTTCTTTAACAAAAAGGCCCTTGCCTCCAATTCTAGCTAAAGGGGAGTCTAATATTTTGTCCCCCGTCGTTTTAATTTTTTTAATGTTAACGGTTAAAGAAGGAAAAATTTCTTTTAGTAGTTTGGCTATGAGATTAGCTTGCCAAAGAGCTAAAACACTTCCACGACTACCAATAACTAATTCCCTTCTCAACCTTTTTTCCCCTCTTTTAATTCCTTGTGTTTTAAATCAAAAAGGTGGCGAAGGGATTCAACATAAAGATAACCATCTTTTTGGCAAGCTACCTCTTTGAGCTTAATAATTGGCTCATGAAGGAATTTATTAACTATCCCACTAGCCAAAGCATTAATCAGATTTTTTTCTTTTTCCCCAATATTTCCCAATTTTTTGAGATACTTTTCGAGTTGAGTAGCTTTGATTTCTTCTGCTTTTTCAATTAACTCTTTGATGGTAGGGACAACCTCAAGAGTAGTTAGCCAAGTAGCGAAATCTTCAACTTTATTTTCCACAATCTTTTCTGCTTTTTCAGCTTCACGAGACCTTTCATCAATATTTGCCTTAACTACCGACTCCAAATCATCGATGTCATAAAGAAAAACATTGTAAAGCTTACCGACCTCAGGTTCAATATCCCTTGGAACAGCTATATCGATAAAGAAAAGAGGCTTATTTTTCCTCATCTTCATCACTTTAATAACATCTTCTTTTTTAATTATGGGGAAGGGGGCACCTGTTGAGCTTATAATTATATCGGCATTAACTAAATTATTGACTCTTTCTTCAAATTTAACAGCCTGACCGTTAAATTTCTCAGCTAACTCGACTGCCCTTTGGTAGGTCCGGTTAGTAACAAAAATTGATTTAACTCCGTTCGAAACAAGATGGCGAACTGTAAGTTCGCTCATTTCCCCAGCCCCAATAACCATAACAACTCGATCTGATAAATCCTCAAAAACGGTTTTAGCCAGCTGAACAGCAGCATAACTAATGGAAACGGCACTCTCACCAATCTCCGTTTCAGTCCTAACTTTTTTACCGACCTCAAAAGCATATCGAAAGAGACGATTTAAAACTAAACTGGTTACTCCAGCCTGATAAGCATGGTTATAAGCCTCTTTGACCTGGCCTAAAATTTGAGGTTCACCGACCATCATTGAATCAAGACTAGAAGCAACTCTAAAAAGATGCTGGATTGCAGCCCTTTCGGTATAGAAGTAAAGATAATCAAGAAACTTTTCCTTTGGGATGCCTCGAGAGCGAGTGAGAAATTTTATTAATTCTTTTTTGCCTTCTTCTATATCACTACTCACTACACAAATTTCCGTTCGGTTACAAGTTGAAATGATAACCACCTCAGCTAAATGAGGTTCTTGAATAAGGAGTTGTAAATATTCCTTAAGTTGATTCTCAGGAAAAGCCAAACCTTCTCTAATCTCAACTGGTGCTGTTTTATGGCTTAAACCTAAAATTAAGAGATGCACTCCTCTACCCTCTTTCGAGCTTGATTTTCCTTCCCTTCTTTGAGATAGGTAAAAGCATCTGATTCAATTATTTTCCTTAATATTTTCCTACGCTCACTTGGGGAAAAAGACCTTTCTTTAATTTTTAATTCTACTTCTTTAAGTAATTTAAGAAACTTGGAATAATCGCTGACTAACTTTTCCTTCAAGTCCTCTTTAATTTTCTTAGAAAGAAGAGGATATTTACCCGAGGTTGAAATGCTAATAATTAAATCTCCTTGCTTGATAATTGAGGGGAAAATGAAATTTCCTAATTTAGGAGCATTAACAATATTAGTAAGCAAATTTTTTTTGAGAGCAACCTTGCTGACCCTTTGATTAACTTCGAAATTATCGGTAGCCCCAATTACAAGGAAGCAATCCACAATATCCTCCTCTTCAAACTCTTTCCTTGACCACTCAATCTTGCCTTCTAAAAAAAGTTGGTGAAGATAACTGGTCAGTTTGGGACTTACCAATTTGACTTTTGCCCCGCAGCTAAGCAAAGAGGAGGCTTTTCTCTCAGCGATTCTTCCTCCACCAATAATTATACACTTCTTGTTCTTTAACGAAATATCTATCGGGAAAAAACTCATTTTTCTCTAAAATCCCCGTCCCCAAACATGCATGCTCTTCAAGATGTAAGGAACGAAGTAAGTAAAAATAGCTGATAAATATCCGATAATGGCTAAAAAACTTCCTTTCTTCCCACGCCAGCCCATAACTTCCCAGGTAAAAAGGTAAACCCCATAGATTATCACCATTATCAAGGTTAAAACCATCCGAGGCTCGCGCCAATCCCACATCTTACCCCATTCCATTTGAGCGGTTAGCATTCCAGTTAAAAGTAAAATGACTGAAAAAACAAAGCCAACTGCTACTGCTTTAAAACAAAGCTCATCGGAAGATTCAAGAGAAGGAAATTTACGCCAAATTTGACTTGGATTCTTACTCCTTAATTGATGCTCCTGGAGAAGATACATAATAGCTAGAAAGGTAGCGATAGTGAAAGCACCATAAGCAATTAAAGCTGAAGAAACATGAATAAAAACTCGAAAACTTTTAAGCTTAGGAGGAATTTCAGCCGAAACTTGATATGATTTCCAGGCAAACAACATCAGAGCAACTGCAACTGGCATAACAAACATGCCTAGAAATCTTGTTTTTACCGCTTTAAATGAGTAAAGAAGTTCAATTAAGAGAAAAATTCCTATCACTGAAAAAGCAAAGAAGGTACGGGCAGTAAAGGGACCAGAAAAAGGATGGAGACCAACTCGAAACCAATGAATTCCTAAAAGAAGCAAAAGGAAAAAAAAGCTAATGGAAGCAGCAATACTACCCAGACGAATAAAGATATTCTCTTCCCTTCGAACAAAAAAATTTCTAATGTAAATTATTGAACTAACCCCTGCTAAAACAAGAGCTAACCAAAAAAGAATAAATTCTAATCTTTCCACTAAAATCAACCTTTTTGCCATTCATTATAGCACAAACACTTAAGAAATAATTTCCGAGCATAACAGGTAAGTCCAAAATTCCAATAAAATTCTTGTAAATAAGAAGAAAGATTTATAGATTAACTAGCAGGCAAGCTGTTTAGCTGTTTAGCTGTTTAGCTGTTTACGCCAAAAAGTCGAGAGAATAAAGCTAATGGAAAAAATGGTCAAAAAAATGGCGCCAAAGAAAACTTTTAATTCTAAGGAAGGAGAAGAACCAATAGCATTTTTAGGATGAAAAACGTCTTTGGTGGTAGCAAGGGCGACTAACACAGTTATTGACATAACAACATAAGCAATTGAAAGAAATTTAGGTTCACGGAAAAATTCTGAGAAAATTGCGAGAACCAAAACACCAAATAAAATAATCAAGCTTGTTTTAACCTTTGGCTCGCTCCACAAAAAACCACCCCAGACCAGTTTCATAATCAAAGCCCCCAAAAGAGATTGGACTATCCAGAGAGTAAAAGCCATCAACTCAAAAGCTTTTGACCAAGAGAAAAAAGACATTTTCTTTAAAGAAAAAAGAGCCAAAATACCAGCTAAAATAAAAAAAATAATGCCACTTTGAGCAATACTAGCATGAAAGTATATGAGTTTTACATTTGAACCTAAAGTTTCTTCAGCTGGAGAAAAGTAAAGAAGTAACATTAACAGAAAGGTAAGAGCTAATAAAAGAAAATGCTCTTTTTTCCAGTGTAAATTAGTACTTCTTTTATCTTGTTGCACATTCGCCCCCTCTTCCAGTAAGTATTTCAATAGCATGAAAAAGAACCGGCAAAACCACTTCTAAACATTCTCTCACCCCTTTAGGGCTACCCGGTAAGTTGATAATTAAAGTTTTTCCTCTAATTCCAGAGACAGCTCGAGAAAGCATGGCATGGGGAGTAAACTTCAAGCTAGATGCTCTCATTGCTTCAGCTAAACCTGGTGCTTGCCTCTCAATAACTTTAAGGGTAGCCTCAGGAGTAACATCACGGGGGGAAAACCCTGTCCCCCCCGAAGTTAAAATTAAATCGACCTTTTCTCTATCGCAAAGATTAATAAGCTTCATCTTAATCATCTCTTCTTCGTCTGGGAGAATTTCATAATCAATAATTTCAGCTCCAGCTTCTTTCATCATTTTCAACGCAATCTTTCCACTCTCATCTTTTCTTTTTCCCTCATACCCTTTATCAGAAATAGTTAAAATAGCTACCTTCATCACTCCTCCATACATCCTGATCACTGCTCCTGTTCTTTGTTTTCAGCCAAGAGCTATTTTGAGCTTTCTAGCCCTTTTGTCCTTAATCCTGCTCTAAATCTACTATTGTTATGGGGTCCCCAACTTTAATTTCCCCACCCTTTACTACCTTCGCAAAAATGCCTTCTTTGGGCATCACGCAATCTCCCGCCTGGTAATAAATGGCACACTTAGTGTGACAAATTTTACCAATCTGAGAAACTTCCAACAAAGCATCCCTGCCAATTCTCATTCTTGTTCCAACAGGTAGAGAAATAAGGTTAACCCCTTCAGTAGTTATGTTCTCAGCAAAATCCCCTGGTCCTACCTTTAAACCCATCTTTTGCATCTTTTTAATGCTCTCAAGAGCTAAAAGGCTAACTTGCCGATGCCAGTCACCAGCATGAGCATCATCTTCAAAGCCATAATTCACTCGGAGACACCCTTCTCCAACTGGCTTTTTCCGAACGCTCTTTTTCTTACTGACATTTACTGAAACAACTCGCCCCTTACCTTTCAGCATTTCCATAACTCCCCTTATTTTCTAAGAAATAACTTAACTCAAAAGTAAATTCTAACCAAATCTAATTTTGAATAACCCAAACATTTTGGAATTTTATGTTTCATCCTTTGTGCTTGTTTTGTATTTCAAATTTTTGCTTTTCCTTACCTCTTTCAACTCTTAATCCTAGTTTTTCCAAGTAAAGTCACCACTTTTTCCACCACTTTTTTTAACCAAACGAACATCCCTAATGACCATTTTTTTATCGACTCCTTTACACATATCATAAATAGCAAGAGCAGAAGCTACGATCGCAGTTAAAGCTTCCATTTCCACTCCTGTTCTGTCCCTTGCCCTAACCACACTTTTGATTGAAATTGCTGAAGTTTCTTCTTTAAGTTTTAGTTCAACATCAATATGAGTTATCTTTAGAGGATGGCAAAGGGGAATTAGCTCAGGGGTGCGCTTAGCAGCCATAATTCCTGCAATCTTAGCAACACTTAAGACATCACCTTTGGGCACCTTACCTTCTTTAATAAGGTTTAATGTTTCAGGAGCCATCGAGATTTCCCCTTGAGCAATTGCTTCTCGCAAGGTAACATCCTTCTGACTGACATCAACCATTTTTGCTTTACCTTTCTCATCCAAATGGGTTAATTTTTTCATTTTACCTCCTTCTATACTTATAATAGTCAGCTCCCTGCTTACTATTTTCTCCTTAACTTCCCCTCTATTTTACCTGCTGTTTAACTATCCTCCTATCTCACTCATTTTCTTTCCTTTCTTCCCTCGATGAGCCTTCCAACGATTTTTAGGTTTCCCGGCTATGGCTTCTCGAATAATTTTCTCTATCTCCTCGTCAGTTGCTCCTCTTCTCATTGGTGTCTTCAAATCAATCTCATCATCGGAAAAAAGGCACAGTCTTAAATGACCATCAGCTGTAATCCTTAAACGATTGCAAGAAGCACAAAAGTGTTCAGTATAGGGGAAAATAAATCCAATTGTCCCTTGAGCTCCTTTAAGCTTAAAATAGTGAGCAGGGCCCGAACCCTTAGGTGAATCAACATCTTCTAAGCTACTTCCCCGTAAAATAAGCTCCTTTGCTTCTTGACCAGAAAGGAAAAGGTTATCACGATTGGGCAAAAAATCCATTAATTCAATAAAACGAATATGAATCGGTAGCTTTAAAGTAAGTTTCGTAAATGACTCTAAATTTTCCTTAGACCCTTTTAATAAAACCACATTAACCTTAACTGGGTTAAATCCTTTCTCAATTGCTGCCATTACCCCTTTCCATGCCTGACTCAAGCTCCCTCCCCTAGTTATTCTTTTATAAACCTCAGGATTTAAAGAATCAAGGCTGATATTTATTCGTCTTAAGCCTGCTTCCCAAAGTTCATCTATGTAATCTTTCAAAAGAATGCCATTAGTAGTTAAAGAAAGGTCTTCAATCCCAGGGAGAGAATTTAAAGAAGCAATAAGGGAAGGTAAATCTCTCCGCAATAAAGGTTCGCCTCCAGTCAAACGAATTCGAGAAATGCCCATCCCTAAAGCAATTTTAGCTAACCGTTCAATCTCCTCATAACTTAATATTTCTTCATGCCTTTTCCATTCTATTCCGTGATAAGGGATACAGTAAATACATCTTAAATTACAGCGGTCAGTTATAGCAAAACGTAAATAATTAATTTTTCGTTTATAAGAATCACGCAATTCCACCAACTGATCCTCCTTTAGCTAAAGTCTTTAGTTAAAAGTTAATTCTCTTTTAAGCTGAATAGTTCCTGAGAAAGTAATTGGACCTTAACCACTTCGCCCTTTTTAACAAGTGATTTATCTTTAGGAATCAAGGCAATCCCATTCGCTTGAGAAAATGATTTTAAAACCCCAGAACCTTGATGTCCGCTTAATGAAGCATAAAAAGTTTCCCCCTTTTTTTGAACAAAAACGCGAGCAAAATTTAACCTACCAGGCTTTTTTTTGATATCCTCATTTAAAACCACTTCAATCTCTGGACGAAAGATATCTTTTCTCCCCATCATTTTTAAGATAGAAGGCCTGACATACTCTTCAAATGCGATGAAAACAGCGCCTGGGTTCCCTGGTAAACCAAATAAAAATTTCTCTTGATAAGTAAAGAAAGCCAAAGGTTTAGCTGGCTTTTGAGCTACTTTCCAGAACTTCATCTCAGCTCCAATTTCCTCAATTGCCTCTTTAACAAGGTCATACTCGCCAACTGATACCCCTCCAGTAGTTAAAACTATGTCTGCTTCCTGAAGAGCTTTCCTAACTTTTTCTTTAATTTTTCCAATTTCGTCCGGGACTACTCCCAAATCTAAGGGCTTAGCACCTACTTCAAGAATAAGTGACCAAAGAAGATAACTGTTGCTGTTCCTGATTTTACCTGGGGTAAGGGCCTCTTCTAAACCAACCAGCTCGTCTCCAGTAGTAATAATAGCAACAACTGGCTTTCTAAATACCTGCACTTTGCTCTGGCCTAAAGCAGCTAATAACCCTATTTCAATGGGGCGAATTTTTGTCCCTTTCCTTAAAACAAGCTCCCCGCTCTTAACATCTTCACCAGCCAATCTGATGTTTTCACCTTCTTTAAGCTCCTTGAAAACTTTAACTTCGTCCCCTTCTTCTTGAGTAAATTCAACAGGAACAACACTATTAGCTCCCTCAGGAAGAGGTGCTCCAGTCATTATCTTAAGAGCAGTTCCTGAAGAAACCTTTCTTTGGCTAACCTTACCAGCAGGCTCGCTATCGATAATCTTGAGTTTAATAGGATTTGACTCACTTGCTCCTTTAGTATCTTCAAAACGACAAGCAAAGCCGTCCATAGCGGAATTATCAAAGGGGGGCAAATTTAAAGAAGAATAAATATCCTCTGCTAAAACATAATTTAAAGCTTCAACTAACCTTACTTCTATCCTGTCAAGCTCATTGACATTCTTAATGACTATCTCTCTTGCTTCCTCAAAATCAATCATTTTCTCCCCCTTTCCTCATTCACGTTCAATCAAATGAACTGCCGTGGCTTTAAAAGAAGCCCAGATTTCCTTTCCTTCAGCTAAATTTAGCTCTTCCAAAGCTGGCTTGGTAACAAAAGCAGCTAAAGGAAAACCCGCATCTAAAAAAACCTTATGAAAGTAACCAAAGGGAATTATCTTTTTAATTAAGGCTTTTACCTGATTGCGAGGGCTGGATTTATTTGGTTGAGCGCTCAAAACAACTTCTTCCGGTCTTAAACAAAGGATTACCTTCCTAGCTTGGCATTGAGCAGCCACCTCAATTTCCCCCTTACCAACAGCTACCTTAACTAACCCATTATCTTCCCCAATAACTTTTCCTTCTAGGACTGTCTCAACACCAACAAAGCGCGCTACTTCCTCTGAAGCCGGGAAATTAAAGACTTCCTCTGGTTTTCCTTCCTGAACTAAATACCCATTAATTAAAATGCCTAAGTGGTCAGCCAGAAAAAGAGCCTCCTCTCGTTCATGGGTAACATAGACAACTGTTAAATTTAGCTGTCTGAAAAGTCTTTTTGATTCCAGAAGAAATTTTTCTCGACTTGGTGCATCTAGGTTAGCCAAAGGCTCATCGAGTAAGAAAATTAAAGGTTTGAGAACTAAAGATCGTGCCAAATTTACCCTCTGAGCTTCCCCACCTGAAAGAAGGTAAGCAGGAACATCAGCTAAATGCTCAATTTTAAGCCAAGCAAGGGCTTTATTAACCCTCTGCTTAACCTCACCAGGTTTAACTCCTCTAATCTTTAAGCCATATGCAACATTATCAAAAACAGTTGAGTTAAAAAGGAGAGATTCTTGAAAAACTAAGGACATTTGACGACGAAGTGAAAATCTTTGAGCTTTTCCTTCAACTAAATTACCTTGAAAGAAAATTTTCCCTTGAGTTGGAAATTCAAGGAAATTTAACAAGCGAAGAAAGGTGCTTTTCCCAGAACCATTGGGACCTAAAATAACATAAATTTCACCTTGAGCAACTTCCCAATTAGGAATATTAAGAACAAATCTTTCTCCAAGTTGATATTTAAGGTCTTTTACCGCCAAAATGGTTTTGCCCATTCAACCTTACCCCTTTGTTGAATATAAGATAAAACCAAATTAACCAAAAAGGTTAAAGTGAGAAGAATTAAACTCAAGGCAATGGCAATTTCAAAATGTCCCATTCGAGTTTCCATCACAATAGCTGTGGTTAAAACTCTTGTCTGCCCTTTGATATTCCCCCCAACCATCATTACCGCTCCTATCTCTGAAATAACCCCACCAAAGCCAGCCATAATAGCTGCTAGTAAAGGTAATCTCGCTTCAAGAGCTAGTTTTACCACCATTTGAAAAGGAGTAGCACCTAAGGAAATAATTTGCCACCTCAGTTTGGGGTCAATGTGCTGAAAAGCAGCCATGGAAAGACCAGCCACAATAGGAAAAGCAATGATAACTTGAGCAATTACCATAGCCGTTGGCGTATAAAGGAGTTCCAGAAAGCCCAAAGGCCCACTTCGCCAAAGAAAGAGAGAAACTAAAAGACCAACCACAACCGGTGGCAAGCCCATTCCCGTGTTAACCAAAGCAATAGCGATTTGGCGCCCTCGGAAAGGAACTAAAGCTAAAAAAACTCCTAAGGGGATTCCAATAAAAAGGGAAAGAAAAGTGGCTGTTCCTGAAACTTTTAGGGAAAGGAGGGTAATATCAATAATTTCAGGATTAAGAGAGAAAATCATTAATACTGCCTTTTTTAACCCTATCCAAATTAATTCCATCAAATCCCCCCCTCTTTATATTGAGTAGTGAAAGTTAAGCGGTTTTTTGTCTTTCTCTCCCTGCTCAATTCCTCTCCGTTCACTATTTAATTGCATCTTGAATAAAAAGGGGTTCGCTAAATTTATCTTTACCAAAATCTTTAATAATAGCCTGACCTTCAATGCCAGTAATAAAATTGACAAAATCTTGAGCTAGTTTACGGTGCACTTTGGGAAATTTTCGGGCGTTCACCACAATAACACTATAGGCATTTTTTAGGTCCTCGCTCTCACCTAGTAAAATCTTGAGGCCAGTCCCCGCCCTAGTTGCTAAATAAGTTCCTTTATCAGTTAAAGTATATGCCCCTTTTTCGCTAGCAATTTTAAGGGTCTCAGCCATTCCTTGCCCAGTTTGAATATACCATAAACCACTAGGCTTGATTCTTGCCTCCTCCCAAATTTTCATTTCTTTCCTATGAGTACCTGAATTATCAGCTCGAGAAGCAAAAAGAGCTTTTTCCCGAGCTATCCTTCTAAATGCCTCCTTTGCAGTTTTTGCTTTCTTAATTTGAGCTGGGTCAGTTGGAGGCCCTACAATAATAAAAAAGTTGTGCATAACATCCTTACGAACTTCGCCATAGCTATTAGCCATAAATTTCTCCTCATCTTCCCTGGAATGAACTAAAAGGACATCGGCGTCACCGCGCATCCCCATCTTTAAAGCTTCTCCCGTCCCAACAGCAATTACTTTTACCTTAACATGGTATTTTTTTTCAAATTTTGGAATAAGAACATCTAAAAGTCCGGTGTCCTGAGTGCTTGTCGTTGTAGCTAAAATTAATGTTTCTGGATTTTTACTTCCTTTCTTTTGAAAATTACAACCTGCTAAAACTAACACAAAAATGATTAAAAAACCAAAAAACCAAATATTTTTTTTCAGCTTCTACCCCCAACTTTTCAGCTCTTTAATCTTTTAACTTCCAACGCTTTATCACTGATTTTCTATTTTTAACTTTACCCCTTTACCTTAACCTCAACCTTAGCTTTGCTTTTAAAAGCAACCCAACTCGCATGCGAATATTTTAATTCTCAATTGATTACAAGCATCTCCAACCAACTTAACTGAGACATTAAAATCTTCTGCAATTTTTCGGGCTTTGGGGCAAGAAATTTTACCGTCTTCAGCCTTTTCTTTAACCGCTTGCAGAATTTCCTCAGGAATATTTGACATTTTTCACCTCTCAAAGTTAAAAGATTTAAAACAAATAAGCATTTTATTTACCCTTAAGACGAAAAAACGTGCTCCCATCAGGAAAGCACGTTTCAAAGAAATAAGCTTTAAATTTAACTCTCCTTTCCAAAATGGGAGGCATTAGAGTTTCCCCTGATACCCTACCGGCTATTCTCCATAGCATTAACTTTAGGAAAAATAGCTCGGAGAGAAATATATTAAATATTTCAAAGAACTTAAATTACCCTTTCTTCTTTTTCCGGGCGACTTTTTCTTTTTCCTCCTCTTCCTCCTCTTCCTCGTCTTTACCTTCAGAAGTCTTACGAAGCTCCCTTATCGTTCTACCTATAGCCTTGCCCATCTCTGGTAATCTTTTAGGACCAAAAATAAGAAGAATAACAAAAAGAATTATTCCCAGTTCAACAGGGCCTAGTCCAAACAATCCAATTGCTATAAACATTAGCCTCCTCACTTCCCTCTGTCTTTCTCATTACTTAATATAAGCTTTTAAACTATACCAATCTTTGAGGAAATTTGCAACACCTAGCTTAAATTTCAAACGCCCATAATAGTTCTTCAGTTTTCAGCTACCAATCTCTCCTTGTGAGTATAAACAACCATATTCTTCCCCCGTACATAACCAATTATTGTTAACTTATATTTTTTGCCCAGTTCAACTGAGGCATCAGTTGGAGAAGAAAGTGAAACAATTATGGGCAAGCGAGCCCTTATTGCTTTAAGAAGCACCTCAGATGAGATTCTTCCCGTAGTTATCAAGATTTTTCCCTCCATTAATTTTCCTTTTAATAAGCAATCTCCAATTACTTTATCAACACTATTATGTCTTCCAATGTCCTCCTTAATTGAAAGAATTTTCTCACTTGAAGAGATAGAAGAGGAGTGAATCCCTCCACTTTCTCGATATAAAGAAGCGCTTTGCGTAGTTTCCTTAACTAGCTCAAAAATTTTAATTGGTGAAACCTTAAAAGAATCCTTCACTTGAGTTAAGATTTTTTCATTAAAAGAAAAGGTAAAGCCTCTTCCGCAACCCGAGGTTAAAATCCGCCGTTGGAGTCGAGGAAAGGAAATTTTTTTCCTAACTTTAACCCAAATATAATAATCAGCATCGACACTTATCTCTTTAATCTCATCAACCTTTTCAATAATCCCTTCAGTAAAGAGAAAACCAATTGCCAATTCTTTAAGGTCTCTTGGCGTAGCTGAGAGAGTAACCAGCTCTTTTTCGTTTAAAATGATTGTTGCCCCTCGTTCTTCAGGCAAATTTCGATTAAATCTTTTGCGAGCTTTTTTCCTGCTTATAATGGGTTTCAAAGCTACTTCTCTTCCCGCAATTGCTAAAGCTTTTTGATAATCCCCATCAGTATTGATATTGAAAAATGACAACAATTCTGGGTCATACTTTCTTACCTCTTCCTCATCAACATATTTAACATTTACATCAGAAAAAAAAGAGATAACTTTTCGCTCTCCTTCCTTTACTTTCTTTTCTATCGCTTTAAGGCAGCTTTTAGAATAAAAGGCAAAAAGTGGTTCTGGCTTTCCATTTAAAAAAGGAACAACTACATCAAAATCCTCTCTTTGGCTTGCTAAGAAGTTTATTAAATCAAGATTTATGAAAGGCATATCCCCAGCAACAACAAAGTTCCAATAAGAACTGGAAGCTTTGAGTCCGCTTAAGATACCTCCAAGGGGACCAAAATAAGGAAAATCATCGAAAACAACTTTTGCTAAATCTATTTTTTTTAAAGGTTTTTTGTTGACCACAAAAATTATTTCCTTTGAGACCCGAGCTAGCTTTTCAACTTGAATTTCCAAAATATTCTTACCCTTAATCTTTAAGAAGGGTTTGTTTTTGCCAATCCTTTCCCCTTTACCTCCACCCAAAATGATTAAGGAAAACCCCACCATCTTCAGCCTTAAAAACCTTTCTTAAGAAGTTCTAGAGAGAAAATATAAAGTGTGAAGGAGGTCAACCACAGGATTTGTATTGTGAACCTTTACTGAAGAAGGAGCATGAACCATTTCAGAAGAATAATTGATAATTACTTTAATCCCGGCACTTACAAGTTCATCTGCAACCTCCTGAGCTGCTTCTTCAGGAACAGCAATAATCCCAATTTCAATCTTATTTCTTTTTATCACTGGCTTTAATTGGTTAATGTGATAAATTTTCAAACCTGCAATTTTTTTGCCAATCTTTCTTAAATCATTATCAAATAGGGCAGAAATATTAAATCCATACCTCTTTAAACTTTGATATCCCGCTATAGCGGTCCCTAAATGACCTACTCCAACCAAAGCAATCTTGTGAATCTTACCAACACCTAAAATTTTTTGAATTTCCGCGATTAAAAGATCAATAGGATAACCAACTCCCTTTTTTCCAAAAGAACCAAATTGAATTAAGTCTCTCCGAATTTGGGCTGGATTGACCCCAGAAAACTCACTCAGCTCTTGAGAGGAAATAACCTTCTTTTTTTCTTCCTTATGATGAAGCAAGCATTCAAAATACAATGAGAAACGTTCTATCATACCCTCAGGCAATTTTTTATTAACTTTTCTTTTAGCTTTTTCTATTCTTTCTTGCTTCAAAAGCTTCACCCAATCTCATCTAATAAAGGTTAAATCCTAATTTCTCAAAAACTTGACTAAAGTTTATCACACGAGAAATTTATTAACAAGTAACTTTTGTTATTAAGTCTTGCTGGTGAGTTAGCTAAATTCACGCTCTCCTAGCTCACAAGGATTTATTAGGCTTTTCTCGCTTTCTCACGAAAGTGAGAAAAGGTATTTAAGAGGTAGGAGTTACTTAAATATCTCATTTAGTTCTGTTTTAACAGTATCAGAGATAGCTCCTGTTCCCCCTAAGATAAAGATGTTTTGAATGGTTAGTTTGTTTTGAGTGATGAAATCTTTAGAAATTTGAGATAAAGCTTCTTTTTTAGTTAAAACTAAGGGAGATGAAAGTTTAGCTCCCAAAGCTCCACCAGCTAAAGCATCAGGGAAGTTTTCACCAGTTGCCAGAAGTATCTTAGCTGAGGTCATCCCTTGAGAAAGAGCATAAGAAGCAATTTCTATTGCTGTTTGGTATCTATCTTGACCTGAAATTCTTGTTGGTGAAGGTAAGCTTGATTGGAGAGATGAAGAGATAACACCAGTTCCACCAACAATTATTGTCTTTGTAATTGAAAGCTCTTGTAAGACTTCTTGAGTTGATGAAGGAATTGAGTCTTTCTTAGTAAGTAATATAGGTATATTTTTATAAGCAGCTAAGGAAGAAATTGCTAAGGCATCAGGATAGTTAGCACCTGTTGCAATAATAGCTTCTCCTTTTAAAGAACCAAGTTTTTCTTTTAGTTTGCGGGCAATGTTTGAAGCTGTTTCATATCTATCTTTGCCACTTATTCTTACAATAGTTAAGCCAAGGGAGGCAAGTTTATCTTCAACCCCTGAAGAAATAGCACCAGTCCCACCTAAGATAAAGGCATTTTTTGCATTAAGTCTTTTTATTTCATTTTCCGTTTCTAAGGGTAAGGAGTCTGGCTCAGTTAAAAGAATGGGAGCTGAATAAGCATAGGCTAAGGGAGCTCCAGCTAAGGCATCAGGGAAGTTCCTGCCAGTGGCAATAACAACATAATCAGAGCCTGCTTGCCAGCCTAAAGAAGAAGCTGATATCTGAGCTGCTGTAGCATATCGATTTGAGCCCCACAAACGCTCAACTTTTTCTAAGGTAGTGGTAGAGCCACCTCCTCCACCACCTCCTCCACTAGGTGGAGGAGTATATAAAGCAAGAACAAAGGGAGAAA
>JACVJC010000013.1 GCA_015711795.1 Candidatus Geothermocultor quzhuomuensis
CAACGAGAGCAAGCAATAGCTAACTCAAGGTGCCTTTGATGATTGAAGCGGGGATTTTCCCTCTTCTTTCGGTCAAGATTGATGTGGCAAGGATAACAACTCCCCATGTTAATTGGGTGAGAAATACGCAACGAGAAAGGGTCAGGAAGCTCTCTTTCTCTCTTTTCCCGAGAGGCTAATGAATAACTGGTTAATGTTAATAATATTAAAAATAAAAGCAAAATGAGTAAAAGAAGGAAAAATCTTCTCATTTTCTAGCCTTCTTTTCAAATAATAAGCCAATTTGATGAAAGGTTGGAATTTTCTTCCCTTCATACCCAGGTGGATGGCAAAGAAAACACTTTTTGCCCATCGTCCCAAAGGGACGGTGACAAATAAAACATCTTTCTTTAGGAACAAATTCAATTTTATCTCCTAAATGAGCAAATTTTAAATGGCAACGAGAGCAAGCAATAGCTAACTCAAGGTGCCTTTGATGATTGAAGCGGGGATTTTCCCTCTTCTTTCGGTCAAGATTGATGTGGCAAGGATAACAACTCCCCATGTTAATTGGAATATTTTCTGAGAAAAGTAAAGCTTTAGCTTCAGTTGGAAGGAACTTTACCTCTTTCGCCCCCTTTAAGGAAAAGAAAAACCAACCTAAGATAAACCCAAATAAAAAAGGCAAAAGGAATATCGCTAACTTTCTCATAAAAAATCACTTCTTTTCGCGAAGAGAACTGGGGAAGAAAAAGCGCAAAATTTTCTGGAAAAAACTCACCTTTTCTTCTTTAGGAGAAGGTTTGGGAAAAGTTTTTGAAAATTGGGCTAAAGTCTTTCCAATTAAATTGACCAAAGGAACTTCCGCCTTGGTAGTTACATGAATTAAAGGAACATAAGTTAATAATGCATTCGATGCATCTGGATGACAACGGGCACAGGTTTTAGCTAAGTTCTTTTTTGAGATAGTCGAAGATGGGGAAGAGCGAGGTAAAACCAGATGATAATCATGGCAATCCCAACAGGCTGGGGAATCTAAAGATTTAGTTTTATAGGCACGACCGTGATAATAATCACTATAGTTTTCATACTTATCGGAGTGACAACGGCTTTTTCCACAAATGTTTTTACCGTCAAAGAAAAAACTTTCACGATAAGCTTTATCTTTCTTAAGACTCTTTATGCTGTGAGAACCATGGCAATCACCACAAGTAGGGGCTCGAGCAGCTGGAGAAACGGTTGAAGTTACCTCGCTTAAAGCAAAATGGCCATGAATACTTTGAAGATAAGGATAATATTGCTTTTTATGGTCTTTACAGCGAATACAAGAAAGCCCGGCCGTGCGGCGGTAATCAGGTTTAGTTTCCATCTGATGAGCCTGATAAGAAAAGTCAGAATGGCAATCAATGCAAGCAATGTTTTTATGGACAGATTTTTCATAAACCTGGGGATTAACATAAAAAGATATAGCTTGACCATTGACTCTCTTTTTTAAATTGGGGTCAGCATGACAAACCAGACAACCAACCTGAGCTTCAAACCTTGAAGCTAAACCAGAAGGAGCAAACGATGGAGTTAAAGGAGAAGTAGTTTCAAGAGTAATCTCTTTTCTCTCCAATTTAACGGGAACTAAGGGACCAAAAATACCAATCTTGAAAGCTGTAAAAAGAAAACCAATTAAAATGAGGATGAGAAGAAAAGAAAAGACTAAAATTTTAACTGTAACAAACTTCACTCCATTTCCTCCTCATTTTTAAATTTCATCTTCAGAGTGAGGTGGTTCTGAGGGTTTAGGTGGCTCAGATGGATAAGAGGGGAAACCCCCTTCTGAGCTGGTTCCTTCATAATCTCCTTCTCTTGGAGTTTCAGGTAAATGAACCTCCCCCAAACCAGGCTCAAAGTGCTCTTCTAAAATAACAGGCTTTTCTGGTAAGTGTGATTCTTCATAGGTAGCATGTTCAGAGACTCCATGTTCCCTATGTTCTCCATGGGCTCCATGTTCAGCTGGAACAATTCCAAAAAAGTCTAAAAGAGCACTAAAACCTTCAGTAGATGCGAGATATACATGAACCGTGGTTAAAATGATAAAAAGCCAAGCAACAATATAGTGAATTAAGCGAGCGTAAGCAACTGCCCCTGAAAAACCAACTAAGGGTTGAAAAATAAAAAGAAAGGTCTTGGGCCAAACAAGGGAAAGCCCAGTCAACCCCTGAACAATCATTAAGAGCGGGAAAAAAATACCGTAAGTCATTTTTTGCATTGGATTATACTTAGCTAAATGTGGCTTATCAGAAGCGAGGAAGGCATAATATTTTATAGTGGCAGGCATTGCCTTGATATCTTGGAAAGTTAAAGTAAATTCTTTTTTATCCCTAATGAAAGCGTAATAAACCCGAAGGATAAAGTTAACACCAACTACATACATAGCAACATAATGAATATACCGAAAGGGAGTGCGGTCTGTAATGGGGAAGCGGATTAAAAAGCCTGAAAAGGCAAGAAAAACCATGCAAATAACATGAACAGCATGCATGATTTTGGGAGCAGGTGGGATAATTTCTTCATGAGCTGGCCATTGCCAGAGAACAAATCTTTTGTAAGCACGCCCTGTTAAAATATTGCCAACGAAGTGAAGGGCAAAAGCTCCTAAAACTACGAGGTAGAGAGCGAAAAAAATTATATCAGCATATCTATTAAGTAACGCAATCATTTAATTCTTATTCCTCAATTTTTTCTTTTTGCCCAATCTCACTAAAAAATTATCCTCGCTGAAGCTTTGAAACTTTCACTTTTATTTTTCTTCAGCTCCTTGTTCCTAGCTCAGAACCAAAAGTTATTTTGCCTTAGCCTTCAACACTATTTTATATTGTAATGGTGACATTATAGTCTAGATAGTCTGAACAGTCAAAAATATTTCCCTTCACCAAGCTCTTAGACTGAAGAGTTAGCTCAGCTTTAAAGTCTTAAGCTTTGAAGTTAGAACTACTAATAAGTTAGCAGATAGGAATTAAAATCAAGCATCGTGTTTATTTCCTATTGCTTACTTCTTACCTTTAGGGTACTGTCGTCGTCAGCCAAATTCCTACCTCATGGCAGCCTGTCCCAGAGCAACTATTATCAGTTACCAAGTAATTTCCTTGAGTAGAGGTGATGTAACCCCGATTAAACAAATGTTCCTGGTGGGAACCATGGGAAGCATGACAATATCCACAATAGATGCTATGGGTTGGAATATGTTGCCAGTTGCTATCGGTTAAACCGTCAGCTTGAGCATAATAATCATCAGGGTCATGACAATCAGCACAAAGAGCAAAATCGCTAGTGGTGGAGGATTTTAGGTAAGACTTTTTCAAAATATACCGATTGGCAGAGCCATGAACACCAGCTGGATTAAAGCTATTTTGATTACCATGACAATCGGCGCAGTAAACGAGAGAAGAAACAGACCAAGGAGGGACAAAAGCCCCTGGAAAAATCGATTGATTTTTGCCCACTCCTTCTACAGGGTGATAAGAAAGATTAGAAGTTGCAAATTCCCAAGATTTATCCTTTTGCCAGGTTGGTGTAGTTGGCCTTAAGGTATATGAAGAATGGCATTTATAGCAAATCTCATACTCATTTTGAGCAGAAGCAGTGGGAACTAACTCACCACCTAATCTTCTAACTCCTCCAACCCCAATAAGAGAACCAGTTACACTGGGAGGAATTCCTGCGGTTAATCTTGCCCGATGGGGATTGTGGCAATCAGGACACTCGGAATGGCGCTTCGAGTTAGAATAGGAAAGATTCTCAGTATTTTCAGTATCAAGATGAATCCCAGAAGATGCAATTGGATGGGTGTAAGCCTCTTCAAACTCCCCTTTAATATCAGAACCAGCCTCTCCTCCTGCCCGATGACAACTGAAACAAAGCTTTTCCTCCGCAGTTGCGGTAGTATTGTTATAAGCATTAGTTCCAGAAGAGTAAGTAGCTATCAAGCGTTTATTGTAAGAACCATGAGGATGATGACACTGGTTACAATCGTAGCTTAAAGCATGGCGACTTTGATAATAAAAAACTTTATTCCACCCAGGAAAAAAAGGCGAATAAGTTGGAGAAATAAGGGGAAATGAAATGGTGTAAGGAACAACTGTTTGGGAAGTAGCTCTCCATTGAGGGGGATTATTTGTATGACACCTAAGGCAAAACTCAGTTAGAGAAAGAGAGATAGGCCAAAGATTTTTAGTATTTCCAGGGTCAGAGATTATCGCAGTTAAAGTAGGTTTAACAATATGAGGACCATGGCAGCTAGTGCACTCGACCTTGGTCTCGGAATTTGACGAACTTACTTGATGATGAGATTCCAAATTAAATTGCTCTTTAACATTCCAACCTTTAAGAGAAGAGGTAGTAGTGTTGTGGCAAGAAAAACAAAGGTTTTCCTCGAATTGAGTTGTTAAGCGGTAGTTATCGCTCCCGTGAGGAGTGTGACAAATAGAACACTTTATTTCCGTTCCTGAAGAGGGTGTTGGAATATTAATATCATGAGCAGCCTGAGCAGTGTAACTAGTAATGTGGTCACCCCCTAAAGCATACCCATAACCTTTATCATTAAAGCCATGACAAATACCACAAAAATCATTTCCCCGATAAGAAACGGTAGCAATTCGACCAAAAGAATTATAAAAGGTCGCTCTAAGAAGTCGGGCATAGTAACTGCTGGTTGTAATTTTATCTCCGTGGGGGTTATGACAGTTAGAACAGTTTAAATTGTGACTCTCATCACCACTATAAAAAACATCCCTAATAGGATGGTGAAAAGAGTAACTATCAAAAAACCAGCGAGTTGGGAGGTTAGTTCCAGCCACTGAGGTTACTTCATGGCAATAATAACAAACTTCAGATTGAAAAAAGGTTAAATAAGGCTCAAGAGCTCTAGTTGGGACAAATAAAAGGGGATTCATAAAAGAATAAATGCTACTTTCTCCAAAAGAATGGTGAGCCCGGTGGCAAAGAGCGCACATATGAGTATCGGCTTCATAATTTCGATGAGGAGGAAGTGGTGGTGTCGTTTGACGAACCTCAAGGTTAACCGTATCAGTAGCTAAATTTCCTGCTTTATCAAGAGCTGAGAGCTTAAGGAGATAGGTGCCGGTTGGAATAACTAAGGAAGTTGCTTGCTCAAGGACACCATCAATATCTTCATCCTTGTGAAGGGAGCCAATCTTATTCCATAAGGTAGGAGTAGTATCTCGTGCTAACTCAAGCCAGTAACTATCATAGTAACGAACTGTTCCTTTAATGGGAAATCTTCCCCAAACAACATCGCCTGGAATGCTTTGAAGAACTGCAATGGGAGGAGTATTATCAACTGATACTGAAGTTTCAGCAGATAATCCCTCATTACCAGCCCAGTCAATTGCTTTGGCAATTAGGAGATAAGAGCTATCAGTTGAAGGAAAGGTCCAATTATATTCCCAAAAAGTTGTTCCTGAGGCAAGATTCCAAGTGCTTCCTCCATCAGTACTTACTCGAACTTCCTTAATACCCGACCCCCCAGGGTAGTCTTGGGAAATTCCCCTTATAGTATAAGTCGTTCCTCTTAGAGAATCTTCATTTAAAGGCTGGGTGATAAAAATTTCTGGCTTTTCATCTTCGAGTATGTAACTTATTTCAAGCTTGGGAATAAGGGTAAAATCAGGATAATTCGATGAATAAAAGTTAGCCCCATTAGTTACTTCTGTTGTCTCTTCCGAAATAATAAGAAAACCTAAATTGGGAACTTTTCTTTTTACCCAGTCATCGACTACTAAACTAACATCCCAACTAACCCAGCCAGTAAAACCTCCAGCTATTTCCGTTGTCGCAATCACTTCTTCAAAGCTTGGTTGCTCAACCCAGTTGGTATTCTCTGACCAGTCAGAACTCACTCTGCGCAAAGTAAGAGTACTACTTAAAGGAGAAGAAGTAGTAACAAAAAGAGAGAGGGAAGCAGCAGTAACTTCACTGTAAACTGGGACTGAGCTTTCCACACCAAAGTAAATTAAGGAGCGGGTCTTTTCTAAGCTTAATCTACCTTCTTTACTTTGAGCCGACAAAGAAGTTTCACTCCCAAAAGGAGTAGTTGAACTGGAACCATCAACATAAGTATCCTTCGTCGGATAAAGAGTAACCGTTTGAGGTGACCCACTTTGAGATAATCCTTGATGAATACCTAAAAACTCAAGATAAACTATTAAAAGCAGGGCGGCTATTATTATTTGCCATTTTTTATCATCTATAACAAAGAGCTTCATCTCCTGCTTCCTCTATTCAATTTTATTTAAAAGCTCTTAGCTTTGAGTAATTATATCATCTTTTATTCAAAAAAACAGGTAAGAATAAGATTCTTTAAATATTTCCACTTCAAATAGCTCTTTGTCACTTTCTCGAGAAAGTGACAAAGGTCACTTATTAAAATTATCGCAAGTTTACCTTTGGCTAGTGTTTAATCCAGAACAAGTGTCAGGATGGAAACTATCATCAAATTTACATCAGTTCAGCAAGTTCAGCGAACCCCTAACTACACTCACCCCAGGTGCCCTAGACCTCCCTAAATCCAAAGCATGAAATCCTAGTGCTTTAAACTGTTAAACATAAAAGTTTAGAATTTAGGACATTAGAAATTGTTTTGGATTTAGTGCTTCAAATTTCATCCTGTGAACAGGTTTTACTTAGCCGACCTACAAAATAAAGAAGATTTAAATAATTGGGAAATTTTGGGAATTACTATGAACTATTCGTAAATTTATTAAATTCGTAAATTTATTAAATTGGAGAAGATAAAATTTGGAAAAATTTCTCCAGTATTTTCAGTTAACTTATTGGAGAAAAAAAGACTTCCTAGTAATCGCATTAAAAAAGATAAAAAATACCATTTTGGTTAAGAGGAGAAAGATGTAAAAAAGTAATTTTTAAAAGAAGCGGCTGATATGTCGCTATTTTTACTTTTTAGAGGTTAGTTCTTGAGCTTTTTGAAGCCAATTTTGAGCTTCTTTTTCCTTTCCCATCTTCTCATATGCCTTAGCAATATTAAAATAAGCTTCGACAAATAAGGAGTCCACCTGAATAATTTTTTTCCAGCTTTTTATTGCTGAACTGTAATTTTTCTGCCTAGCATGGACTAAGCCAAGGTTAAAGCGACTTTCCAAATCGAGAGGGTCAAGCCTAATCGCTTTGCGATAATTATCAGCCGACTTAAGATAAAATTTCTCTCCAAAGACTTGAGCTCCATCAAGATAAAGATTACCTTGAAAGTAAAAGATTTCCCTTTCCCAAGGATTAAGCTTTTGAGCATTCTGAAAAGCCTTTTCTGCTAATTGAAAGGTGCTTTCTTCTCTGTTCATTTTAAACTTTAAATGATTAGCTTCACCTAACCACATAAAATAACTAGATTCACCTGAGTTAAACTCCACAGCTTTCTCAAGATGATTAATGGCTTCATCAAATTGAAAATTATTAAGCAAAGTGAGACCAGTCTTAAAATGACTCTCAGCCAAAAGAGCTTTTAAGCCCGTTACAAGAGACAAAACTCCAATTAGGAAAAGAGCAAGATAAAGCCCCCACCTTCTGTGTTTATTTGTCAACCAGCTAAAAGAAAAATGTTCTTTTCCTTTAGGGGAAAAGAAAAAACCTGAAAAGAGCCAAAAAATAGGAGTGACACTAATTATCCCAAAGCTAAATTGAACCTGGATGAGATATGCAAGAATTGAAGCGAAAAAGCCAACTTTCAAAAAATCGTTTCCCTGACTTGACAAATTTGGCTTCTCTCCCATCTTTTGAAAACCTCTCCCCAAAATTAAAGTGATGAGCCAGAGATAAAAAAGCATACCCAAAAAACCTTGAGCTGATGCAACCTGCAAAAATTCATTATGAGTTTTATCAGTTACGCTTTTTTCCCCTACTTTCCTGAACCAGTCAAATGGTTTCTCCTGGTTAAAAGGAAATCTCAAATTATCCAAACCGAAACCAATCAAAGGACTTCTTGATAATAACTTTAAAGTTAAATGCCAGATAAAAATCCTTGATTTAATACTACCTTGAGAAACCTCAAGGAAAGAAAGGACTCTCTGAGATAGGAAACCACTTGGAAGCTTGGGTGAAGGCATAAAACAAAAAAATGAGAGTAAAATGAAAAAAATAAGGAAAAAGGGAATTAAATCTTTTTTAAAATTTCTTCTCCATTTATATAAGAGAAATAAAGATGAGAAAAAAATGGCTAACCAAGATGCCCGAGCGTAGGAAAAAATGAGAGCAGAAAATTGAATTGCTAGCAAAAAAACAAGGCTAAATTGAGTAACTGCTTTTCTTCCTAAGGAGGTTGCCTCTTTTTTAAGGAAATAAGAAAAGGTTAAAGGGATAACTAATGCAAGATAAGCCCCTAAAAAAACGGGATTGCCAAAAGTAGAAAAACTTCTCGATAAATCCATTTCTTGAGGATTCCACTTAAGAAAATCCCAGCCAAAGTGTTGCAAAATGGCATAAGCTGAAACCAAAGATGAAGAAAGAAAAATACTGTAAATGACCCAATTGCTCCCCTTAGAAAAGGAATAAAAATTATAGCCAAGATAAAAAAGAAAAAAATAACAAAGAAATGAAATAAAACCCTCATAGCGATAAAGGTCACCATAAAAAGAGGTATGGATATTGTAAGCAAAAAGGGTTGAAAGGAAAGCGGAACCTAAAAAAAGGGAAATTGGAAAGTCAAAGGAAGAACGATATATTTTAACCTCACCTTTACTGGCTTGAAAAGCTAAATAAAGGAGGGAAAAAAGGACTGTGAGGCGAAGGAAAATATTCTTAGTTGGTTCAAAAACAACATAATTAGTCGGATTAAAAAGCAAAGGTAAAAAAAAGAGAAAGAAACTAAAAATAATAATCAAAAAATTACCTTTATCTTTCCTCACATTATTTAAATATTTTAAGTTTCTCTCAAAAGATATCTGAAGTTTTAAATCATTGTAATTTTGGTTTTTATTTTGAATTTTTTCTTATTTCTATGCCCTATCGGCTCCCTACTCTTTGCGCTTTTCCCCTCACTCTTTGGAGATTTTCCCAATAAACCTCTTCCCAAAGGTGAACATTCTTCTCAATTGTTCTTTTCTCCGCTACCTTGCGAGCATTTTCACCAATCTCTTTTCTTAAATCTTCATCTTCAATCAACCGCTTTAAATATTTAAGCCAATCTTTGGGATTTTTAGCTAAAAATCCAGTTTTACCGTGTTCAACAGATTCAAGATAAGGCTGAACTGGAGAACCAATCATAGGAATACCTAAAATGCCATACTCAATGAATTTAAGGTCACTTTTACACCGGTTAAATTGGTTGTCAATTAAAGGTGCTAGCCCAATATCAAAGCGGGAAAGGGTTTCTTTAGGATAGTTTTCAACTGTTGAAACTTTTAACATCCTTATTCTAGATTGACTTTTAAATGGATAACTGGGCATACCAGCTAAGTTAATTTCTACTTGCGGATAATCATCAAGGATTTGCTCAATTACTCCCCTTAAGATTTCCAAATCGGAAAAATGTTGAGCTCCTCCTGCCCAACCAACTATTACTTTTCCTGGATGCTTTTCCCTTTCAACCTGCCAAAACTTTGATGGAAGCATGTTAGGTAAAAGATTAATGTTTTTATTTAAATGACTAATAACTTTGCCGAGATAATTTGTAGAAACAGTTACAATATCAGAAGCTTTAATGCAGTCAATCACCCCTTGACTAACCTCAGGTCTTTTCCAAAAAAGACTGCTTGGATTTTTGGGATCAAGGTGCCAAAGATTGTCATCAAGGTCATAAACGATAAGTTTTTTTAAATCTTGTGCTTCCCTAATAAATTTAAGGGTTGAACTTTGATGTTCTCGATGAATCACAATAACATCAAAATAAGATACAATCTCAGAAGAGATAATTGATCCCATCGCTACTCCGTGGCTAAGAAGTTCACTTAAAGCAACTCCTGGTGTTTGGCAACGATACCAACGGGAAGCGGAAGTATCTTTAGTTAAATAAAAAATCTTCATTTCTTATCCTTCTTTGGAAGAGATTTGTCAATTTTAAAAATATCGGAAAAGCTTTTAAAATTCATTCTTAGCTTTTGAGCAACTTCTTTTTCATCTTCCCCTTCCAATAAAAGTAAAACCCTTGAGAGAAATCTCCTTTTTTCTGCTGCCACAAAAAGTTCTGCTTTTTCCTTTTTAATTTTAAACTTTTGAACAAACTTTTCCTTCTCTTCTTCAGAAGAAAACACAGGAAAAAGAAATTTTTTGCTGAAAAAGTCAACGAAGGTTTCATATGCTTCTTCGCTAACAAAAACTTTTTTTAGTTTCTTTTCAGCTTGATTAGTCATTCCTTCTCTAACCACTCGAGCTAAGAAGTCCCTTGAAGCAAACTTCCTTGCTTTCAGGAAGAAAAGTAAAAAGAAAACCAAAAATAAAAGCAAAAGAAAGCCAAGGGCCAAATACCATTGAAAAGGAATTTTTCCCACCGGAATAAGAATAGTCACTGGCCAAGCCCAAACTTGAATTCGATTATTAAGGCGATCGGCAATGTAAATTCTTCTTCCATCTAAAGCTAATCCATTAGGATGTTGGAATTCCCCATTCTCAACTCCAACTTTTCCAAATTTAAGGATGAGTTTCCCATCAGTGGTATAGACTTTGCAAACATTTTCAAGAACATCAGCAACGATAATTCTATTTTGGGCATCCACCTTAATGCCTCTTGGTAAACCACCCGTGTTAATAAAGGAGAGAAACTTTCCACGCGAGAGGTCAAATACTTGAATTCTTCGATTATTACTATCAGAAATGAAAATCTTCTCTCTCCAAGTTGAAATTCCATTGGGGAAATAAAATCCACCTGGCATTTCATCCATTGCTTTTGCTTTAAACTTTCGCCCAAATTGAGCTACCGTCCTCCCACGAGCATCAATAACTAAGAATTGATGCTCTTTAAAGATACTAGTTAAATAAAGGTTGTTATACTGGTCAAAAAAGAGAGCAGTTGGTCCCCAAATTGGATTTACTTCATCTCCATAACGAGCATCACCATTAGGAAGGAACTTTTTGATAAAGCGTCCGGCGGGAGAAAAGACAAAAACGCTTTTGAGCTTACGGTCAGCTACAAAAACTTCGCCTTTTAAATTAATTGCAAGGTAAATAGGCATTAGCAAAGTCTTGTCCTTTTCGATTTCTCTGAAAGAAAAAAGATATCTCCCGTAACGATCAAAGACTGCAATTCTAAAATTCCCTGAATCAGCAACATAAATATTTTGATTAAGTGGATTTACGGCTACATCAGTTGGTTCTTTTAATGAATTGTTCTTTTCTCCATAAATTGAAAAAAGAGGAACAGGCGAAGGTGCAGGAGCATTTATAGTTTGAAATTTTAAGATGGGCAACTCTCTAACTAGCTGGTAGCGAAGAAAAGAAATTATTAAAAAAGTTAAGAGAACTAAGAAAAAGATGAGCAAAAAAACTTTCTTGATTTTTTCACGGCTTACATAGAGATGAGCCAGCGCCGAAGTTTCTTCTTCGGTCTTCTTCATTGACTCAATCTTTCCTTTACTCTTTTTAAACCTTCTTTAGCAAGTTTAAAACCTTTATCTAGAGATAATGCTTTCTCATAATCTTTCATTGCCTCAAAGTATCTTTCCTTCTTTTCCAAGGTAAGACCCCGATAATAATAAGCTAAAGAATAGGCAGGGTCAAACTTTAAAGAAGTTTCAATATTTTTTAATGCTTCATTATAGTTTTTTTTGCCTAAATGAGCTCGACCTATGTAAAGATAAGTATCAGCACTAGAAGGATTGGTGAGTAAAGATTCTTTCAGTCTCTCAATTGCCTCATCGTACCTTTTCAGCTCAAGAAAAATTGCCCCAGAAAGAAAGCGAGCTTTTTCTAAGGCAATGTTTGATTGAGCTTCTTTTTGGGCTTCGGCATAAGCAATTTCTTTATTGCACCACTTTAAAGCTTCTTTGAAGTCACCTTTGTAAAAATTAGCATAAGCTAAATAAACCAAAGCCAGTGAATTTTTAGGGTCTACTTCGATAACTTTCTTAAACTCCCTTATAGATTGATTGAACTGACGGCGCTCCAAATAAAAAAGACCCTTTCTAATTATATCATTGGGGTCAGTTAGCTTTCCTTCATATTCCTCCTCTTCAGGAGGGATTAACTTTCTACTAGGCTGATTTAAGATAGTATAGCGGTCATAAAGATAATAGCTTAAAAAGAAAAGTGAAAAAACTAAGGTTAAAATACCCACTAGCTTAACAGAACGGTCTAGAAATGTTCCCCTCAAAAACCAGCGCATCACTTTTCTCCTCGCTCCTTTTTATCCTTAAAGGATAATTTATATAAGTCCTCTCGATAAGACCTTTATCTAGATTTCTTAAACTTGAAATCTCAACTACGAAACAGGAGAAGAAATCACGGCCCCAAAATTTCAAATCTTTTATTGGAAACTTTTATTGGAAAAATTGAAATTAAAAATTAGAATTTGTTCCCCTTCCTGCAGGCAGAAATTTCGGTATTTGAATTTTTCTTCAATTTACTTCTGGAATCTACTACTTATACCTTTCCATCTTTATAGATACACAAACGCTTTATACCTTACCTTGTATATCTTTTAAATTAGGGTAATCCTAAGAGAGATTAAAGAGATTGTCAAGCTTAATTGCGAAATAGCTTATTAGCTTGTTCATTGGGTTAAAATTCATTAAAAAGACTTAAAATTCTCTTCAAGAATTTGTTTCTTAATTATAAATATTTTTTATCTCTTTTTTAGTTTTTTTTTATCTGGTATCATTCCAATAGTAAACCAGGAAAAGGAAGATAAACAATGATTTATTTTGACAATGCTGCAACTTCATACCCTAAGCCCCCTCAGATGCTCAAGGGAATGAAATTTTTTATCGAGAAGATAGGCTCAAACCCTGGTCGTTCTGGACACCGCCTTTCTTTAGCAGGTGGTCGAATTATCAACCAAACTCGGGAAAATTTAGCCCAATTATTCAATATCAGTGACCCATTAAAAATAGCTTTTACTCACAATGCTACTCATGCACTTAACTTTGCTCTCTCAGGAATCCTTGAACCTGGTGACCATGTAATTACCTCCAACATAGAACATAACTCCATTGCCCGTCCTTTAAGATACTTAACAGAAAGAGGTATAGAGTTTAGTCAAGTTAAAGTTGATGAGAAAACCTCTCAATTAAATCCTGAAGATATTAAGAAAAAATTTAAAAAAAATACCAAGATGATTGCTCTTATTCATGGTTCCAATGTTACAGGCATTATTTTCCCCATTAGAGAAATTGGCAAGATAGCTCGGGAAAATGGCGTTTACTTTCTAGTTGATGCTTCTCAAACGGCTGGAGCTTATCCAATCGATGTTGAGGAAGATAAAATTGACCTTCTTGCTTTCACTGGCCATAAGGCTCTTCTTGGCCCCCAAGGAACAGGTGGTCTTTATGTCCGTCCAGGCATAAGTCTTAAGCCAATAATTTTTGGAGGAACTGGGAGTCACTCTGAAGAAGATAGACAACCCCTTTTCATGCCTGATGTCTTGGAATCAGGTACAGCTAACACTGTTGGCTTAGCTGGCTTAAAAGAAAGTGTAAAGTTTATTTTAAAAACTGGAGTTGAGAAGATTAGAAATCACGAGAAAAAGTTAACTCAAAGATTAATCGATGGATTAAAAGAGATAAAAGAAGTCATCCTTTATGGGAGTGATAATCTGGAAGAACATCTTCCTGTTGTTTCTTTTAATATTAAAGGATTTTCTCCCTCTGAAGTCGGGGAAATACTTGATAAAAAATATCAAATTTATGTGAGAGTAGGTCTACATTGCGCTCCTTGGGCACACCAAGCAATAGGAACTTATCCTGAAGGAACCGTCCGATTTAGCCTTGGTTATTATAATACGGCAAAAGAAGTTGACTTTGCCTTAACTGCTATTGAAAAAATTGCAGGAAAAAGCTAACAGGTAATTTGCTAGCTGCTATCTCTTTAAGAGTTTATAGAACCTAAGGGAAAGGTAAGGAAATGGAAGATTATAAGGTTGTTACTTTTTATTCAACTAGCCATGCTTTAAGAGCAGAAAAAATTCTTAAGCAAGCCGCTATAAAATTTTGGGCAATCCCCACTCCCCGCTATCTCTCCTCAAACTGCGGAATCGCCTTCAAGTTTGCAGCGACAGATGCCGAAAGGGTGGGAGAAAACTTAAAACAAGCCAAAGTTGAATACGAAGGCATCTATCCTCTTGAGAAGGAGTAAAAAAATTTTTATTTTCTAGCTCATGCAGCCTCACTCTTTACTTTAGTAACTTCAGTCAATTATTAGCTCCAAGCCAAAATTTTCTTAGCAGTGAGAAGTGTATTAAGAATCTCATAAGCATTGGATACTTTGCCCGCTCTCAACTTATCAGTTAACTGAAAATAATTGAGGCAAGTACCACAAGCTAAAAGCTTAGCCCCTTTGCTAACAATTGTCTGGAAAGCTTCCAGAACATCAGACCCCTCACAAGCTAATCCTACTCCAGAGTTAATTAAAACTATTTTTTCTGGCAAGCTTTCATTTTCCGAAAGAGTGTTTAAAAGCACTTTCATCAGCATCCTGCCTAATTCCTCGCTTCCTCGACCTAAGGAATCAGTTGAGATTAAAAGAACTTCCCCTTTTAGCAGTTTCCAGCTCCCAGCCTCGCAGGTTGTCTCAGCTTCCAAAGGCTTTTCAGTTGAACCCTCACCTTCTTTTTTTAGCAAAACTTTAAAATCTCCCCTTACTTCTTCAATTTTTACTTGATAACCTGCTTTTTCCCCAAAGCGAGCTACATTTTCAGCCGAACCGCGGTTGTCAACCATAACAACTATTTCTTTCTCCCCATCCTCAACCACTCTTTTAGTTAGTAAAACTGGCTGAGGGCAAGGATAACCTCTCGCATCCACTTCTTTCATCTTTTAAATCACCACCAAAAGTTATTTTTCTTTCACTAAATTGAAGTAGCCAACTACTAAGGAAAAGATTATGCCAGCAATTACCGCTACTTTCCCATAGATTAAAACACCAGTTGGCCCAAGAGCAGGTGGAGTGGGAGGCGGAAAGCCAACCAGCATAAAATTATGAGCTACCCCTGCTCCAACAACGTAACCAAGAACAGTTAAAGCAGAATCCCCACTTCCCTGAGCTGCCAAAACAAGCTGGCGCAATGGACAGCCTCCAAGCAAAACAGCATTTAAGCCAACTAGACTCATTCCTAAGAAGTTCCACAGGTGAACAGTATGGGCAATTGGTTGATTGACAAAGCCTATCCTAAAAAAGCCAAAAAGTAAATCTCCACCCAAGACTGTGAAAAAAATAGCGATAAAACCAAGAAGAAGATAAAATTCACGGAAGAGAATTAAGTCGCGAATCCCTCCAGCAAAGCAAAGGCGGGTTCGCTGAGCTAAAAAACCAACCACCAACCCAGCGGCCAAACCTATTAAGGGAAAGACATGCTTCGACCCAGGACCTTCAGTAGAAAAGAAAATTGGCCCCCCCGCTTTAGGATTGAAAACTGGTTTTAAAAAAAGTAAAAGAAGCAAAACTAGTATAATCAAGGGAAAAATGAAAGATTCCAGATAAGAAGCTTTCTTTGCTTGACCTAAATCAAAATTAGACTTTAAAAAGAGAGTGCCCACGGTAATACCGACAATAAAACCAAAAAGAGCAACCAAGGCATTGAGGTCACCTCCGGCTAACCTAAGAGTCATTCTTAAAGGACAACCAAGAAAGACTAAGGCACCTATCATTGAAGTCATTCCCAGAAAAAAACGAATAGTAGGTGAAGAGCCTGAAGTTGGCTTAAATTCCTTAAAGATAAAGGCAGCAATTAAAGCACCAAAAACTATCCCAATTATTTCTGGACGAAGATACTGAACCAGCGCTGCTCGATGTAAGCCAATGGCACCGGCAATGTCTCTTTCAAAACAAGCAATACAAAGACCCATATTAGGTGGGTTCCCAGTCAACATTAAATAAACAGCAATTGCTCCAATGACTACTCCAGCCAAAATGATTAAAAAATAATCTTTTTTCATCTTTACCTCCTATAATTCTTAAAAATCTGAAATTTTACCCTGCTCAACTTGTAACTTAATTTGTAATTAGGTCACTTCTTTCTACTCAATCACCCCCTCTGAGTTTTTAGCTTCAAACCTAAGCTCACTAGGGACTTACCCTTAAAGTTCTTGAGCTAACCAATTCTCCACCACACCTCAAATAAGTATGCAATAATTAGAAAACTTATAGTTATGGTAGCAAAAGGATAAATTATATTTCAAATAAAAATTTCTTATAATAGAGGAATCTAAATGATTAGAATTTTTGAAGGAGTGCCCTCGATGACTTCGCCTACTATTGCTGATATTGGGGTCTTGTTCTTTTTGAGGTTTTCTAAAAGCTCATCAAGGTGATGAGGGGAAACAGCAATTAATAGGCCACCTGAAGTTTGAGGGTCAAAAAGGAGGTCAAGAAGGGAAGAGTTAATCGAAGAGGGAAAAGATAACTTCCCCTCTAAAAATTTTTTATTTTCCTGTAATCCAGCCGGCATCATGCCAATATCCGCAAATTCAACAGCTCTTTCCCAAATTGGCACTTTGTTTATCTCAATCTTTGCTGAAACACCGCTGGATGAAATCATTTCGTATAAATGACCGAGCAAACCAAAACCAGTAACATCAGTACATGCTCTAACTTCAGCTTTTTTGGCAGCGTCTTTTGCTCCTTTGTTTAAAGTGACAACAGTCTTTATAACTTCTCCCAAATCATCTTCTGAAATGGCTCCTCCTTTTAAAGCAGTTGCTAAAATACCAATGCCAATTGGCTTGGTTAAGACCAATATATCCCCTGGACGAGCTTCTGATATTGTCATAATTTCAGAAGGATGAGCTATCCCAGTCACGGCCAAACCGTATTTTGGTTCGTTATCATCGACCGTATGCCCACCAATAATGATCGCTCCAGCTTCTTCAACTTTATTCCTTCCTCCTTCAAGAATTTTCCTTAAAACATCAATCCCAATTTGGCAAGGAAAGGCAACAACATTTAAAGCTATCAGTGGATCAGCTCCCATAGCATAAATATCAGATAAGGCATTAGCTGCTGCTACCTGCCCAAACATATAAGGGTCATCAACAATGGGAGTGAAAAAGTCAACTGTTTGAACCAAAACTAAGTCTTCCCTAAGTTGATAAACAGCAGCATCGTCTTTTGTTTCTAAACCTACCAAGAGCTCTTCTGCCTTTTCAAAAGGAAATCCGTTTAAAACTTTATATAAGTCCGACGGACTTATCTTAGAAGCTCAGCCAGCCTTTTTAACTAACTTGGTTAATTTGACCTTGCGGTTCACTATTGTGCTTTTCTTTGAAAATAAATCTTTCCAGTCCATTTTTTCAATAAGGGTTTTAAAATCTTTAATTTTATTTTATAGTATAAACAAAAAAATTTTATTAAAACAAGTCAAAAAAGGAGAAAAGAAAATGAATCTAAGCTATTTTAAAACCTTTGTCAGCGTCGTTGAGAAGAAAAGCTTTTCTCAAGCGGCTAAAGATTTGAATTTAACTCAACCAGCTGTGAGTTTTCAAATTCAAGCTCTTGAGAAAACTTACCAAGAAACTTTTATTAATCGAATTGGTCCTAAAATTAAGTTAACTGAAGCTGGCAAAATTTTTCTTGCTCATGCCAAAAAGATTCTGGAAGCTGAACAAAGATTAAAAGACGAACTCAACAAACTAGAAGGGAAAGTAACTGGCACCTTAACAATTGGTGCTAGTAATATCCCTGGTGAATACATTCTCCCTCGTCTCCTTGGAAGGTTTAAACAGCTTCATCCCCAGTTAAAAGTAGAACTTGAGGTCAGTGATACCTCAGAAATCGTTGAAAAACTTAACCAACACCTATTGGATATTGGATTCATTGGAAGCATTCCCGAAAAAAGCAACTTAAAGATTGAAAAATTCTATACCGATGAACTAGTTTTAATCTTTCCCCCAACTCACCACTTTGCTCAGGCTAAAAAGATAGCTTTAAAAGATATTCTTAAGGAACCTTTCATCATTAGAGAAGAAGGCTCAGGGACAAGAAAAAACTTTGAAAAGGGACTTAAGGAAAAAGGGAAATCACTTAAGGATTTAAACATAGTGATGGAACTAGGAAGTACTCAAGCAACAATATCAGCTGTCCAAGCTGGTCTAGGCATTTCAGTTATCTCCAAATTAGCTTTATCCAACCTTGGAAAAGTTCTTAAATCATCTCGCATCTCAGACTTAAATTTAAAAAGAGACCTTTACCTAGCTTATAACGAAAAGGAGGCCCTATCCTACTCTCAAAAAGAGTTTATTCGCTTTGCTTTAAAAGAAAGAGTTTGAGGTTTAATGAAAATTCTTTCAAGCTTCTTTATCATCAATGGTTAAAGGAATTACTCTTTCGGGCAACGGCCTAATTAAAATATCTTTTTTAAAATTTCTTGATCCGTGATATTTTATCTTATTAGTAAAGTTCAAGATTAAAGGCATTAAGTCATTCCCACTAATTTGGCCCAAACAACCTTGAATGCATGAAATTTCATCAAATTTCCTAACTTGGTCACGTCGGATGTTCTTGCCCCAAAAAAGTAAGGGAACAGCTTCCCCTGAGTGAATAAGAGTGCCTTCACTTGGCGTTGAATGGTCAGCTGTAATAACTAAAAGTAAATCCTCCTTAAAAAACTCGTCTTGAAGAATTTGAGAAATAGCTTTGTCTATTTTTTCAATGACTTCTTTTTTTAAAAGGGGGTTTTTAGTATGAGCAGCTTCATCTGGTGCTTTAGTATGAAGGTGAACAAAATCATAATCGCCTTGGAGAAATTCTTTAGCTTTTTCTAAACGTCTTTTCATATCTTCTCCAGCATCGCTATGGTTGTTTAGCTCAAAAAAGTCCAAGCCAATTTCTTTAGCTAAACCTCGGAGAAAAGGACTGGAAGAAATAGAAACTCCTTTAAAACTAAACTTCTCTTTAAAAGAAGTGAGCTTTCTTTTTCTCCCTGCCCATTTAGTAACTAAAAAATTAAGAGGAAGGGTATTTTGAGATAAGCGCTTAAGATTAACTGGATGTTCTTTTAAAATGTGGTAATTCTTGACCAAAAAATGATTTAAGGCAACTGCAGTTTTCTCCGCTTTTTTTCTTTCAGCTGCTTCTAAAAAAGGTTGAACTAATACTATTGGAAGATTATTACCAAAAGGGTCAGAATCAGTTATTTCTTGACTCACTTCCCCTTTTAAAAATAAAAGTCCCTGCCTTTTACCTGTATAAACAAATTTTATTTCTATCCCATCAAAGATTTCTTCCTTAACTATGCGGGCAAGAGCTTTAACCTCTTCTTCACTTACTTCAATTGCTCGGTCAACTATCCAAAGCTTACCTCCACATTCTTTAACTGAGATAAAACTTGTTCTTAAAACAACTTCTTCTTCAACCTTAAACCCTTCTCCAGTTGCTTCAAGAAGACCTCGACCAGGAAACTCATTAAGGGAATAACCAAGAAGAAGAAAATGAGCTAAGTCACTAGAGGGTGCCAGCCCTGGCGAAAGTGGATACATCAGCCCATTCATCCCCTGGAAAGCTAACTTATCGAGAGAAGGTGTAAAAGCACTTTGTAAAGGTGTCTTAAAACCAAGCTCCTTAACTGAGCGGTCGCCTAAGCCATCTAAAATCATTAAAAGAACCTTCATTTTAATCCTCGCAATGTTTCTCTCACCACTCCATCAAAATCTTTTTCTCCTTCAAGTAATTGGAAAACTATTCTTTTGCCAACGGGAATAATGAATTCCTGAATATACCTTTGAAAAGCTTTTGGTTGGAAAAGAATTTTTCCTTCTAGGTCAAGATAATTTCCACTTAAGACGCAGCTGAGTTGCCTTCCATTCGATTTCCAGCTTTTCCCTAAAATTTGGCTAATCTCTTCTTCTAAAAAGATTTCTCTTACTGGTAAAACTAAATCAATTCCAGCCACCTTTAAAACCTTAATATAAGCTTCAATAGCTTCTCTCGTTTGATTAAGCTTTACCTTGCTACCATGATACTCTCTTTCCCCCGCAATAACTTTCTTTGTCTTCAAGCCCTTAGCTAAAGAAACTCTAACAATGTGCATGTATAAGTGGCAACCAAGGCAAGGATTATAAAAACCAAATTTTTTAACGAGCAAAGAAATAAAGCGTCCGTTAAGAGCCGACCAGAGTTTAGAGTTGCTTAATTTAACCAAGTTGGAAAGGGAAACCTTATACTTTCTTCTTAACTCCTTTCTTAAAAACTCGACATTTTTTTCTATCTCTTTAAAATCACCATATTCCGTAGGAGCAAAAACATAACTAGGAATAACTAAATCAACAGGGTTTTCTTGGCAAAACTTTAGAATAGCTGCAATGCTATCCCGACCAGAAATTTCAGCCAAAACAGTTTTTTTGCCAGAAACTTCTTTTTTTAGCTTTTTTAATAATTCTTTATCTTCTTGATTACCATAAAGGAAAATCATACTTGGATAATGATAGCGAAAGAAAGAGAAACAGTGAAGATTAACAAGTAAAACAAGCTACCTCCATTAAAAGGAGACAAGAAGCTTAAAGTTCCTCAAAAGTAACAGTATACTTCAATTCCTTCTGAGAAAGATAGTCTAGTGGCTTTCCATCAACTTCAGCATAAGGGTACATAAAGTAATTGAGTTTTCCTCCCTTTTGAGGCAAGTTGAGAATTAGGTCTCTCCCAGTACCAAAATCAATGTAATTTTCATTTTGAGCTCCAAAGAAATAAAAACGTGCTTCTCTAACCTTTGGGTCATTAAGGGAGATTTTTCTTTAAGTATTAGAAACATCAGAAGCGTCAACCGGTATCCAGCCCGAACCAGGTAAGTAAAATTCAGCACGACAGTGAAATGCTTTAGTCATATCTCCACTTTTCCCTTTAGGAATTCTAATGCCAAAAATTTCTTTGGCATGGGCTCCAATACTCCTAGCCAGAGCGGCAAAAACAGAGTGAATATCAGCGCATTTCCCCTTTTTGCTTTTTAATATTTTACAGACAGCTCCCGTTCCGCAACCCTTGATGGTTTCATCTCTTTGATAGTTTTCGACTATATAATCATAAATGGCTTCTGCTTTAAAAAGGATAGACCTTTTTCCTCTAGTCACTCGCTTAGCTACTTTTTTGACATCTCCACTTGTTAAAACAAGTTTGGATGGTGAAAGGAACTTCTTTGCTTCAGGTGGAATTGGAAAATAACTTTTTCTCAACAAGTTCTTCTTATTAATCTCACTCCGTTTAACATTGAAGGAAAAAGTCACCTCTGGTTTATTTGTCGGATTCTCCCACTCGAAATAAAGAATATTGTTGCCAAATTCCCCTCAACTCCCTTCTCAAAACCCAAAAACGAAAAGCCGACTAAAAATGCTGTCACCAGCCAAATGAGTAAATTTTTCCCTTTCGCCTCCATCGTTTTTATCCTCCTTTCTAATTATGTGAGAGGATTTTATTTAAAGTTTTTTTATATATAAAATAAAAATTTTTTATTATATCCGAGTATACTTCTAAGGAGCAAAGCGCAAAAGTGTAATGATGATAGCAATAACTACATATTGGGCAGGGAAGATTGTTTGGAGAGTCAAAAATAAATTTATTTTAAAACCCTCTTTATGATTATAATTCACAATTTCCTTGAAACAAAAGGTTTTTAAGCCTTTTGTTTCTTGGCGGAAGGGCGTGGGAGTCGAACCCACCTAGGGCTTATTAAACCCTGCACTGGTTTTGAAGACCAGGGAGCACACCGGCACTCATGCCCTTCCAAAAAATCAGTTCTTAGCTGTTAGTTGATAGGCACTAGTGAAGGATTCTTTTGTCACCAATCCTTTTAGTCAATTTTAATTTATCAAAGTACTCTAAAAGTGGCAAGACAAACTTCCTAGAACTACCGATAATATCACGGAATTGAGCTGGAGTTATCGAGCCATTCTCCTTTAAAAAAGAAGTAATTAGCTCCCTAGCCTTAGCAATAGCAAAACTATGAAAATAAATTCCCGAAGCCACTTTAATTAAAACTTTTTCCTCAACCAAAACTTTAAATAATTCTTCAGCCAAATCCCCATCTTTAACAAAAGTCTCTTTAACCTTTTCTAGAGAAGGAGGAGAAAAGAGGTTTTCTCGATACATCTCCACAATTTTTTCCTTAATTGATTTCTCTTTCTCGCTTAAAAAAGGTTTATGAGTAGGTAATGTAATCTTTTCCCCTTTAATAAAGACCAAACCACCCCTTTCTAGTTCTTCTAAAAGAAGAGCAAAAGTTTTTCTATCCACTTTCTTAAAACCAGTTCTCAACTCTTCCTTAAGCATACCAGTGCTTAAGGGTTTTTCATTAAAGTGACTCTCTAACCTTTTTATAATTTCTTCACGAATCTGATTGTAAAAATGGTAATGGAAAAACCTTTCTCCAATCTTAAAAATTTCTTGCTTGATTTGAAGTGACTCAACAAAACTAAAAACTTCTTGAGAAGGTAAACCTAACTTAAGAGTTATTTCATTTAAAGAAAGTCCCCCTTCTTTGGCTTCCATCAAAATTTCCTTGATAATCTCTTCAACTGCTCCACTCATTTTCATTTTCAAGTTTTCAATTTGAGAGTCATCATATCGCCTTTTCCTCTGAGCATAAGGCTCAAGCACAACCCCCCCACCAATAGTTACTAAAGGAGAAAATCTCCTGACAACAAAGCGGTCAAATCTTTTAGCAATGAGGGGCTTACTTAATCGAAGTTGAGCAAAAACTTCTTGACCAGACCTTATCTCTTCGCGGTCTAAAAGCCTAATCACTGCTACATCTTCAGTTGTTCCAAGGTAAAAGTGAACTCGTTCTCCATGCTTCAGAGCTGGAGCATCTTGAAGAAACTTTAAATAAACATCAATCAGGGAAGTTGGCTTAAAGGAAAAGGGTTGACAAAGGACATCTCCTCTCTTAACTTCACTTTTAGATACACCGACTAAGTTGAGGGCTAATCTTGTTCCAGCTTCCCCTTCTTTGACTTTTTCCTTATGAGATTGGATATTCCGGATTCGGACAGTCTTTCCTTGAGGTAACAACTCTAATGTATCCCCTACCTTAATCTTACCCTCCCACAAAGTCCCAGTAACGACTGTGCCAAAACCAGCCATTGTAAAAACCCGATCAATTGGGAATCGAGTAGGTGAAAGCCAATCTCGAGTTGGGGTTACTGTCAACATCTCATCAATTTTTTGCTTAAGTTCGGTTATCCCCTTGCCCTTTTTAGTGGAAACAAAAACTATAGGAGCCCCTTGAAGAAAAGTCCCTTTAACTGCCTCGTTAATATCGGAAACAATGAGAGAAAGCCAATCCTCCTCAACCAAATCAATCTTAGTCACTACAATTATCCCCTTTTTGATAGCGAGCAATTCTAAAATTTCCAGATGCTCCTTGGATTGAGGCATCATCCCTTCATCAGCGGCGACAACAAACAAAACCAAATCGATTCCAGTTGCCCCAGCCAGCATATTTCGAATAAAGCGCTCATGACCAGGGACATCAACAATACCAACCTTTTGACCAGAGGGTAGAGTAAGATAAGCAAAGCCCAAATCGATAGTCATCTCTCGTTCTTTTTCCTCTTTAAGACGGTCAGGGTCAATGCCGGTTAAAACTTTAACCAGAGCACTCTTGCCATGGTCAATATGACCAGCAGTTCCAATAACATAAGAAGACATTTAAACCACCAAGTGGCTTATGGCTCGTAAAATCGCCCTTTCTTCACCAGATAACAAAGTCCTTAAGTCAAAAACCGCTTTATCCTCCTCAATCCTAATAATGATAGGAGGGTTAGCTTGCCGCAGAAGCTCACTAATTTTTAAAGGAGGTAACTTATTAATTTTTAAGGTTACCACCCAAGTAGGTATCTTTACATTAGGCAATGCTCCTCCACCACTTTGAGAAAAAGATTCCATTAAACTTACCTCTCCCTTTGCCCCAATAACTTTTTTTATTTTGCTAGCCAGGTTCTTTGCTCTTTTTTTGATTTCTTTTAAATCAGTAGAGAGCATTTTTAGCACAGGGATGTTATCCCAAACATCTTCTTCTAAATAATGGCGCAAGGTTGCTTCAAGGGCTGCTAAGGTTAATTTGTCAACTCTTAATGCTCTAGTTAAGTGGTTTTTCTTCATTTTTTCTAAGGCTTCCTTCTTGCCCACAATCAAGCCAGCTTGAGTTCCCCCTAAAAGCTTATCACCACTAAAAGTTATAATTTGAGCTCCCATTTTTACAGCTTGTTGGATCGTTGGTTCCCCAGGGAAACCACGAGAAGCAAAGTCAACCAAGGCACCACTCCCTGCGTCATACATCACGGGCAAATGAAACTTCCTGCCTAAATCAACCAACTCTAAAAGAGTCGCTTCAGTAGTAAAACCAACAATCCGAAAGTTGCTTGGGTGAACTTTTAAGATAAGTGCAGTTTCTTCATTAATGGCTAATTCGTAATCTTCTAAGTATGTTTTATTTGTTGTTCCAACTTCAACCAGCTTAGCTCCACTTAACTTCATTATTTCTGGAAGGCGGAAGGAACCACCAATTTCAATTAATTCGCTTCGAGAAACGATTACCTCTTTACCCTTGGCAAAAGTTGAAAGGGCAAGGAAAACAGCGGCAGCATTATTATTAACAACGAACCCATCTTCGGCTCCCGTTATTTCTCTCAAAAGTCCTGCGATGTGAAAGTACCTTGAACCTCTTTTGCCTGTTTTAAGGTCAAGTTCCAAGTTGCTATACCCATCCATCACTTCAAGAACCTGTTTTTTAGCTTTCTCACTTAAAGGTGCTCTTCCCAAATTGGTGTGCAAAATAACCCCAGTAGCATTAATTACTCTTTTTAAACTGGGTAGTGCTTCGACACTAATATAAGCGGAAAGAGATTTAATCAAGCTTGATAATTTAACCTCAATCTTATTGAGTTCAGAATCGGTTGAATTTAAAATTTCCTCTCTTAAGCTCTCAAGAAAACTTCGAATAATATTTAAGACAAGACCTCTAGGGTAAAGAGTTATAAGTTTTTTAATCTCATCTTGAACTAAAATTTCCTCAACTGATGGGATTTTTCTTAAAAGCGCTTTTTTGTCCATCTTCCCCCCAATCATTAATCGTAATTCACAAGGAAGTAATTTTTAATTTCGAAACTCTAATTTTCAATTCTTCAAACAAAAGAGATTTGAAATTTTAGAACGATGCATTTTCCTTTTGAATTTCGTATTTTAAATCTTCTCTAATTCTACTTTTAGGGATTAGTCTAGCTTTTAAGCCTAGCCAAGGTCAACTCTTTGACTTCTCAATGGCTAAATACCAAGCTCAGACTTAACTTTTATTAATTTAATAATATCACTCTTGGTAACAATGCCCTTTATCGCCCCATCTTTTACTACTAAAAGATGGCTAACTTCTTCTCGAGCCATTTGCATTAAAGCTTGAGCAGCATCATCTTCAGGAGTGATAAAATAAACACTTTTCAAAGGACGGACAACTTCCCTTACTAAAATCTTGTCCCAATCTTCTCTAGGAATTTCCTTAAGGTCATTTAAACTGACAATCCCTAATAAATTTTCTCCCTCAACCACCGGGAAACGCCCAAACTTAACCTTTAAAAAATAATCATCGACCAAATCCTCTAAGGTTAAAGAAGAAGAAACAGTTAAAACATTAGGAGACATTATTTCTTCTACCTTAATTCCCGAAAGTATCTTTTGAAAAAAAATTTGCTGGTAGCTGAGGCTTGCAGCTTGATTTAAAAACCAACCAAGGAAAACCAGCCAAAGCCCAACAAAATCTCCTCTCACAGCTTGAAATAGCCCATAAAAGATGAGAATAAAAGCGACTGCCTGTCCTCCTTTAGAAGCCCATCGGGTTGCTTTTTCTAAATCCTTAGAGATGTGCCAAAGAAAAGCTCGAAAAACTCGCCCGCCGTCAAGAGGAAAACCTGGGACCAAGTTAAAAGTTCCAAGAGCAACATTAATCCAGGAAAGAAACTGAAAGGGATGATAAAAGTTTTGTTTTAAAGTGAGATTTCTGACCAAATAAGCAAGGAGAAAGAAAAAAGCTCCTAAAAGGTAACTGGAAAAGGGGCCAGCTAAAGCCATCTTTAATTCAACTATTGGGCTTTTGGGTTCTCCTTCCATTTGAGCAATACCTCCAAAAACAAAAAGAGTAATCTTTCTAATGGAAAGCCCATTGCGCCGGGCCACTAAAGAGTGAGAAATTTCATGGAAAAGAACCGAAAAGAAAAAAAGAAAAGAAGCTAAAATCCCTTCAATGAAAGAGAAAAGGGAAGGAGCTAAGGGAGAACTAAATTCATAGATTAAGGAAAAAGTAATTAAAGCAAAAATGATAAACCAAGTAGCATTAATTTCAATGGGAATTCCAAAAATTTTTATCAAACGAAAAGAGGGGTATTGAAACATTGCCCTCCTCAATTGAAATTTTTATTCTCCATTTAGTTAAAGAACTAAAGTTTAATTGCGCTTATACCGATAATAACATATAATTTAATTTGGGTATAATAACAGGAGGCAGGGTGATAAAAGAGAACAAAAAAACTACACCTTTTAAATTCTTCTTTTTTAACAAAAAAAAAATTTAAAAAAGATATTCTTATTGCTTTGCTTTCCCTAATTGTTCTTTCAGAAACTATTTATGGATATTACTATCAAAGTCGATACAAAGTAGACGAAACTCGAATCAACGCTTACATGAAATCTCTCGATTTTATCCTTCATGAGGGAGGTGGCTTTAACTTCCCAAATGCAAGGAATTATATAAACCCAAGTGACCAAACAATTGTTCATTTAGCTCAAGAACTAGAAACACCAGAAAAAATTTTTGATTTTGTTAGACATTATGTTAAATATGAAAATATAACTTCGGAGGAGAATCTTTACGACTATATCGTTTTAGATTCAAAAGAAAGTAACTGTGCTGGTCAATCAAATCTTCTCTGCTCCATTTTGAGAGCTTATGGATTTCCTCCACAGGAATGCCGTATCGTTTACGGGCGGATTGTAAAAAATAAGGTAGAAGGAAATCATGCCTGGGTTGAACTCGTTTTGAAGGGCAACTGGATTGTTCTTGACCCAACTCCTTTTACTCCTTATCGAAAATTTGGCGGCTGGTTAAAGAGAGATTTTTATCGAAAATACCAAGTCGTACCTGTCTTTGAATATAATGATGCTTATGCTCAATTTCATCGCTTCTAGTCAAGACTTTTGGCTCGTAATCCGTCAGCGGGTTCACTGCTCCATTTACCAACTTTTAATCTTCGTTGTTGTGTTCTAGCTACTTTTTCAACTACTTGGGGTTGATAATTTTTTCACAGCTAACTGAAATACTTTTTTTATCCCCTGTTGAGGGTTTTCTTTTTCTGCATCAATAATTAACTCAGGCTTTAAGGGCTCTTCATAAGGCACTTGCAAGCCGGGGACAAAAGTTGACTCGCCCTTTTTCCCTTGAGCGTAAATTCCTTTTGGGTCTCTCCGAGCGCATTCCTCAAGAGAACATTTAACATAAACCTCTGCAAAGTTAGAGATTTCTCTCCTGGCTTTCTCCCGCCACTTCCTTTTGTTGGCAGTTGCATCAAAAATTACATTGATACCGTTTTTAACTAAAATCTTTCCTATTTCAACCATCGCATTATAAAAAGTTTCTCGCTCCTCATCAGAGTAGGAAAAATTGGGGAAAAGCCTTTTCCTCAAGTCATCAGATTCAAGAACCTCAACGCTAATCCCTTCCTTTTTCAACTTTTTTACAAGACCTCGAGTCAAAGTAGATTTTCCCGAACTAGGAAGCCCTGTTATCCAAAGAGCAAAAGCCAATCCCGCACCCTCCTTTATCATTACAAGACGCCACACACAACTATTCCCTATTTTTACTTTGACTTTTAACTATCTTCAATCCTATACCCTACAAAAAATATTCACCTACCCTAGAAAGTTCAAATTTTTCCAAATTAAGGACATTTTGGATAAAACTAAAAATTTTCTGGCGGACGGTATTAGAAAGATTAGGATACCAAATGGGAGAGGCAATGACTAAACCGCGCCAAGCAAAAAATGGGGGGCAAACCTTTAAAGCTTCACTATCACCTGTCTTCTCTAAATAATTTTCCCAGAAAAGCTTAAAAAGAGATAAAAATGGCTCCGATACCTTCTGATGAGCTTGGAGAGAAAAGAAAAGGTAGTTTAAGGAAAGAGCTGTTAAGTCATCAGCGGGCTCTCCCCACTCACCACGACTCCTATCAAGAACCCAAAAATCAGTATCACTATAAAAGAGGATATTCCAAGGATGGTAATCGCCATGAACTTGACTTAAACGGTGAGTCATTTCTTTTAGCTTATACCGCCAATCAATGCACTTTTTCTCTAAATCCTTAAAGTAACCTGAGGGCAAAAAGGACCAATTAGAAGGGTAATTATCAATTAGCCCCATAATACACTCACCATGTCCAACAAGGTCTCTTGCTCTTCTTACATAAAGTGAAGGTTCATCTTTTTTTACCTGGTGAATCTCAACTAAATAATCGCTCAAAACTTTGGTTCTCTTTTTATCTAAAGGATCAGGTAAATTTTTATTTTTTAAAGCCTCGAGGTCATAAAAGTATTCCTTGCCCTCAACAAAATCAATTAAGAGAAAAAACTCTTCAGCTTGACCTAACGAAATAAGTCTCTTTTTATTTGTAATTATTCCTAAATCAAGAGCTCTAACATGTCTTGGCAGCTGATTGAAGGTTTCAAAAGCAAGGACTTGGGAAGACGCTCGGTCAGCTAAAAAATCGTGACCAAAGGTATCACCTCTTAATGTTGAAATAACTGCTTTCTTTTTCTTCCCATCTATCTCAAACTCAACTAGAAGAGGGCTCCCATAACCAAACCCTTTAAGCTCATCCTTCCCCTTAGAAGCAAGCATATCGCCTACCTTAATTACCTTAACCTTTTCTTGAAAAAGACTGGAAAGATAAGTTTCAACCTCGGAAATGCGTAGCACTCGCTCCCCTTTCTTTAAAAAATTGATATCTCAAATTCGATATGAAATACTATTTTTTTTCAACTTTTTCAAACTTGGTATTTCCACACTTAGGACACTTTCTTGGTTTACAACGCCCTTCTTTTTTCTCTCCACACTTTGTGCATTTCCAAACAGCCATACTAACACCCCATCTTTCTTTAAATTGTTAAATTTAATATATCTTGATAACAAATCCTAAACAAGTTCCAAATCCAAATTTGCAAATTTTTCAAACAAAAGATGTTTGAAACTTTGGGACATTGCAATTTGCAATTTCGTTTCGAATTTCCTGCTTCAGATTTCGTATTTACTTGTTTTGGTCATTTGATATTCTTTGGTACTCTGTATTCGGTGCTTGGAATTTATTATGAGTCCCTAGAGCAACTTTCATAACTTCTTTTTCCCCTTTACTCGCCTGCCAGTACACCACTTCCACCAACTCAAGATTTCGAGCCTTACTACTATACCGTGCAGTATAGTGAGCTGCTTTCTCCAAAAGCTTTTTAGTCACTTCCCCCCTAACCAAAGTTAAAGGCCCCTCAAAATCCTTTAGTTTCACAATTACATCACGATCTTGAGCTAATTGAGCAATTTCTTTGTTTTCTCCTTGGTTTCTAGAAACTACAATCATCGAACCATTAATAAAAAAATTTCTCCCAACCTTCAAAATCTCTAAGTCGTTTTGGGTTACTCTCCTTTTTAAAGAAAAAAGATTTTTTAAACGGTCTGAAAACTGAGGGTCAGTCAAGAGACAACCCCCAGCTGGGGTTGGATAATTTTCAATCCCATAAGCTCTAGCTAAAACCATTTGTGGTTTTCTTGACCTTCCTGAAAGCCCTAAAAGGCGTGTTCGATCAATAATGCCTTCTTTCTCAGGCCAAGTTAAAGGAAGAAGCTTAGCCGAAAGTGGTCTTAGAAGAAAATCACCATAACCCGATTCCCTTGAGACAATCCTTAAAGCAGTTCGATTTTGGGACTTGGGGCGCTCCCCCAATACTTCACCACTCACAATAAAAGAGGCACCAACTTTTTCCATTAACTCACCTGCCTTTTTGACCATTAAGATATGGCAATCAATGCAAGGGTTCATATTCTTCCCATAACCATATTTTGGATTTTTCACTATCTCAATTATTTCATTTGTAATATTCACAACCTGGTGAGGAATTTGGAGAATTTCAACCATCTCCTTTGCTTTTTTAGCTCCAAAAAAAGGGGAAACAAAAGTAAGACCTAAAACATCAATCCCTAGGTTTTGAATAATCTTTACAGCTAAGGCGCTATCCAAACCTCCAGAAAGGAGAGCAATTGCTTTTACCCTAGATTCCCTCTTTGCTATCATCTTTATCCCTCAAATGCCTTTGTCTCCCCTTTGCCTCGTAGATTTTACGGGGACTTGGTTCAGTAAATGATTGCTCTTTTCGATAAATACTATCTGACACAACTTTAATCCCTTCTCTTTTCAACAAAGTAACCAAAACGCCATCCCCTTTTTTTAAGTTCCCTTGAAAAGAGCCATCATAAATCAACCCTACCCCGCAGGAAGGACTATTGGCTTTTAAAACTGCTTTAAAAATCTCATATTTTTTAGCGATTTCAAGAACTCGATAAGCCCCGAGAATAAACTCCTGAGTAACATTCTCCCCATTCCTTGTAATCACCTTAGCCTGCCCTTCCAAAACATCAGACCCATCCCCTCCCACAATTTCTGCTATCTCTCGAGGGGTAGGAAGCCCCCCAAGTTCCTCAGGGCAAACAGGAAAAGCTTCTCCCGCCTCAACTAAAGCTTTTATTTTCTCTATAGTCCTTGGTTCCCCATCATAAGAACAGGGAAAACCAGCTAAACAAGCACTAACCAAAATCATTGTGTCCACCTTGCTTCATAAACCCCAGATAAGCTAGCCACTTTCTCTAAGACTTTTTCGCGCTTAGCCGCACTGGGCAACTCCAAACCGAGCCGATAAATAACTTCTCCCCCATCTAAATGCTCAATTTCAACTCCACGGGTAACAATCTTAAACTTTCCTAAAAGTGAATCAATCATCCCTAATTGTCCAGGTTTATCTTCTAGTCGAACCATCAAAATTAACCTGGCTTTTTTGATGTAGTATTCCTCAAATTTTTTAAATAAGGTCAGGATTATTAAGATAAAAAGAGTTCCTAAAAAACCAGCCCAGTAAGCCCCACAACCAATGGCTAACCCAACAGCTGCAATAGCCCAAAGGGAAGCAGCTGTTGTTAAGCCAAGAACAATATTCCCCTGTCTAATAATTGTTCCAGCTCCTAAAAAGCCTATTCCAACCACTACCTGAGCCGCAATCCGACTCACATCAACCTGGCGAAAGTTGATGAAGGGATATATTGAAATAATCATAATTAAAGAAGAACCCAAACAAACCAGTGAATGAGTCCTTAAACCAGCCGGTCGTTCAGCTGTTTCCCTTTGGTAACCAATTAAAGCTCCCAAAAGAGATGCAAGAAAAAGCCTTAAAGCAACTTCTTGAGGTGCAATTGTCATTTTTTTCTCACCCCTTACTTTTTATCTCATTTTAAATAAGCTTACAACATTTTTCTTCTAAACATCTCAATCCAATGTCACTACTTAAAAATATAATTTATCCCAAGGAGAAAAAGAAGGAGTCACCTTTATGACAAAAAATTCTCTTAAACTACTTCACTTTGCTGATTTTCACTTAGGAGCTGGGAAAACCTATGGGAAAATAGACCCCAAAACTGGGTTAAACCAACGAATCATCGACTTTTTAAATTCCTTTGATTTCCTTGTTAATTATGCCATTGAAGAAAGAGTCGACTTGGTTGTCTTTGCTGGCGATGCTTATGAAAATCGCAATCCCAATATCACCTTACAAAGAGAGTTTGCTAAAAGAATTCGCCAGCTTACCAAAAAAGGAATTAAGGTCTTCTTGCTCGTTGGCAACCATGATCTTCCCAACATCGAAAAACATGCTCACTCCCTTGCTGTCTTTGATGCTTTAGAAACAGAGGGAGTTACAATTGGCCGCTTGCCCCAGATTTATTTGATGGAAACCACCTTTGGCCCAATTCAAATTGCTGCTTTGCCTTCTTTCTCAAAAAGCCAATTTTTGACTGAAGAAAAAGAACCTAATGGTCTAGATGAGATGGAGAAATTGAGCGAACTTGAAAAAATCATTGCTCAAAAAATCCTTTTCCACTTAGGTGAAATGAGCCAAAAAATTAAAACAGAGTATCCCGCCATTTTAACCGCTCATGTCAGTTTAGCTGAAGCTATTCTTGGTTCAGAACAAAAGATGAGTATTGCGTGCAGCGAGCCATTGCTTCACTCAGAGGCTCTTTTAAAAAGAGAATTCCAATACATAGCTTTAGGTCACATCCATAAGCAACAAGTAATCAGCTCCAATGAACCTCCAATTATTTATGCAGGAAGTTTAGATCGAGTTGACTTCGGGGAAGAAAGAGAAAAGAAAGGATTCTATTTAGTTGAAATAATCAAAGAAAACGGCAATTTTAAGCTAAAAGAAATGCCTCAATTTATTGAGGTTCCTTGCCGAGAATTTATTACTTTAAATATTGAAACAGCTTCAGAAAATCCTACTGAAGAGATTCTCCAGGCAATTTCTAAAAATGGGATTGATCAAAAAGTTGTGAGAGTTAAGATAAAGGTTCAGACTGGTCAAAGTGATTCTATTCAGCTAAAAGAAATTAGAGATGCTCTTGATCGAGCTTTTTTCCTTCACTCAATTGAAATTGAAACTCCAGAAGAAATTAAAAAAACAAGAAACCCTCTTTTGACTCAAGAAAAAAACCCTATTGATGCTCTCAAAACTTGGCTAAATACTCAAAATTTGCCTGAAAAGAGGAAAAATGAACTACTCCTGTGTGGCAAATTGTTAATTGAAAAATATCTTCTCGAAAAGGAGCAAAGGGAATGATTTTTCGCTCGCTCAAGCTAACAAATTTTATGAGCTATCGTCAAATGAATGAACCAATCAACTTTGCAGGTATTAAGATTGCTTGCCTTTCCGGACCAAACGGAGCAGGTAAATCGACACTCCTTGACGCTATTACTTGGGCACTTTGGGGTAAAACTTTTCGAATCCTCGGCAAAGGAATGACCATTGACGATTTAATTCATTCAAAAGAGACCCACATGCAGGTTGAGCTCTCCTTTGAATTCGAAGGCAACTTATATCGAGTCATTCGTTTTCGAAATAAGGCTAAACAAATTTCCCGCTTAGAATTTCAAATCTTTTCCCAAGGTAAATGGTCTTCCCTGACTGGAGGGAATATAAGAGAAACTCAAGAAAAGATTAATCAAATCCTAAAGATGGATCATGAAACATTCACTACTTCCTCCTTCATCCTCCAAGGAAAAGCTGACTCCTTCCTTGCCTTAACTCCTGAAAAAAGAAAGGAAGTCCTCTCTGATATCTTAGGTCTTTCCATCTATGACGAACTTAAAGAAAGGGCTAAAGAAAAATCTCGCCTGGCTGAAAAGGAATTAGCTCAGATTCAAGCCCAAAGAGAACTACTTAAAGAAGAATTTGCCCAAGAAGAAACTTACCTCAATGAAAAAACCAACCTGAAAAAGAGATTAAAAGAAATTGAAGAAAAGCTTAGAAAAAAAGAAAAAGAATTTAACCTCATCAGCGAAGAAAAAGCAAAATATGAAACAAAAAAAAGTCAATTAGGTGAACTCAACAAGAGAATTGAAGAGATTCAAAATGAAATTTTAGAAGAGAAGGAAAACCAAAAAAAGCTTAAAGAAAGAGTAGAAAAAGCAAAAAAATTGATAAATGAAAGAGAAAGAATAATCAAAGGCTATCAAAGGCTAAAAAAATTAGAAGAAAAAGAAGCAAGCCTGAGCGAGAAAAGCAAGACTTTTCTTCACCTCAAAAATGAGCTTTCCCAAGTGGAACAAAAAATTGTTGAAAAAGAAAGTGAAGCAAAAAAAGAGCTAGAAACGCTTAAGAAACGGGCTGAAGAATTAAAAAATGAATCTACCATAATCCCTCACCTTCTCCAAAAAGAAAAAGAACTAAGTAAAGTGCTAGAAAGGTCAAATCTTTTAAAAATAGAAAGAGAGCAACTTATCAACAAATGGACAAAATATAAAAACAAAGTAGCTATTTTAAATGAAAAAAATAATAATTTAAATGAGAAAATTGACTTAAATTGGGAAAAAATAGAACTCATTGATAAGGAGAAAAAATCAAAATGTCCTCTTTGCCAAAAGAGGCTTAATAAAGAAGAAAAAAATGCTTTAAAGAAAAGACTTGAAGAAGAAATTTCAAATATTAAAAATGAAATCAAACAAAATATCAATGAAAGCGAAAGAATAAAAAGGGAGTTAAAAAAGATTGAAGCTGAAGGGAAAAAAATTAAAGAATGGCTCGAGAAAAAGGAAAAATACCAACATGAAATAGGAAAAATCAAAGAAAAAATTAAATCAGCTAAAGAAGCAAGAGAACTTCTTCAACAAATTGAAGAAAACACTAAAACCTTAGAGAAAAACTTAAAAGAAAAAAGGCTTGTTCAAGAAGAATTTGCTGCACTCCAGAGAGTAAAGAAAAATTTGGAGCAACTCAGTTATAGCCCTAATGAGCATGAAGAAGTGAGAATAAAAATCAATCAACTGAAGACTTTCGAGATAGAAAAATTCGAATTAGATAGCGCGGAAAAAAATGCTGTGACTTGGCAAGAAGAGATTAAAAGAATTGACCAGAAAATAAAGAGAAAAGATGAGAACCAGAGAGAGATTGAGAAAAAAAGAAACCAACTTTTAGAAGAGATCTCCCAAGGTGATAAAGTTGAAACAAAATTTAGCCAAACCTTTGAAGACCTCAAATTTTTGAGAAAAGAGAGGGAAAATATCTCTAACCAAATTGCAATTTACTTGGATGCTTTAAAGCGAATTAAAGAAAAAGCAGCAAAAGAAAATGAACTTAAAGCTCGCTGTGAATCTCTTTCTCACGAAATCTCGATTTATGAAGAACTATCTAATGCTTTTGGCAAAAAAGGTATCCCTGCTCAAATTATCGAAAATGTTCTTCCTGAGCTTGAAAAAGAAGCTAACCAAATTTTAAATTGTCTAACTGAAGGAAGAGTGAAAATCCATTTTAACCCCTTAAGAGAAAAAAGAAGCGGGGGAACCATTGAAACTTTAGATCTTAAGGTTTCTGATGGAGAATTAGGAATAAGAAATTATGAACTATTTAGCGGGGGAGAGGCTTTTAGAATCAACTTTGCTATCCGAGTAGCCCTTTCAAAACTATTAGCTAAAAGAGCTGGGGCTCGCCTTGAAACTTTAGTCATTGATGAAGGATTTGGTTCCCTTGACGATGAAGGAAAAGAAAAAATCATCGAATCTATCTCTGCCATTAAAGAAGAATTTAAAAAAATCTTTGTCATTACCCATCTTGAAGAGCTAAAAGATAAATTTGAGACTAGGTTAGAGGTAACTAAAAAAGAGGGAGAAGGGTCAATTGTCAAAATTATTTAAAATCACCCTTAGCTTCTCACTTTTCTTCTTTTTCTTCCTTTTCCTTAGCTGCACTTTACTTAAGCCTTATCCTCAACTCAAAATCTCAAGCCGCAATTATGATAAAGAAGAATTAATTTCAACCTTCACTAAGCTCCCTCAAATAAAAAAATTTAGCCAGAGTTACTCAACCAAAGCTAAATTAAAATTAAGAGAGGAAATGATTGACTATCTTGTTCAAGAAGCAGAGAAGAAAGGAGGGAACTCCAAAACACTTAAAAGCTTTTTAAATAAGACTCTCCCACCAACAGCTAGATCATTTTCCCTCCCTTGTTATGTTGAAAAAGCAAAATTTAATGGTAAGCCGTCTTGGATAATAGTGGAAAATTGGGGATTTAAAAAAAATGAAAAACTAAATCAAATAAGAATTTGGGTTATTGATGCAAGCAGAGGAAATATCTTATTCGCTTATTCTCTTAATCCACCTTAATTTTTATTCCCTCTTGCCTAAAAAGAGAGACAAGGCAAAAGCGATTGCAAAGAGAAGAACTGTATTAGTTAACTTTAAAAAACTACTAGCATTGAAATTGCCTAAAGAAACATCAAAAACTCGAGTGCCAAGAGCAAGTAAGAAACTAATGATGCCAATCAGAATAGAAATTTCATAGGCATCTGTAACTCGACGAGTCAAAAAATCAGCCAGTTTCTTATTCTTCGTTCTTAACTGGAGGCCGAAAAGGCTTAAAAGAATATAAGCTGTTTCCTCCTTTCTTGTTTTCTCTCTTTTTGCTCCCTCTTTTGCCATCTTTACCTCCTTTACTTTTCCCTAATAATTTTAACATTTTATTCTAACAAATCAATAGTTTAACTCGTTATAACATCTATAAAAAGACTACCTAATGCCAATATTATATTTCTTAGCCATTTCAAGGGCTTTTTCTCTTTCTTCAAAAGTCAAGCGCCGGTTAATTTCAGGATAAAGAGAAGCTCGGTAACAAGGGTAATACTGAAACATCAAATTAAAATAAACTTTGGGAATATTTTGACTCACCCACTCCATTATTGGTTTAGTACAGCATTCAAGGTGACCAGGGAGAACTAAATGGCGTAAAATAACATCTGCCTGCTCATAGGCGATCTTAAAGTTGCGAGAAACAAGTGAAAAGTAATTTTTCACTTGAGAATACTTTTCAGCACACTGGTCATTTCCATAGCGAAAATCCCCCAAATAAAGGTCAATTATTCCATCGAGGAGCTCTAAAGCCTCTCGCGAAGTATACATATTGGAATTCCAAATCATTGGTATATTAATTGAGACATCCTTAATGATTTGGAGAATAGTCCATAAGTGAGGATCAGGATTTCCTCCAACAAAGTTAACATTTCGAGAGCCTTGAAGGTGGCTAAGAGTAATAACCCCAGCTAGATAGTGAGGATTAACTCTTCGACCTGCTTTAGGGTGAATGGCAATATCCCAATTTTGGCAATAACAACACTTAAAGGTGCAGCCTGAGAAAAAAATAGTGTGAGAAGGAATAAGTTCGGGCTCCTCTCCCATGTGAAGAAATTCAGTGGAATAAAAAGAGGTACTCCCAACTCCGCAAACGCCAAGTTCTCCGCCTTTTCGATTGGCTCCGCACCTTCTTTCACAGAAATGACAATTTTCTAAGATTCGATGAGCTAACTCTAATTTGAGGTCGAATAGGGAAACTTGAGAACTTTCAGGATAAGCTCTTTTTCTTTGAAATTTTCGATAAATTTCCATTCCCTCCTTGTGAAGTTGCCAAAGTTTCTCTTGAGGAAGGCTTGAAAGGTTTCCAACCTCTACAGCAACTCTTTTTGAAATAAGATTATTTGATAACTTTTCTCTTTTAAGAATAGCAAAATAATGCTCAAGCAAAGAAGCCTACTCTTCCTCAGCCTTGAGGTCATTTAAATGTTTCTCATAAAGTGGGCAAACATTACAATCAGGATAATTATGACAAAGACAGCCCTTGCTAATTTCCCAACAGTTAACACCTTCTTTAAAAGCAGGACAATTCATATAGTGACTTACTGGACAACCCTTAAGCTCAAAGCATTTTTTCATTGAAAACCTCTAAACCATGAGTACATCTGGTCTTCTTAAGCTTTTACTCCTCCAAGGAAGTTAAAGAGGGGATAACCTTTTCAAGAGGTGCAATCATAATTATTGAGTCCCTTAAAACTGCTGCATAAGATGATTCATGAATTACAACATCTTCTTGAGGGGCTAAAATTTTTACATCTGTAAAAGGGATAAAATCTTTAGCTTTTACGTTAAGAATATCAGTTAAGCGACTTCCTGGAATAATATGCATATCTCCTTCAATCCGGTAACTCAAAGTATAAACTACCACTCTTATTTTCTCTTTTTGAGGATAAGGCACTTTCTCTCCTTTTGTTACAATTATAACTTGCTTTTACAAAAAAACAAGTAATTTAAGATGGGAAAAATTGAAAACAACCCAAAGTAACATTCTAAACTATTTCTAATGTTCTTAAGAACATTAGAATAGCTCGAATTTGCACGAAGTTAGGTAAACAAAGGGGCACCTTTAATCGATAATTTAAATAGTTAACTGAGTTAAAAATAAGTGAAGATGAAAAAATAAAAAAAGTTCGAGAAAGGTTAAGAAAAAGGTTATAGCAAGAGGGAGAATTGCTTGTAAAAATTTTTCTTGTTTCTTACACCAAATGGGGAAAAATAAAAGAATTAAAAAATTTAAAAAAACAAAGGTGAAAATGACACTCAAAGAAATTAAAACCTTAAAAAAAGAAAAGAGAAAGGTGAAAAACTGAGAAAAGAAAGAGAAAAACAAAAAAGGTAAAATAAAGAAAGAAAGTTTTTCCAAAGGGTTCTCTAAGATAGGAGATTCTAAATGCTCTCGATAGAAAAAAAAGTTAAAAAGAGGGATGCTAAAAACAGGAAGAGAATACCCACCCAAAAGACCAGTTAAAAACCGCCAACTATTAGAGTCCAGTTTCAGACAAAAATAAGATAAGCGAAAAGTTGAAATAATTCCATCTAAAATGAGCAAAAGCAAAAAAGCTACTGTAACCAACATTAGTCCGGCTGAAGGATATTGACTACGTTTTTTGCTAGTTATGAGTAAAAAAAGAAGAGAAAGAAAAAAACCAATATAAAGTCCACTACACCGAGCGCACACGGGAAGAAAATCTCCGCCCTGGGAAAAAGTTCGACTGGGAATTTGATGGCAAACAGCAAAACCAATTGATTGAAAAATTTGATTAAACATAATAAATTATCATATTTAATTTGAGGTTCATTAAGCAATAAAAGTAATAATCAATATTTTGAATAGAACTGGTCGGGGCGAGCCGATTTGAACGGCCGACCTCAGCGTCCCGAACGCTGCGCTCTAACCAAACTGAGCCACGCCCCGACAACAATTTAAAACATGCTAACCTAAGGGTAACCTCCTTTCATACCTTTCAGACCAAAAAAGGTAAAAAAGAAAGGAAGTTAACGCCACAAATGTTAATATAAACCTGCCCCCGGCAAGCAGGCTCAAGAAACACTCATATTGTACTGCAAAAAGAAAAGATGAGAAAGTAATTTATAAATGGGAATTGACCCCTTCCCATTAGGTTTTATCTCTCCAGAAGAGACCGGAAAATAAGGAAATTTGCTAGAATAATCTTTAAAAAGAAAAAATGAGAAGTAAAATGGAACGAAAAATTCCTTTGGTTATGGCAACTCAACATCCCGATAATGCTAGGCACCCTTACTGGCAGGAAAATAGCTTTATCAACACCATCGAAGAAGTGGAAGAGTGTTATCGAACCTATAAAGATTTAGGATGTGACGAATATATGTGGGATTGGGAAGGAAAATTTGTTGATGAAGCTATAATTGATAAACTTTTTCGAGATTATCTTGACTTTTTTAATCAAAATCAGCTTGGTCGAGACTGCTTTTTGACTTTTCGCATTCCTAATATCTGGCAAGAAAGAGCTTACCGAATAGCCCGTTGCTTTATGGGTATCTTAACAGCGCAGGATTTAGCAAAAGAACTAAATTTTTACGAGATGCCTGTCTTTGAGCTCATCCTTCCTATGACTGATTCAGCTAAAAAGCTCATCTATATCCAAAAAACCTTTAGAAAAACTTTTGAACTTAAACAAAAGGTATTTCGAGGGAAAAAATCTCCAAGCCATTTTGGATACATCGAGATGATACCATTAATAGAAGGGGTAGATATTTTAGCTAAAGGAGGCAAAATACTCCATGATTACCTTGCCTTACACAAAGATGAGTTTGGTTTTACCCTCAAATATATCCGACCTTTTATTGCCCGTTCAGACCCAGCTCTCAACTCAGGCTTGGTTCCTGCAGTCCTAGCGGCTAAACTTGCCCTCTCAAAGTACTACAAATTTGAAAAAGAAACAGGGGTCAAGATTTACCCAATCATTGGAGCTGGATCTTTACCTTTCCGTGGGGGGTTAACTCCTTTAAGAGTTTCAGAGTTTGTAAAAGAATACCCTGGAATAAGAACTGTCACAATTCAATCCTCTTTCCGCTACGACTTTAACTTTAAAGATGTAATTAAAGGGATAATAAAGCTAAAACAGATTCTTCCAGAAACTAAGCCTAAAATTCTTTCGATTGAAGAAGAAGTAAAAATAAATGTGGTCTCTAAAATTTTTTCCCAATACTATCGCCAAACAATTGAAAAAATAGCTGAACCAATCAATGAAATTGCAAGCTTTGTTCCTCCTCGAAGAGAAAGAGTTTTACACATTGGACTTTTTGGATATCCCAGGGGAATAGGCAAAAAGAAATTACCACGGGCAATCCCCTTCACTGCAGCCCTTTACTCCCTTGGTATTCCCCCTGAGCTCATTGGAACAGGGAGAGGACTTCGTCAAGCAAGAAAGGAAGGTTTACTAGGTATCTTAGAGAAAAACTATCTTTACTTAAAAGAAGACTTAAAGACAGCTGGCAACTACCTCAATAAAGAAAATTTAAGTCTCCTAGCCAGAATTAATCCAGCCTGGAAGGCTATTCAAAAGGATGTTCGATTTATCGAAGAATACTTGGGAGAATCTCTAGGGCCACGAACAGCAGAAGAATATATCCACCGCAACCACGCTTCAAACATCTTTTTCCTTTGGAGAGAAAATAAAGATTTGCAAGAAGATATCGTAAAAACCGCTTTGATTAGGAAAAGTCTAGGATAAAGCAAACAATAGATACTAGTGAATAATGTTCAAAACTTTGCTCTTGTGGTAATCGTCTCCACCCTTCAGAGGTTTGCTCAATGCCAGATACAATCCTAAAATTTCACTTTTTACCCAACTTACTATTCACTACTCACTAAACAAAAAATACACCTATCAACATCAGCGAAAATCGAAATTTAAAAATCGCTCTAATCTCGATTTTCGATTCTCGAACCCACCAAAGGCAAGATGGTGGCGGGACGCAGAGTTGAACTGCGGACGCAGGGCTTTTCAGGCCCTCGCTCTACCACCTGAGCTATCCCGCCTTTAAAAAACTCCAATTGTCAAAAAGGTTGACTATTCCTTAAACTTAGTTTAACCTTCATATAATACAATCATTAAGTCAAGAATCTCAATAACAGTAGGTTTATATCTCGACTATATTAACTTGGTAAATTTAATTCGTCAAGAAAAGTAAGATTAAAAGCTTACATTTTTAATTTTATCTTTATTTTTAATATTAAAGAAAAACTAAAAGCTTTCCGATAATATTATAGCTATTAAAGTGGAAAGCAAGGCAATATGAAAAGAAATCAAAGTAATCAAAAATTAAATGTCTTAATTGTTGGAGCTGGTAAGGGGGGAACAGCTCTTCTTTCTCTCTTCCGTGAAGACCCTGACATTAAAATTGCTGGAGTCGTTGACATCAACAAAAAAGCTCCTGGTCTTAAGCTAGCTCAAAAGCTTCGTCTCCCCACTTACAACAATTTTCGAAAAGCTCTAACTTCATCGGATGTTAACTTAATTATTGATGTTACGGGAAGATCCGAGGTTCTCGAGGAACTTAGAAAAATAAGACCACCAAAATGTGAAATTGTTGGACCTAATAGTGCGAGGATGATGTGGAAGCTGATTGAAGAAAAAAAGAAGGGCATTGAAGATTTAAAAGTCCTTTACCAAATTGGTCTTCTCCTTGCTTCAGTTGAAGATATGGATGAAGTCCTCTACACTATCGTTTCCTTTGCTCTCAAGCTTACTCACAGTCCAGCTGGCAGCTTAGCTCTTTATGACAAAGTGAAAAATGAATTTTCTCTTGCAGTTGCAATTGGCTTTAGCTCAGAATTCTCCAAAGTTTCTCGATGGACATTGCGACCAGGTGGATTGACAAGTTTCATCCTTAGTCGGGAAAATCCAACTATAATTCCTGATGTAAGTCTAGAACCTACCTTTAATAATCCAGTTATGTTAAAAGAAGGGATTAAATCTTTAGTTGCTATTCCCCTTTTAGCTCAGGAGAAAAAAATCATTGGTATTCTTTATGTTGATGATTTTATTCCTCGTTCATTTACCCTTCGTGAAATCAACATTCTTTCTCTATTGGCAAACCAAGCAACCATTGCTTTAGAAAAAGCCCAATTGCTCGAACAAATAAAAGACTTAGCTATTACCGATGGCTTAACTAACCTTTTAAATCATCGATTTTTCCACGAGCGACTTGATGAAGAGTTAAACCGAGCTAAGCGCTTTCAGAGAGCTCTTTCCTTAATCATCTTCGATATCGACTATTTTAAAAACTATAATGACTACTATGGACACCTTAAAGGAGACCTTGTCTTAAAAAAAGTAGCTAAAACCATAGAAAACCTGGTTCGAAAAGTTGATTTAGCTGCCCGATATGGTGGTGAAGAGTTTACTGTTGTTTTACCCGAAACAGAAAGGGAAGAAGCTCTAAATGTTGGTGAAAGAATAAGAAAGGCAATTGAGTTTACTCCTTTCCCAGGCGAAGAAATTCAGCCTAAAGGGAAATTAACCATTAGTGGTGGGGTTGCTACTTATCCTAGAGATGCCCGAAACAAGGAAGAGCTCATTGAAAAAGCTGATAAAGCAATGTATGAAGCAAAAAAAAGAGGTCGAAACAAGGTTCTTGGCTACAGTCAACTTCTTCCTCTCAGGCCTACTAAAAAATTAAAAGTTGATTCCTCTACTTAGTCTCTTTCTCCTCAAAACAAATAATTCACCTTTCACCGGAGGAAGCTATAGGCATAAAGCTTTGGGTCGGATTGATTCAAACAAAATAACGGTTGACAAAGGTTAGATTATTCTGACAAAATATCTTTAATTTTAAATGGTTAGTGAACTAAAGAAAATTTAAGGTAAGCCTAAAGATATTTCCCCCTCAATAAAAATTATTGTTAGTTCCATCTTTTAGGAGGTGAAAAAATGATATCTGGTTCAGTAGGTTGGTTATGGGCTTTAGGTGTTTTTATCATTGCCTGTGTTGGCTTAATATTATCTTTTAATCTCTTTCGAGCAGGAAAAGAAGTTTCAAAGGAAAAAGTTGAAAAACTAGAGAAAAAGCCTCTACCAGTTCCTCCTCCGATAGAACCTTCAATCTCAACCCCTCGCTCTGAAGAAAAAACTTTTCCCGGTATCCCAGAACACGCAAAGCCAGTTTCACCTGATACCTTCCCTAAGAGAGAAGAAAAACCATCAGAAGGACCCACCACCCCTAAGGCTCCAGAAGGTTCTGAGGGAGGAGAAAGTCCTAAAACTCCTGAGGGTTCTGGAATAGGACCATTTGGAATGTAACTTTGTTATCACCATGAAGCAAAGGAGGAATCAATGGAACGCCTGAGAGAAATTTGGCAAAACCCACTGCAACGATTGGCACTTTTATCTGGATTAATTATTATTGTTGTTGTTTTTTTCATCTCTTTTCTCTCAATCACTTGCTCGCCAACATTCTGCACTACAGTCTGTCACTCAATGAAAAAAATTGGTGAGGCTTGGAAAAAGTCTTCTCATAGTGAAATTCCCTGTCTTTCCTGCCATGTTGAACCAGGATTTTTCAACCTTATCAAAGATAAAATCCTCGTTTACAAAGAACCTATTCTTGAAATTACAGGGAGATACGAAAAACCAATTAACAAAGAAAGTGAACTTTCAAAAGAACTAAAAGATGAAATTTGTATCCAATGCCACTCTGAAAATAGAAACTATACTCCCTCTAATGGAATTAAGATTAACCACGAAGCTCACCAGAAAATTCACCTTAACTGCGCCAGATGCCATAATCGAGTAGGGCATGCCACTAAAGACCATGAGAATCACTTAAAAGAAAAGTGGTGCATTAAAGAGTGTCATAAAAGTAAAGCCCTATCCCTTAAATGTAGTGTTTGTCATACTGATGAATTCATTGAAAAGAATAAGGATAAAATAAAAGAAAAGGGAAAGGAATTTGAAAAAATAAAGGGAAAAGGAGGAGAAGAAGAGGAATAAAAAGGCTAACAATTAATGGATGTTTTTATTGTTTAGCTTTTTTCATCTTTGCTTCCCAAAATTTCATCTAAGCCCCATGTTAACTCTTGAAATCTTTTTGCCGCCGACCAAAGTTTTAGCTTTTCTGTCTTAAGCCCAAAATAGAGACGATTATATCTTTCCCCAAGCGTAAAAATAAGAAAAAGCTCCTCTTGAACCCAAAAGAAGATAAAAAGAAGCCAGAGAAAAAAGCCGACAAGAAAAAGAATAGCTCCTAAGAACGCAATTGGTAAGCCCCAATCCCGAATAATCCCTAATCTAATCCAAAACCGCGTTTGAGGAATACTAATTAAATAATCCCTAAACCTTATAATTTCCTGCGATTTTACTGGCTGGTCAAAAACTTTTTTTCTTCCCTCAAAAATTTTCAACTGATAAATTGGATTTCGAACATCAGTAGATACAAGCCTTTCCCTCCCTCTAAAGACAGTTCCTTTTAAAATCTTAAGAGAAAATGTGTAAGAAAGACCGGAAAATTGAAAAAAATCCTCCTTCCCAATAGGAAAAATATTTAGAAAAAATGAGCCCCGACGAATATCTTCTCCGGAAAGAGTTTGAACTCTAATTTCAGGACCAATCCCAAACTCATAAAGGAAAAGGTAATGACCGTAAAAAGGAACAGGGGGATAGAGGCGGACAATCACTGGCCTTTCTTGAAAGGAGCGAGTAGCTGTAATAATTTCTGCTCTAAAATTATGAGAGAAAATCAAACCACTGCCCTCAGGCAAAAAATTACTTTTCAAAGAAGGGTCAACCTGACTAACGGTAAGATAAGCCCAAGGAAAAGAAGTTAAAGATGCTCCTTCACTTTTTTCTTTCTCTAATCTCCATGAATAACGAATAGGTTGAGGCTTAATTTGTTGAGACTCAATAACTTGTTGCTCACCAACCGCAATGCCGCCCCCGGCTCTGGTCATCATACTCAAGGCAAAGCCAAAGAGAAAAAGGAGCAAACCAAGCTTAAAAAGAAATTTCACCCAAAATCGTGCTCCTCCCCGAGCTGCATAAAGACGAAAACCTTCTTTCTCTTTAATCAAATTAACTTTAAAGCCTCGAGATTTGATTAAATTGCTCACAGCTTCAGCTTTTGCCTCAGCCAATTTCTTTCGAGGAAAGTTCATCACAGTATAAAGAGATTGTTGAAAAACAATATCAGATGTAAGGCTCTCGAGAAATTCTTGGCTAAATCTCAAATTTCTCTCAAAAATACCTCGTGTAAGTCGAGCAATTAAATTAAGAATAAAAATTAAGAAAAAAATTTTGGGATAAATTGAAGTCGCCAGCCATCCTGGGATATCCCCACCTCGACTTGCCCAAACATCAATTCCCATAGCAAGAGTTGCCACTTCATAACCGGTTAAAATAACAACAATTAAATAATAAAAGCCAAACATTCCTAGCAAGTAAAGAGTCAAAGCCCTTGAACTTAAAAGTTGCCAGACTTTCGCTAACCAGCTTGTTTTCTCTCCTACCATCTCACTTTCCTTTATTTGCTCGCTCCCAAGTGCCAATTGCTTGACGGGCATTAAAGCGGAGTTTCGAATCGTCAATTAGTTGGAAAGGGATTGGTATAGGGTTGCACCCCCCCGGCTTACCTACAGTACTAATGGGAATTGGTGTCCCACAATAAAGACAAAACAAGTCCTTGCCCATTTGAGCATAGCTTGTCGGATTTGTTGGAGGACAAATTAAGCAACAATCTAAGGTCACGGCAAAACTTCCATCTGGCTTCTTAATAATAATAAAGCGGATAGACTTATCCTCATAGTTAAAGGAATAGACATTCATCAAGCCACTAGAAACTTCGGATAAAGGCACCTCGGAAAAACCTTGACTATCAACGGAAAGTGGTTGAGGAGTTGGTTGATAAAGCCCTTCCCCCTTTTCATAAGCATTATAGCCAACTAATAATAAAATCAAGCAAGCAGCTAAAATAGAAAGCATTTGCCAATGACGGGTTTTTCTGATTTCTGCCCAGATTTTTCGGCGCTCTGCTCCTCGATTCACCCCTTTTAATTCAGGAAAAGGTTGCCTTTGAAGGTAAACTAGAAAAAAGATGCCAAGTGAGAAGATAAATGTGAGATTCATTATTAAGCTAGTATTTTTTTGGAAAAAGAAGGCAATAAGGTTCCAAAAAAACTTAGTTAGATAGACATGGTCAGGGAGAAGTAAAAAAACAATAATCCAGTGGACAAAATCATGAAGAATGCGAGCAACAATTACTTCAATAGAGGTTACAATCATGGGCTCCCATAGTGCCTTAATAGCAATGATTAAAAAGAGAAGACTAGGAAAGGTAAAAAATCTACCTATCCTGACCATTCTAAAGAAGTAAAATAACCCAGAACCAAGAGCTAGCCCAAGGGCTAATCCTAAAAAGGAAAAGAAATAAGGGAGATTTCTTTCCTTTAAGAAAACGATTGCCTCAATATCCTGTCCTAAGTGGAGACTTTCTAAAGGAAGAAGCATTAAGCCCCACAAAAAAGAAAGAAAAATAAGCCAAACTTTCTTTCCTTTTAAAATTTTTTCTAAGCCAATAACAACGTGAGGTTCTCGCCCAGGGAGAGATAATAAGGCAAGTAAAATGAAGCCACCACTAAGAATAAGATGCCCTTTATTGATTAAAAATTTAATATCGGCTCTCTCCCCTAAAGATGAGAAATTGAGAACAAAGCCACCTATAAAGCCAAATAAGGAGCCAATAGCAAAAAAATGAGATAATTCCTTCTTGCCAATTTCCTTAAGATAAAAAAAGACAATCAAGGTTAAGAGAAATGCTTCAAGAGTAACATTTAAGGTAATCTTGGTTGCTTCAAGCATTAACTAGTTCTCCTTTTAGGTGATGAGCGCTCTTTGACTACCTTGTCCCCAATTATTCTCCCGTCTTCAAGTCGAATAATTCTTTCCCCCCACTGAGCTACCCAGGGATCATGAGTAACCAAGATAATTGTAAACATATCCTCTAAGTGAAGTCTTTTGATAATTTCGAGCACAATCTTAGCATTTTCTCGATCCAGATTCCCTGTAGGTTCATCAGCTAAAAGAAGAGCAGGGCTATTAATTAAAGCACGGGCAATGCCAACCCGCTGTTGCTCACCACCTGAAAGTTGAGATGGTAAGTGGTGGAGACGATGTCCAAGCCCTACTCGCTTAAGCGCCTCTTCAGCTTCAGCTTGATCAGGCAAACTATGAAGAAACTGAGCTAACATTACATTTTCCGTCGCTGTTAAATAGGGGACTAAATGGTGTTGCTGAAAAATTAACCCAATTTTTTCCCGACGGAAATGGGCAATTTCATTATTATTTAAAGAGTTGAGGTCAGTGCGGTCAATTTTAACTTTACCTTCAGTTGGGCGGATTAAACCACCAATTAAGCTTAAAAGTGTTGTTTTGCCAGAGCCAGATGGGCCCATAACACTAACCCATTCACCTTTTTTAACCTGAAGATTAACCTTTTTCAAGGCTTTAGTTTCTCCAAAAAACTTACTTAAATTAACGATTTCCAAAAAAGGGGACTTTTCTTTCCTCATCTTCCTTATTCTATCAAATTAGAGCAGCCTTTAGAGATTTCCCTTATCCCTTTCGGTTAGTTTTCCTTCCCGCATTTCGAACAAATGGTTACCTCTAGCAGCTAATTTTAAGTTATGAGTCACTAAAATAAAGGTGATTTTTTCCTCATAATTTAGCTGATGAAGTAAATCAATAACTTTAACTTCAGTTTCTTCGTCTAAGTCACCAGTTGGCTCATCAGCTAAAATGAGCTCTGGTTGATTGATAAGAGAGCGAGCAATTGCTGCTAAACGCTGTTCACCTCCCGAAAGGCAAAATGGCAAACTAGCTTCATTTCCCGATAAGCCAACTCGCTCAATTAACATTTTGGCACGGGTTAAAATAGCTTCTTTTGACCTTTTTCGTAATAAAAAAGAAGGTAAACAAACATTCTCCAAGACTGTTAGCGAAGGAATTAAGCTAGCAAACTGAAAGATAAATCCAATTTTCTCCCCTCTAAAACGAGAAATTTCTTCATCCCCTAGGCCCCCAAGATAGCACCCATCAATAAAGATGAGGCCCTCAGTTGGAACGGTCAAACCCCCAATTAAGTTAAGGAGAGTGGTTTTCCCACTGCCAGTAGGTCCTATAATTGAAACAAATTCACCTTTCTTAACTTCCAAATTTACTTTTTTTACTGCTTCAATTTTTCCAAAAGGTGTTTCATAAACTTTAGATAAATTTTCAGCCCAGACCAGTGTCTTAGCCGCTGAATCTGATACTTTCATAAGGCTCCTCGTTAGCAATCAAATAAGCAGGGTAAAATGCTCCAACTAAACCAATAACTAAAATAAGAGTAGTTGAAATCATCATCCCTAAAAGCTGAAGAGAAAGCGAAGGGTAAAGCAAAGGCATCTTTAAAGTAAAAATCACCCACCGATAAAATAAATGCTTTATTGTTAAAGCTAAGATAATTCCAGCAAAGCTCCCAAACAAAATCAAAAGACTTCCTTCGAGCAAGACTAAGGTCAATAAGTCCATTTTTCGCCCTCCCAAGGCTCGGAGCAAACCATGCTCTCGCCGCCTCATTTGGTTAAAAAGATAGAAAACAATTGTTATCAAGAAAAATAACGCAACCGAGACAAATGAAATAAAAATAAAGAAATATCTTTGAAGGCGGGGTAATTCCTCTTTAACTTTTTTAACCAAGCCAATTGCTTTAACAGTTTCAAGATTAGGATAACGCCGTTTAATTTTCCCTTCAATTTCTTGAGCATTTACTCCTTTCTCTAGCTCAATAAAAGCAGTTGAAATCCAGCCCCTCTTAAGATTTAAGTCATAAATTTCAGGCTTAACTTTACTTTCTTGAGCCATTTTATAAACAGTTTCAATTGGCAAATAAACAGCATTGTCATAAAAACCCACACCAGTGCGGTCAAGCTGAGCCACAATTTTAAAACGGTGTCCATAAAAGCGAAGAAAAAAGCCAACTGGTTGAATAATATTTGCCCCAACAACTGCATCATCCTTTCCTATTTTTCCCCTTTCTCTCAAGCTAATCCAAGGTAAAAGAGTGAAATCAGTTTTGGGGTCATAACCAATTATAAAAACATACCCCGCTGAACAGCAAGAAGCAGCCACCGATTCCAAAAAAACTTGAGGAGAAATTCTTTTAATTCCCTTAAGGGACCTTAATTCGTCAACAATCTTCCCATTAAAATATTGCTTCTCTGATTTGCCCAGCAAAAAAATCGATTCCATATTCCCTTTGACCTCCCTGGGAGCAACCAACAAATCGGCGCCTAAACGCGCTCGATAAGTTTCAAGTCCTCTTTCCACCCCCCAACTCACCATTAAGCCAAGAAAAAGAAGAGCTATAGCGATGGTTACACCCATGGAAATAGCCAGAGAAACTTGTTGGTAATAGCGGATATTCCTCCAAGCCAGAAAAAATAAATTCAAAGCTCGCTCACCAAATTAAAGAGAGTAACTCCAATTATTAGACCCCCCATTAACTCAAGAAAAGGCAAAGTCCCATATCGGCAAGGCATAGTTGGAGACATGCAGATACCAATTATCCAGGTGGGAACGAGAATGACCAAGACCCCCAAAATTAAAAAAAGAATGTTAAGCAACCTACGGGATTCGCTTTCCCGAGCTATCATGAGCATAAGAGCAATAACAATGGTTAAAATACCCAAAATTATTTCAGCTCGAGCTGTATAAGTACATTTCATTGGGGCAAAACCACCCTTTTTAACCTCTATCATCATCCCTTTATACTGGCAAACAGGAAAGAGATAGATAGGTCCGAAAATAACTAAAATACCCAAAATAATTAGCAAAGAGCTTAAAAGGATTTGTTTCTGTTTAACCATTTTCCACTCCTTTTTCCTAAAAATTTTTGAACCTTTAAATTTTAAAGCTACAACCCCCGAAGAGTAATAGCTGGATCTATTTTAAGAGCCGAGCTAACTGGTCCAAGACTGGCAATAATCCCTATCGTTATGCTTGTTCCCAAGGCAACAAATATTAGCATTCGAGGAAGAGCAACCCAGGAACTAAAGGCACTTAAGGCAAAAAGTTCTGCCAGCAAGATTCCCGTTAAAAATCCAACTAAGGCACTGCCTAAGCTCATTACAATACCTTCAGCCAGAAAAAGTCCACCAATAAACGAATTGGTACTACCCAGAGCTTTTAAGAGTCCAACTTCCTGTCGTCTCTCAAGAACAATCGCCCCAAAGGTATTAATCACAGCAATTCCAGTTGCCAAAATAACGCTAATGGTAACTAAGAGCATTAATTTAAGAATTTTATCGAGCAATTCAGCTTCCGCTTTAGCTACTTGCCGAAGAGTTTTTGGTTCAATTTCTGGTGCTTTTTGAGAAAGGTGCTCAGCAAGTGCTTCTAAAGAGACACGGTAAGAACGAGCATTAATTAGCACCTGACTAATTTTATCAGGTAAACTTAAGAAATCTTGGGCTTCCGCTAAATTCATTAAGATTGATTTATCTTCTACCCCTCCTGTTTCAATTATCCCTGTAACCTTTAAATTTTTCCTTTTAGTCTTAGTGGCTACTCTAAGGTAATCACCTTTAGCTATCTTAAAGCGCTCAGCAAAGCTAGCTCCAACAAGCACTTCAGAAGAATTTTTGGGCAATTTACCATCTATCTTCCAACCTCCTCCAAGACTTTTAAGTTGATTAAAATAAATACCACAGATAGGGATAGCCTCCTGCTTAAACTGTGCCATACCATTGAGTTTAAATGAATAACTAGCAATTTCTCTTTGAAAATCAGAAAGGATGAGTTTCATTCTCGATTCAGCGAGATAGGCTTCCTCAGCCACCTGCCCAAATTCAATTCCACCACTACCAATCGGGGTGATTTTGGGATTAATGAGAAAATTGGCACCATAAATTCTCAATTCTTCACCAAGCTTCTCTCTCACCCCAAAGGTCAAGCCAACCAGTGAAGTAGCAAGTCCAGCTGCCAGTGCCAAAGCTAAAACAATCAAAAGCGTTTGAGCTCTACGCTCCAACAAAGCTCGAAATAAAAGATGGAAAAACCAGCGAATTTTCACCTTTAACCTCTCAAAATCAAGCCAGGTTCTACTTTTTGAGCTCTCCTTAAAGGCAAAAAGCTTCCAAGTAAAGTGACACATAAGGATGAAATAAGAGCAATTGGAAGTAAGATCAGTTTCATCTCAAAGGTTGTGCCAAAAACAGCTTGCCCAATATTCCCCGCCAGGAGAAAGCCCAATCCATAACCAAGCAGCCCACCACCAAGACCAAGGGCACATCCCTCAGCAAGAAAGAGAAAACTGATTTGAGCTGAATCCGCTCCAATGGCTTTCATTAAGCCAATTTCTTCTTGACGCTTTAAAATGTTTGTTATCATAGTAGTAGCCACTGCTAAAGAACTTGCTAAAACAGCAAGAGTCACTAGAAGACCAATGACTAGCTTCAATTTGCTAAGAATTTTTCCTTCTGCTTCCACTATTCTCCAGACAGGTCTTGCTCTACTCCCTTTTAAAACTTCCTCGATTTGGTGGGCAACTGATGGAGCATAAGCTGTGCAGTACCACTTATCATACTCCCGACGGCTCATTAGCTTAGGATTACGCCGCCCAAAATCATCCATTGGAACTGTAACCGCACTCACCATTACTCTAGAAATCTTACCAGGTGCTTTAAGCAATTCTTGAGCAGCCTTTAGACTAACAAAAATTTGGTCATCTTCGAAACCTCCGCTACTTAAAATGCCAACAATTTTTAATTTCAAAGTTTGAGCTCCATAGCTTAAGCTAACGAGGTCGCCTACCTTTAAATTAAACTTCTTCGCTAAACTTGAACCTAACATAAGAGTCTTTCCTTTATCGCTAGCCCAGTTTCCCTTTAACTCCCATCCCGTAACCATTGGCTGTAAGCCAGTTTTAAACACACCTCCCTCAGGTAAGTTAATTGACTTTTTAAACCAAGTTCCAACTAAAACAACCTTCGCCGTTTTTCCTCTAAAATCTAATTTAACTACTCTGTAAAGGTAAGGAACAAAACCAACAATATTATGCCGCCAAAAGATTGTCTTTATTTTGGGTAAATCTTCTTCTCTAAGATAGTTTAGCCCTGGTTTAGGTTCGATAAGGATATTAGCACCATATTTACGCAGCTCTTGAGCAACTTTTCCTGAAACCTCCATTGAAACTGCTAAAAGAGCTGAGACAATTGAAGCCCCCATTACCGTCGATATTAAAATTAAAATAATGAATTTTCGCTGGTAGTAGAAAGAGCCTCTTAAAATCCGTAGCCACATTGGTTTTCACCACTTCTTGCAAAAATATTTTTTGATACTAATTAAGGATAAACCTAAATTATCACACCAGATAACTCTTGACAATAAGACACCTGATATAAATCGTATATAATTTAACATAGGATAATTGTCCTTTGAACAAAATTTAATTCTGTTAGAGGTTAAAAGATGTCTTTAAAGATTTCCCCAGCCAAACCAAGTGAGATGAAAATGATAAAAAAATATATCCAATCCTTTCGACTCGATGACGAAAATCTTAATTACAAACAGTTTGTAGTAGCAAAAGAAAATAAAAAAATCGTTGGCTTTGGAAGAATCAAGCCTTATCACAAAGTTTACGAACTTGGTTGTTTAGGAGTTCTAGAAAAGTGGCGAAAAAAGGGCATCGGAAAAAAAATAGTGGAATACCTGATTGAAATCTTTCCATCTCAGGAAGTTTATATCACAACCGATATCCCAACTTACTTTGAGAAACTAGGTTTTAAAAGGGTCAAAAATGGACCTCAAGAATTAGTTGAAAAGGTAAAAAGGGTTTGTTGCTCCAAGCTAAGGGAAAATGTAGTCATAATGGTTTACCAAAAAGAGAAAAAATAACGCTAACAAGCTAGCAGGCTGATAAGCGAATAAGGTTGAGGTAAAGGTTGAGACAAAAATGGTTCTTGGCTCCTGGCTCTTAGCTAAGAACTTGTTGCCTATCATCAATGTCTTATGAAAAAATACTTGACATAAATAAACCAGGATTAAGGTGAGGGAGAACCTAGTTTTTTTCTCACCCGCATTTCACAGACCCCACTCCACATGAAAATTTAAAATACCAACCCTGTGTTTACTCCCCCGGTAAAGTAGCTAAAATAAAAATGCTTAAACGTTTTATATCCAAGGAAACGCAAAAAGAAGAAAATAAAGATCGATGCATAAAATTGGGGAAGTAAGAAGCTGATGAAATTTCCCAAGGAGTGCATTTGAAAAAAATAAAGTATTACCTTGATACAACGATATTTAATTTTGTATTCCCAGAAGGTGATATAGAAAAGAAAAACATTACCACAAACTTTTTAGAGAACTATCTTTAATAGCAGAGAAGGAATATATATCTCAGACGAGGTAGTTAGAGAAATTAGCAGAGCATCTGAACCAAGGAAATCTCAGTTAGAAAAATTATTATAAGAGAAGTCACCCCCTTATTGCTTGAGGTAGATTTGGAAACAGAAGAATTGGCTGAGCGCTACATTAAAGAAGGAATCATTCCTGAACGATATAGAGGCGACGCTCTACACATAGCAGTAGCTGTTGTAAATGGAATGGGAGCAATTGTCAGTTGGAATTTTGAGCACATTGTAAAATTAAAAACAAGAGTCATGGTTAATGGAGTAAATAAGTTATTGGGCTATCACGAAATTGAAATATGTTCACACCAGAGGAGGTAATTGAGTATGAAAGAGCTTAAGGGATTGAAAGAAATTCATAAGATAATGGAAAAGATTTATGAAGGGGAAAAAAATAAGCGTTGAGCAGAGAGTAAAAAAACTTAAAGAAGAGTCTGAAAAATTTATGCTAGAGAGGAGGCTAAATTTAAAACGGGTCAGATTCAAAGAAACAAAACATATTGTAAGATAACTTCCCCTACCTACTTCTTCTGCCTTTAGCTTCAGGTAAACTACTTGGAACTTTTATTCTAGCTTTAGTTTTACCCCACGGATTTCGAAAAAGACTATGAAGATACCAAAAAGCGAGCTAAAAGTAGCTTTAAAAAGAATGAAGGAAGTACTATGAAAAATATAACTTGGAAAGAGCACAAAAACGTCGCACGTCGCGCGTGACTCGTAACTAACTCCCCTCCCCGTGGAAAGATTAGGATGAGAGTGAAAAAAGGGTAGCTCTTGCGAGCTACCCTTTTTTGAGTTTTGCTTGAACCCTACTTCTCAGCGACTTTTTCTTGTTTTAGCGTAATAATACACCCGTGCCTCATCTGAGTCTTCGTCTTCACCACTTTTTGCAACAAGTTCAAAATAGTAATAGCCGCTTCTTCTAAAGATTTTTCTTAAGGACTTATGTTTTGTATTAATCATTACTCCTTTTCTTAGAAACTTAACTCCTCCTCCGTGGACATCTTCATATTCTTTTCCATTAGGAGCAGTTATGTTTAAGACGATATCCTCAGGTTCAGGTTCGCAAAAATATGAAAGAGTTATTCTTTCTCCTTTGTAAGCTGGTCTCGGGCGAACTCTAGTTATTCTTATTCTTATTTCGAGTTCTTCTTCCTCTTCTTCGTCCTCACCGATAGTCTCTTCCCCTTGGGAGTAATCAAGAGCTTCAATTTTATCCCACCAAAATGTTGCACTCCCAGGCCAAACACAAGTATGAAGTCGTATCTCAGTTCCTGTAGGATAATCAGCATCAGCAGTCCAAATAACCTCGTCGACTCCGGCGCATTGGCTACCTTGCCCACCTGGTCTATTATGTAGCTTTTCGTTACCAGGGCCATAGCCCCCGACATACAAAGACCAGTTTGCAAAATTTCCTGTTTCTGTATGGGCAACCCTTACTTTTATTCTCTCCCCTCTTTTGATTGCTCTTATCGTATATTGCACTAATGATACATCAGATGGAGCACCGCTTACCTCAACTTTAGCGCTGCCAGAATAATCACCGCTCCAGGAAATATTTCCAGGAGTTGCAAAGCAAGCTACCGGATTAATAACTATCCAGTTTGACAGACCAGAGGTAAAATTCCAGTTGTTAACAATTGCATTAGTATCATCAGGAGGTTCAAGAGCAAAAGAGATTATTTCAGTAGAGGGCAAAGTGCCAAGCAACAACATTACAAGAAGAGAGATTATCCCGATCTTAGTTAGTATCTTTTTCACTTTTTCACTTTTTCACTTTTTCACTTTTTCACTTTTTCACTTTTTCACTTTCTCACTTTCTCACTTTCTCACTTTCTCACTTTCTCACCTCCTTTCTAGACAGTTTGAGAGATTTATCTCAAGCAGTTAATTTTAAATTTTTTACCTCCCTCTCTTCACCTCCCCTTTTTTTATTAGAACTATGTATTTTTTCGGCTTACTTTCTTCAACCCTAAAGACCCAAAATATCCTATTTTTAGTCCTAAAATGTCCCGATTCTAAAAATTTTTGTCCCACCATAATACATATAAACAAAAAAGTCAGCGCAAAATCTTTGTGAACTGGCTATTTATCCAATCTCTTTTTTGGAGTGGCACTCCTTTCAACCCCAATCTAGTAACTTATAAATGCCCTTCCGTATTCTTTTTTAAAATTACATCTTTAAGGTATACTTTTTTTTATTGTCAAGAGTTTTTTGGAAAAAATTTAAAAAGCAATTCTCAAAAACGCATAGAAACGTGAGAATTGTCAAATTCTGGGAATTTAGAAAAAATTACTACATCACCTGCCCTTGTACAACATTACCCCATTGTCACTTTCTCGGGAAAGTGACAATGAGATTGCTTCACTTTGTTCGTAATGACACAAGAACAATGGTGGGCCTGTCAATTTGCCCATGCCTGCCCTTAAAATAAAATTCTAAATCCTAAGCACCAAATTCTAAACAAGCACAAAATCCAAATTATCAAAATTCAAAAACCAGTGAGAAGTTAACAGTAAGTAGTTTATATTTTTTTAATTTTTTTCTGCTTTCTGCTCACTGCTTCCTACCCCCAAGCAGGCGGGTTTGCTAACTATTTTTTGAGAGTGAGTATAGTCGCGGATTCTGTCAAGTGTGGAGGGTGCAGACCCACAAAAAAGATTCTTCTTAGGCTAAAGATGACATTTCTAATCTCATTTGTTATTCCTTTTCCACTTAACTACTTTGACCCCTTATTAAGAGTCTAGAGCTGGTAAATGTTTCCACCTTCATCAACTGCTTGGGCTTTTAAACATGCTGTCTTTTTGATAAACAGCATCCTTATTTTAACCAATAATTCTCCATTTTCATCATACTTCCTCACTTCAAAATAAGTCTTTTTGAAATACTTATCCTTAGCTAAATTCAAAAGAAGATAAACATTCCCATCATCAATATGAATAAATGCTCAAAGTGCTTAAATAGTCTCTTGTTTTTATCTTAACTTCTTTGATGACTTTTTGGTTCACTTTTAATCTTCAAATAGCTAAGATGGTCATTTTTCCACCCAGCTAGATAAGCAAACCCACCAGGTCCTATTCTTCCTTCTTTAACACTCGCCACTTGTTGAGCAGAAGGAAAGGCACGATTTGTTAAACCAATCTGGTATGTTCTTTGGTGAGCGTCAATCACAAAAACTCCTCCATCCTTATCAAACTCAATATCAACAAGACCACTAATTTCATTGGAAATTGGAAAACTTTAGCTCCTTGAGGATCGTATTTTGTGACAGTGTTATAAGAAGAACTAAAGAGATAAAAATTGCCTTCTTTATCAAGAGTGATAATTTCAGCTACTGGTGCCATAGCAAAACTGGAGATATATTCCCTTTTCCTCAGAAAATTTAAGAACTCTCCCATTAACAAAATCAGTGAGGTAAATTTCTCCTTGTGGACTGACTGTTAAGCCCTGAGGTCCCTTTTTCTCTGCTTCTTCGTTCAGCCCAAATTCGCCAGAACCATCGCCCCAAGAAGAAACAATCTCCTTTGAGGTGTAACTTTCCCTGCCGATAACTGCAAGCTCTTCCTTCTTTTTAAGTGATGGTTTTTTTCAGTTTGGTAATTCCTTGGTAGCCTCCAACAAGCAAAAGGAAAATAACAAAGAGAGACAACATCCCTAAAAAAATTTTCTTTGACATTCGTTTCTCCTTCCTAAGGTAAATTGTTTACTCAATCCTGAAAAAATATAAGAGTAATCCTGAGATAAAAGCAAGTAAGGCTCCATAATAAAAGGTAGCGGAGGGACCCAGTAACTGCCAGAGGGTTCCTCCAATAACGCTAGCTGGAAGCAGAGCAAAACCAGTTAAAGCATTAAAAGTTCCCATTGCCATACCCCTTAAACCAGAAGGAACCAAATCTCCAACAAAAGCCCTCTGAACTCCCTCAGTTAAAGCATAGTAGATGCCGTAAAGAGTAAATAAAATCCAAACATGGAAAGTTCGATTAGCTAGAGCAAAGCAAAGGTAAAGGAAGGCAAAAAGAAAATAACCCAAGAGGACAACCTTTCTCCGCCCAATCTTATCTGAAAGAACGCCAGCTGGCATCGAGAGCGTGGAATAAATAAGATTAAAGAAAAAATAGGCAAAGGGTATTAAAGCCACTGATAATCCTAAATTCTCTGCTCGGAGAATTAAAAAGGCATCGGAAGAATTCCCTAAGGCAAAGATAGTGGCAATAAAAACAAAAAGCTTAAACTCTTTACTCAAAGACTTAAAACTCAAGTGAGGAAGGGAAACATCTTTGAAACTTGAGCTCTTTTTCTCTCTTAAAAAGAAAAGGAAGACAATAACAGCCAAGACGCCAGGTAAAGCTGATAAGAGAAAGACCATTCGAACGTTATTGGAAAACAAGAAAAGAATCAAGAAAGCTGATAAAGGACCTAAGGCTGCTCCCAAGGTATCCAGTGCTCGATGGAATCCAAAAGCTTTTCCTCTGCTTTTTTTCTCAGTCGAATCGGCAATTAAAGCATCCCGAGGAGAAGTTCTCACACCTTTACCAACCCGGTCGAGAAACCTGATTCCTAAAACTTGAGGCCAGGAGGTCGTAACTGCTAAAAGCGGTTTTATTAAATTTGACGAAGTGTAACCAAAAATAATTAAAGGTTTTTTTCTCCCTAGCCTATCGGAAAGCCAACCCGAAAAAACTTTGAGTAAGCTAGCGGTACTTTCTGCTATCCCTTCAATCAAGCCAATAACAGATTTAGGTGCTCCTAAAACATTAGCTAAAAAAAGGGGGAGGACTGGATAAATCATTTCGCTAGAGATATCGGTCAAGAAACTCCCGATTCCCAACACCAGGACATTTCTGGAAATCCCCAAAAATAATTTTTCCTTTAACTTGTTAAAGATAGTCCTTTTTTTCAAGTCCCTTGCCTTATATTTCCTATTTTTAATAAATCTTAACCATCTCTATTTTCCTTCATTCTGAAGTAGCTGTAAACTTTTTAGATTGTTAATGGCAAGATGTTAATTACCCATTAAACATTTGATTTTTTGAAATCTCAAAGAGAGCTGCAAAATTCCAAAGAGGTTATTGATTGAAGATTTTTAATAATTTAACTTGTTAAGCTATTTTTTCTTTAGGGAGAAGTTAAACGAGAGATTTCTTTGTAAAGGTCCTTTAAAGCAAAGGGTTTAACAAGGTGAGCTTCAGCCTTTAGGGTTGGCAAGGAATGAGGGGAAATAATGCTCAATGCAATAATAGGAATTTTTTTTGTCTCTGGGTCACCTTTTATTTTTTCACAAAGTTCCCAGCCATTCATCCTAGGCATCTCTAAATCGGTTATGACAAGGGCAAATTTTTCTTCTTTCAATTTTTTTAATGCTTCAAGACCATCCCTGGCTGTCTCAACTAAATAGCCTTCTAGTTCTAAGTTCATCTTTATCATCTTGCGAACTTCATCGTGGTCTTCGACATAAAGAATTTTCTTTTTCATCTTTTCCACCTAAAAACCTCTCCATCAAAATTTTGATTTACACTCACAATTTTAATAAAATTAAACCCTTTCACTTGTGAAATTTCCACCCCTCATTTGGGTATTAACATCTCCTTCTTTTTTTCAAACTTAAAATCCTTTATTTTTTTCAGGAAAAAACTTGTCCTCAATACCAAATGGGTCCCTAAACTCTTGTCTTGCTATAAAGCCAAGCTTCTTTTTGCCTCGATTGTTAAGATATTTGGAAAGTTCGAGCTTTATTTCAACTGGAACATTGACACCAGCTCTGGAAAGTATTTGACGAAGCAAGCTTTCTGATTTAGAAGCAAAGGCAATGGCATCACCAGCAATCCTTCCTGCTTCAGTTGGATTATGAAAGCCTGCCGAGTTTTCAGCCCCAAGATAGACAGTCCGATAAAAAGCTTCTTCGTAAAACTTCTGGGCTTGATTGTATAACTTTTTATCTAAAGTCTTTCCTTTTGCCTGCTCTTGATGAGCCAGTTCAAAAAGCTTTGCAGCGGCAGCAGTCTGGTAACCAGCTCTAAGCATTAGGCTAATTGTCCTATCTTGTATTGCAATTACCTGTGACTTTAGCTCCTCAGCATCTTCAATATGACAAGGGAGACAAGCCCTCATATTATTTTTAAGGGGGCTCATTACATTATGGTCAGTTATTTTGGCCGCCTCAATCATTTCGTATGGCATATGGCAATCAGCACATGCCACACCAGCTTTCCAGTGAACACTATTTCTCGAATAGAATTCAAATTCTGGGTGTCTAATAAAACCCAGTTTAAAACTCGTAACTCCTTGTTTCCACTCAAGATGAGATGGGTCATCGTTTATCTGCTTAATTATGTTTTCTATTGAAATATCTCCCCATTTGCTTCCTTTCCAAGGAAAAATAACGCCAGTCGAATGCATTTCAGCATCTTTGGTGACAATGTAAGTGACGTGGCACTGGGCACAAACAACTGACCTCATTTCCTGTCGGGAAAGCTTAGATTTTCCAAGGTCCCTAAGTCCTTGCTCAATTGTCCAGCGTGATACCCTGAGCGCCATTGTCTTGTTATCGTGGCAATCGATACAAGCAACACCAAGCTTGCGGTGCTCTTTGGGAATTTTATTTACCGCTTCGAGGTAAGGCATCTTGAAAAACTCCTTACCGCCTTCCCTGGCAAGCTTATTGGCATAAGGAGTCTTGCAAGTTAAACAAACGCCACCGGCTTTGACACGGGCTGGGTCAACCTCAAGCTGGTCTATTATCATGTAGTAGTGACCACGTGGCTCGTTATATTCAATGCCAAAGCCCCAGCCATTAAAAAGAAGTGCCATATAGGGAAATTCGCTGAGTTTATCGTAGACAATCCGATCGGTGTCCCACCCTTTTTTATACTTACTTTTACCAACTGGCCTTGGATCTTTAGTTTGCAACCATGACTCGTACTCCAATGGATAAACTTTCCCCCACTTTGACGGTTCATATCCGCCATCTGTAACTGGTTTTATCTTAACTAGTTCAGACTTAGGCGGGGCACATCCAATGCAAACCAGCCCAACTAATATCCAAAGGATGAGTGGTAAAAGCGATAAACACCTAATATTTTTTATCTTCATTGCCTCCCTCCTCAAACTTTTTACTTTAATCGCTCTTCTAAAAGTTGAATTTTGTGAACCATATCACGATGGCATTCCCAACATTTCTTACCTTCAGTATTAATTCGAGAAACTGTCGTCTGGTGACATCTGATGCAGTTAGCTTTAATTGTTCTCCTGGCATGGGGAGAAGCATAAATTTCCTTAGGAACTAAACCGCTATAGAAATAAATAAGGTCCTTTGTGCCATCAATGCCTTTCCAAAGATAGTAAGAGAATGAACTATCGTGGGGTAAATGGCAATCAACACACCAAACCTTTTGATGAGAAGAGCGACTCCATGCTTCGTACTGAAGCTCCATTACATGACAATTAGCGCAAAACTTTGGCTTTGAAGTTTTTTCCATTAAACGTGGCGGACCAAAAGCCAAAAAAATTCCAACCAAAATAATAGCTAGGATGATCACAGCAAACCATAGGAGAAATCCTTTAAATTTTACTCTCACCATTTTGCCTCTTCACTCTATAGCATCTTGCAAAATAGCAACTTATAACTTGTTTAAAAGCTTTGCAGGATAAATTTTGTTTGCTTGGCGGAGCCGACGGGATTTGAACCCGCGATCACTGGCTTGACAGGCCAGTGTGTTAAACCAAGCTACACCACGGCTCCGCAAAAAATCTGAAATAAAGTCAAATTATAACCCAGAATATAAAATTTAAAAAACCACCCAATTCTCAAATTTTCAATCTCCAATCTCAAGATTGCCAAGAGCGAGCTTGGTGGGCGATAGAGGAGTTGAACCTCTGACCCCGTGCTTGTAAGGCACGTGCTCTCCCACTGAGCTAATCGCCCATCCTTTCACTCCTCACTGACTTTAGTTTTTTAATTTAGAAATAAACTAAAGCTAACCTGAAAGCTTTATTACAAATCTCCAGTTTTTTAAAACTCACCAACT
>JACVJC010000014.1 GCA_015711795.1 Candidatus Geothermocultor quzhuomuensis
AGTTAATAAAGTTAGAAGAGTTGGAATGAGGAAATATGTTAACGTTCGAAACGTTATCAACTTAAATCATGTCAAGATTCAAGACCTGACCCCGTTTGCTGACCCCGTTTGGCCCCGTTTGCCCGTTTGGCCCGTTTGGCAAGACTTGACCCCGTTTGGGACCCCGTTTGCTGACCCCATTTGGCACCCCATTTGGCAGCAAATTTTACCAAAACATGTATTCACTCTAGGAAGAGGGAGAGGTTTACTAGTCTTTTCTGCACCTCAACTCTTCAGCGCTTTAGTTTTCAGCCTGCTTAGCTAGATAAGCAATAACAACAGTCCTTCGCTGAGTGTAGATGGTCAAAGACCAAGTGGAGACACAGCTCACTAAAGTAAGTCTTTCTTTCTCTGTTTTTTTGTAAATATCAGGGTTGCCAACATTTCGATATATTTTATCTTTCACAAAGTAAATGTATTTTTTCCCTTTATAAAAAAGTAAATTTTTTCGCCTTTCTTCACCAACTCTAATAAGCTAAAAAAACTCTGAGGCTTAAAGAGCCCAAATTCAGCGAGATTATGTCCCTCAATAATAGTATTTCCTTTCTGGCCTGGTCGAGAAGATTCGCTAGTAAAACAAACCCCTCGCGAAAGGTTTTGAGGAGTTATCTCCTCTACCAAAGGAGCATCAATTAAAACAGAGGGAATAATTATTCTGTCCCCTTCTACCTGACCAAGCTCTGCTTTTTGCTCCAATGCTTTTTTCTCAGAAGGGTGAAGATAAAGGATAGCATAGGGTCTTCCCACCCAAAACAAAACAGCTATCCCACCAAAAATGAGTAAAGAACCAACGAGATAAATAATGGAGTCTAAAGCCTTTCCCCAGAAAGTTTTTGGTGGTTCTTTTCGGTATTTTAAAAGAGCTTTAAAACCTGCCTTAATTAACTGCCAAAGCTTTATCAGAAAACTTTTCACAGTAAGGTTAATTTAAAGAAGTTCTTAAAAAGATGTCAAACCCTGAAGCTAGTCAGCTAAATAGCTTGACAATTAAAGAGCTTGTCAGCCTCTTATCTCTGAGTATCTTTTTCCTCAATCGATGGTTCAATGTGAACTTCAGCTGAAATATTTTCAATCTTTTGATAAATTTTATTTTTCACCATAGTAGCGACACAATGTGATTGATGAACATTTAATCTTCCATCAACCAAAACATGAAGGGAAACAACCTTTTGGTCCTTGTAGTCATGGAGGAAAATTTTATGGACACCTTTAACTCCTTTGACGGAACGAGCTATTGCTTCAATCTCAGAGACAAATTCATCGCTTGCTCCTCTTCCGATCAAAAAGTCCACTGCCATCCGTCCGAAGCCAAGGCCAGTGTAAATTAAAAGACCAGAAACTAACAGACCGAAAATTGGGTCAATTAAGTGATAACCAAAAAGAGCACCGATAATTGCCAAAGTAACTAATAAAGAGGCAATGGCATCACTTCGATGATGCCACGCATCAGCCAGCAAGGCAGAAGAATCAATTCTCAAACCCAAATCTATCGAAAAACGAGCTAACCACTCTTTTAACAATGAAGAAAACAAAAGAATGCCGACAACAAGAAAACTCCCTTTGACAACTTGAACCTTAATTATCCTCTCAATAGAATTTTTAAAGAAATCGATACCGATTAAAATAATTAAAATGGCAATAACTAAAGTGGCTATCGTTTCAAATCGACCATGCCCATAGGGGTGAAATTCATCCGCTGGCTTTTTAGCAATTTTAAATCCAACAATTACAATGATAGAAGTAAAAACATCAGATAAAGTATGAAAAGAATCGGCAATCAAGGAAATACTATTTATTAAGAGCCCAAAGATAAATTTAAAGATAAAGAGGATAAAATTTAAAAAGATGCTTAGCCAGCCTTCTAAATAGCCATATTTTGCTTTTACTTCATAACTTTGAACATTCTCACCATTGCGAATAAACAAATGAAGGATAAAGTCATTAATTCTTTTATTAATAGACTTAAGGGGGAACTTACTGTTACTTTTATCCATTGCTTCCTCTTTACATAAAAAAACCTGCGTCTCCTTCTTTAGAAGTCCCGCAGGTTTTAAAAACTGCTGCTCTTAAAAGAGCCCGGCCCCATTTTAGGCTTGCCTGTCCGCTAAAGGCAGGCACTGCTTTTGATTGCCTGATCTTCTTCTCTCTTTAAATTTCAAAGAAATAACAAAAATAAATTATAAAGAGATCACCTTCCAATTGTCAATTTTTTTCGATGGTTTTTATCATCGAATATAATTAACAAAACAGACAAACTAAAGCATATAGCTTGTGTTAATTTTTGTTGATTTGGACTAAGCCCTCCATCTAGTAAGTACAAGTTAGGATAGCCAGATAAGAATTTTCTCCTTGTCTATCACTAGTCACTATCACTAATCACTACTTGCATAGCTTACTGCCTTCTCTTTCAGCTCTTCATCTCTTAAGTTTGCTCTATGCTTACTGCTATCTCCTAACTGCTTACTTGTTTGAAAGATTGATTAACCACCTCCAAGTCAAGATAATATAAAAAATGAGAAAATTTGATTTTAAAAATTTCCTCTATTTAAGCATTTTTTGGTTTGCTCTTGAATTTTGCTGGCAAGGTTTGATTACAATTGTCTTTCCTTCCCGTATCTTGTCGTTTGTTCCTAAAACCTCAAAAGGTCATTACCTTGCTCTTATAATGTCAATGGGAGCCTTAGTTTCCATGCTTGGTCAACCAATCTGTGGCACTTTAAGTGATTATTCAACTCATACTAAAGGTCGAAGAAGACCTTTCTTTGCAGTTGGAACAATTCTCCTCATTTTTGGGCTTTTCCTCCTTGCCTTTTCCAGTTCATTTCTCTTTTTCCTCCTCTCAGTCATCATTATTTTTACCGCTTCTGACTTTACCCAAGCCCCTTATCAAGGTTTAATTCCCGATCTTATTCCCTCTAGCCAAAGAGGAGAAGCATCTGGTTTTATGACTTTAGCTACTCTTTTAGGTGCACTCTTTGGGCCATTAGTAGCTGGTTTCCTCCTTGGGGCGAGGAAGCTCACTGAAGCAATCATGATAATTATTTTAGTTTTAGCTTTATCTTCAATCATCACCATAATTAAAGTGAAAGAAAGGCGCAGGTTCATTAAATTTATTCCCTTGAAGGAAAAGTTTCGCCGAGCTTTTCAATTTAAAATCAAAAACTACCCTCAATTTTACTGGCTTCAACTTTCACGTTTTTGTATGCTTCTTGCTTTAACAACCATCCTTCTTTATTTCCTTTACTTCTTAAAAGATGTTATTCATGTTAGCAACCCTGAAAAATCGACCGGGATTGTTATGGGAGTTGCTATTACCAGCGCTATTATCCCCAGCCTTCCCGTTGCAGCCTTTTCTGACAGAATTGGACGAAAGTTTCTCCTTTTTCTCGCAGGTTTTCTTGGATGCTTGACTGTTATTCCTTTAATGTTCGCCCAATCATTCGCTCAAGTTCTTGCAATTGCAGCTTTCTTTGGTTTCTCTTTCGGTTCCTTTAGCGGAGTTCAATGGGCTTTGAGCATTGATATCATTCCTCGTGAAGAACCTGCTAAATTCCTAGGTTACACTCAATTTTCAACTAGCGCAGCTCAAATTTTTGCTCCAATGATAGCTGGACCAATAATTGATTTTTTTTCAGCTACTAGATTAGCTTATCAAATAATCTATGGTTTATCTTTAATTTATATGATTTTAGGCTTAACTTTTCTCGCAAAAATAAAAGAGCCAAAAAGATGATAAAATATGAAAGTGTGAAAAAATTGTTGCGATTTCTCCGAAGGAATTTAGCTATTTTAATAATAATGATAGTTGTTTTAAGTATAAATGGGTGCCAAGCAGAATCGGTTTTCCCTCTTCAGTTCCTTTCAGAAAAACCTGAAGAAGCTGCAAAAAAACTTGTTCTTACTGGTCGATTTAACCCTGAAACTAACATTGGCATAGGAAACCTTCAAATAAAGCAGGTCAAGTATCAAAAAGATAAGGCTCTTGTTCTTCTTTCAGTGGAAGCAAAGGGACAAAAAAACCTACTTTACTTAATTGAAACAAGAAATTACCTTATTGGCTGGGTTCCTCTGGGGGGAAGCATGAGCCAAAAAGGACTGGAAAAACCAATAACAGTCGAGGTTGAATTGGGTAAAAAACCATCTGGAATTAGTTACACTGCTATCTTTGGCTTATCTCAAAAGGATGTTTCATTAATTCGCGTAACCTTTAAAAACAAAAAAATAAGAGAAGATAAAATTAAAAACCACTCTTATCTAATCTTTGAGGAAGGAGAACAAACTCCACTTTTTATCCAAGCTCTTAATTCAAAAAATAAAGTAATTTATGGAGAAAAACTCGACAACTTATGAGAATTCTTTATAATTTTTCCTTAGGCCACTTGATTCTCCAAACACCTGAATCCTTAGTTAAATCAATCTGTGAAATATTCTCAAAAATATAGCCATCCTCTAAGCTTTTTTCTCTCACCTTTACAGTCACTGTTGCTCTATCTCCCTTTACTTCAACTTTTTTCACTGCTACTGCCATAATCTCAAATCTTTTTTCTAAATCTTTCATTACTCCAAGGTACTTTTTCCTTGATGGCCTTGGGCTTTTTTCAGAAATTAAATCATATGCCTTCTCAAAATCACTTTTCTTACATAATCGATAATACTCATAAACTAATTTCTTTGGCTCGAGTTTTTCTTGGGGCGACTGGCAACCAAATGAACTTAATAAAAGTGATAAAGTTAAAAAAATAACAATTGCAAAACGGCAAGCTCTCATTTTCTCCTCCCAAAAATTTATTTTAAGCTTTCTTGGCTGATTTTAAATAAGAGTATATAAACTCGTCAATATTCCCTCCAAGAACCTCCTCCACTCGAGGGTCTTCCTTGCCCGTTCGATGGTCCTTAACGAGATTGTAAGGATGAAGAATATAAGACCTAATTTGACTCCCCCAGGCAATTTCTTTTTTCTCCCCTCTCAAACTCTCAATTTGCTCTTCCCTTTTTCTCATCTCTAAATCGTAAAGTCGAGCCCGTAAAATTTTCATCGCTGTCTCTTTATTTTGAAACTGAGAGCGTTCATTTTGACACTGAGCAGTTATTTTAGTTGGAAGATGAGTTATCCTCACGGCTGAATCAGTAACATTAACATACTGGCCACCAGGACCACTAGCTCGGAAAGTTTCTATTTTTAAATCTTTAGGGTCAATTTCAACTTCAACTTCCTCATCTAATGCGGGAATAACATCAACCGATGCAAATGAGGTGTGACGTCTCTGGTTAAAATCGAAAGGTGAAATTCTAACCAACCGATGAATCCCTCTTTCCGATTTAAGATGACCATAAGCATATCTACCTTTAACCATAAAAACAATACTTTTAAAACCAGCTTCGGGATTAGCAAGGAAATCATTTACTTCGATTTTATAATTCTTTTCCTCAGCCCATCTTGAATACATTCGGAAAAGCATACCTGTCCAGTCACAAGATTCTGTTCCCCCTGCGCCAGCATTAATGCTAACGATGGCATCGGCTAAATCAAACTTATCAGTAAAGTAAGATTGGATCTCTAACTTTTCAACACGATTGGTGAGATCAATAAGCTCTTTCCCAACCTCTTTTGATGTCTCTTCGTCTTCTTCGGAAAGAGCTAATTCATTAAGAAGATTTATTTCTTCAAAACGATGCCACAAAAATTCCCATTCATCTACCGTTCCTTTTAACTCACTAATTTGCTTTGATAACCTAGTTGCCTCATTAATATTTTCCCAAAATTCAGGTTTACCTGCTTTCTCTTCCAGCTGGCTAACCTGTCTTTTCTTATTGGGAATGTCAAAGAAAACCCCTCACTTCCAAAAGTCTTTCTTTTAATTTTTCTAACTCATTTGAGTAATCAATAACCATTTCTTCCCACCCTTTGCTCTTCTATGCTCGCTACTCGATACTCGCTACTGCTCTTTTTACCTGCCGCAACATTTCTTATACTTTTTCCCGCTTCCACAGGGGCAAGGGTCATTGCGGCCAACTTTTTTCCGGCTGACTTGAGCATTTCTTAAACTATTTCCTGAACCGGTTGCATTTAATACCCTTTGTCTCCTGGGTTCCTCAACCACTTCAACATGGAATATATATCTCACAAAATCTTCCTTAATCATTTCAAGCATATTTTGAAAAAGGTCATAAGACTCCCTTTTGTATTCAATTAAAGGGTCACGTTGCCCAATAGCTCTTAATCCAATTCCTTCGCGCAAATAGTCCATATCATAAAGATGTTCACGCCAATGATAATCAATTACTTGAAGCATTATCATTCTTTCAAGCTCTCTCATCACTTCTGAGCCGAGCTTTTCCTCTCTTTTCTTATAAAACTCAATAGTTGACTCTAGTATCTTTTCAATTAGTTCTTCCTGAGTTAAAGACTTTAAATCCAAGTCCTTTTTGCCAAAAGGGAGTGGAATTAAAGTTGAAAAATAAGAAAATAAGCCATCTAAATCCCATTCTTCTGGATAAATGTGTTTGTTGGTATGGGCTTCAACTGCTCCAACTACTACATCCTTTAAAATGCTCTCAACTTTTTCATGTAAATCATCACCGGTCAAAATGCGTCTTCTTTCTTGATAAATTACTTCTCTTTGAGTGTTTAAAACATCATCGTATTCAAGAAGATGCTTCCGAATCATAAAATTCTGCGATTCAATTTGCTTTTGAGCTGTCTCGATGGTTTTAGAAATTAGAGGGTGCTCAATTGGCTGATCATCTGGTAAGCCAAGTCTCTCCATAATGTTTTTTACCTTATCCATTCCAAAAGCCTTCATTAATTCATCTTCTAGAGAAATATAGAATTGTGAAGAGCCAGGGTCTCCTTGGCGACCTGACCTACCTCGGAGCTGATTATCAATTCTCCTCGCTTCATGGCGTTCTGTTCCCAAAACATGGAGCCCACCAAGCTCAACAATTTTTTTCGACTCAGTTAGGGAAGGTGGGTTTCCCCCAAGAATTATGTCAACACCCCTTCCAGCCATATTGGTCGCTACCGTAACTGTTTTTTCTTTCCCAGCTTGAGCAATAATTTGAGCTTCTTTTTCATGATGTTTAGCATTTAAAACTTGGTGAGGAATGCCTCTTTTCTTCAACATTTCACTTAGCTTTTCCGATTTTTCAATAGAAATTGTTCCAACTAAAACTGGTTGCCCTCTTTGATAACGCTCAATAATATCGTTAACCACTGCCTTAAATTTGCCCTCTTCACTCTTATATATAACATCAGGTAAGTCCTTACGAATCATTGGCTTATTGGTTGGAATAACTACAACCTCCAACCCATAAATATGCATAAACTCATCTGCTTCCGTAGCAGCTGTTCCTGTCATTCCAGCTAATTTCTCATACATTCGAAAATAGTTTTGAAGAGTAATTGTAGCTAAAGTTTGGTTTTCTTCTCTTATATGAACTTGCTCTTTTGCCTCAATTGCTTGATGAAGACCTTCAGAATAGCGTCTTCCGTACATCAAACGACCAGTAAATTCATCAACAATAATGACCTCACCATCCTTAACAATGTAATCAACATCTTTTTTGAAAAGAGTGTGAGCTTTTAGCGCTTGATTTAAATGATTTATCAAATGAATGTTAGAAGGGTTAAACAAGTTATCGACATCGATCATCTCCTCAACCCGCTTAATTCCTCTTTCAGTCATCACTACAGTTCTTGTCTTATAGTCGACTTCATAATCAATTTTCTCTTTAAGTCGAGGAACTAAACGAGCAAAGGTTCGATAAAGTTGAGCTGAACGTTCAGAAGGACCAGAAATAATTAGAGGAGTTCGAGCTTCATCAATTAAAATGCTATCGACTTCGTCAATAATAGCGTAATAATGACCTCTTTGAACAATTTCTTCTAGATTAGTAGCCATATTATCTCTCAAATAATCGAAGCCAAATTCGCTATTTGTCCCATAAACGACATCACACTGGTAAGCAATCTTTCTAAACTGAGGCTCCATCAAGTTTTGAAGAAGTCCCACTTTTAAGCCAAGAAATTCATAAATAGGGCCCATCCACTCAGAGTCTCTCTTAGCCAAATAGTCATTAACGGTAACAATATGAACACTCTTTCCAGTCAAAGCATTTAAATAAGCAGGGAGAGTGGCAACTAAAGTTTTTCCTTCACCTGTCTTCATTTCAGCAATTTTTCCTTGGTGAAGAACGATACCACCCATAATTTGAACATCAAAGTGACGCATATTTAGAGTTCGCTTAGCCACTTCTCTAACAACAGCAAAAGCCTCAGGTAAAAGGTCATCTAAAGTTTCTCCTTTGGCTAAACGCCTTTTAAATATTTCAGTTTTAGCTTTGAGTTTTTCATCTGAGAGAGGAGCAATTTTCTCTTCCCAAAAGTTAACTTCAGCCACTTTCCTTTCTAGCTCTTTTTTTCTACCTCTCTCCAACAAACTCAAAGCTTTCTCTAAAATCTTCAATTCCACAAGCACCTTCTTCCTACCTCATTATTTTAACATATTAAAGAAATTAAAAGATTAGGCATACAAACTAAAGATAAATGAACCTTCATTTACCATAAGAAGAGTGTCATAAATTATATATAGCCAGCCATTTTTAGCTTTTTAGCTGGTCAGCTTGACAGCTCGTTTTAAGCTAACTAGCCGTTAGTCAAGAGGGTTTACTTACACAAATTATACGTAGAGTTCTTAATTCTTAAGGATAGAGGAAGCTGGTTAATAAGTAGGGTGATGGCGCTTCTTTCTCTGGAGGATTCCCCTTGCTTCAAGAAGTCGAGCTAAAAAGCGAATTATTTTAGGGTCGTAAATAATTCCTTGTTCCTTCTTTAAACTCCTTATTGCTTCTTCGGGCCTAAGTCGCCCTTCTCCTTCCTCAAAAACCATATTGTCGTAAGTGCTAACAACATTAATTATTCTAGCTGACAAAGGAATCGTTCCCATTTCCTGTGGCTTCTTTTTATGATGAAGAAAAGGTTTATGATGTTTTCTTACGATTTCAGCAGTATCCTTTAAAAATGGTGTTTTTTGTAATATTTCTTCTCCAATCGTCGCATGGAGTAAGTCCCCTTCTTTAGAAGTAGAGCTCTCAAGCAAAAAATCAAGTGAATATTCATCGACTCCAATTTTCCCTAAATCATGGAGAAAGGCCGCTTTCCCTAAATTTTCAAAATCTTTTCCCTTTAATTTAAATAACCGCCCAAGTTCCAATGATAAATCATGAACTCTCTCAGCGTGAGCTAAAAATTGAGATTTCCTTTTGCCAATCACTTTAACAACTAATTTGATAAGTTTCTCATAGTTTTCCTTAGTAGAATATAAAGACCATAAAAAATACTGGATCCCAAGGGCAATAAAGAAAAAGGGGAATGACCAAAAATGAATTTTCTTAAACAAAGTGACTACCAAAATCCCGAGAAAAAAATGAGAAAAATAGCTTTGCCAAGTTAATAAACTAAGATCATAAATAACTGGTAAGAAAGGTAGATAGCCTTTTGTAAGTAGCTCTGGCTCCATTAAGCTAATCTCAAGAGCAAAATAAAGCAAACCAGTAAGAATATAACCTAAGAGAGGATAAGACCTTAAAAAAGGTAAGTTAATTATGAAATTATAGAAAATCCAAGAAAGTGAAAGCGTGATGGTTAAGCTGGAAACGAGATAAATTATTTCTCCCCAATTGATTTGCTTTTTTCGAGCCAATTTAACAAGCAAAGTAGATAAAACTGCTATTGCTAAAAGATGGTATAAAGGGAGAATAAAAAGGGAAGCAAAAAGAATGACTGTACTAGCCGAGAATGTTACTCGAATATTAGTAATCTCACTCTTAAACTCGAAATCAGGAAGCTTAAAAAGAAAAAGAAGAAGAAATAAAAGGGAGGCTACCTCTATCTTATTGAAAGAAAACTCCCTTAAGAAAAAGGCAAAAAAGAAAATTCCAACAATAATAATTACATATTGAAAGAGACTCTTTTCTTTCATCTTTTCTCCTCCTCTAAAAGAGCAAGGAAAGCTTCAACAATCTCAGGGTCAAATTGGGTTCCACTAAAGTTCTTTATTTCTTCAATTGCCTCTTCCCTCTCCATATGCTGACGATAAGGTCGAGGGGAAATCATTGCTTGAAAACTTTCAGCCACTAAAATAATTCGAGATAATAGTGGGATAGAGCCCCCAACTAATCCTTCAGGGTAACCTGTTCCATCAAACCGCTCATGATGAGAGAGGATGTAACTTCTTGCCTCTTTATTTAAATTCAACTCTTCCATTACTGAAGAAGCAATTTGGGGATGTTGTTTAATCTTTTCAAATTCTTCCCTTGTTAAAAGCTCTGGCTTAGTAATAATTCCTCGTGCTTCACTTATCATTCCAATATCATGAAGATAAACAGCTGTTCTTAAAATTTTCATTTCTTTTGGGGAAAGCCCCACTTTTTTACCAATTTTTTCTGCAATTTTTTCAACTTCAATTGAGTGGTCCTTAGCTGAAAAGGCTTTTTCTTCTAAAGAAGAAATAAAGGAAGATAAATTAGGGAAGAAGTTTTTTTCTTCTTCCTGACTCATTAAAAAGATTTCTCTTAAAATAAACAAAGGAACAGCAAAGGAAAAGACCCCCAAAACTGAACCATTGTTATAAACAACAGAAAAAAGTAAACCTAAAATTGAAAGGATTAAGTAGCCCTGAAAAAGGTGAGGAATTTGGAGCTTAGGTAATAATTGCTCAATCTTTAAATCTTCAAAAATTATTCCCCGTAATGACTTAAATAAATTGTAAAAAAAGAAATAAGTAAGGATTAAAACAAGAAAAGGAAGAACAGTTGAAGCACCTGGGTAAACCCAATTTTGACCAAGAGCTTTTAACCAAAAATAGAGATAACCTGCGACCTGAATTGAAATAAGGTACTCACAAAGATTAAGAAAGATAAAGTAAATTGGAGTCTTTTCTTTTATATCATCCCACTTAAGAGCAGCGAAAATTGAAATAATTGAAGTAGTTGCAAGCCCCGTTGATAAAAGAGAAGCCAAAAGAAAAGGAAATACTAAGGGAAGGCCAAAGACTGGTAAGGTAATATTAAAAAAGTTAAAGAAAAATAAGAGAATTCCAAAAGAAATTGCTTCTAGTGGTAATTTTGCTCTTGAGGTTAAAAAAAGAGTTAAAAAAAGAAGAAATGCTAAAAGATAAAATGAGCCAAGATAAACCTCGTGAACCAAGGAATATTTTTTCATCCTCTCCCCGAACTTAACTCTCCAGAATCGCTTCTATAACACCGTAGTTGCCATCTTTTCTCCGATATAAAATATTTAGCCCCCCTGTTTCTGAATTTGCAAATATAAAGAAATCGTGACTGAGAAGTTCCATTTGTAAAATTGCTTCTTTGAGCGACATTTGATTAATTAAAAACTGTTTTTGCTTCACTACTCTTCTTGGAATCTTCTTACCTTTTTGACTCTCCAAAGCAGCTTCAACAAAACGCTTAGTATGCTTATTGAAGCTAGAATAATTTTTTCCTTTATATTTTTCAACTTGCCTTTCCAGCTTATTAATAGCCTTATCAATCGAAGCATACATATCTTTGGAAGAAGCAACAGCTCTAAAAATTGGTCCCTCAGTAAAGAAGGTAATTTCAACTCTTTGATTCTCTCGAATACTGGGGTTTTTTTCCACAATTAACTCTGCTTCTCCTTTTATAATACGATTAAAATGATTCTCAACTTTCGACATTTTTTTCTTTAGATACTCCTTTAAAGCCCGAGTAATATTAATATTTCTCCCCTTGACAATTGTCTTCATTCGACTTCCCTCCATATTCCTTTATCCTTCAGACATTATTCTCGAAACCAAATCCATAAGTCCTGTTTAAAATCCCCCTCCTTGTCTTTAAAAAATTAATTAGTGCTGAAGACTTGAGCAAAAAGCAGACTGACGACTGAAGAAAAAATTAATTAAAAAATTTTTCAATCTTAAGTGCAGGAACTTCAGACTTTAGTCCACTGTTCGCTCCAGCTTTTACTGCCTTCGGCTTTTAATTTTGCTTTTTTCGATACCACCCTTTAATTTTAAAGAAATACTGTAGCAAAAGGGCTCAGTTTGTCTCAAGCAATTTGTGTCTCGGATCTTGATTCTTTTATACTAACCTATGGGAGTAACATAATTCAATTAAGAAAAACTCTAAGTTAAATAAAAACCCCGCCTTTTGGCGGGGTTTTGCTGCTAAATTTAAATTCAACAGACTAAAGAACTCTTTTTACATTCGCAGCTTGCGGTCCTTTTGGACCATCAACAATCTCGAATTCAACTTCTTGGCCCTGTTCAAGGCTACGAAAACCTTCGCCTTGAATTGCAGAAAAGTGAACAAAAACATCATCGCCATCTTCACGAGCAATGAAGCCATAACCCTTCTCTGCACTGAACCACTTAACAGTCCCTTTTTGCATACTTTCCTCCTTGCTAAAAACTTACAAGCTTACACTTGCCTCAAATAAGTTAACATAATGAGTGGCAAAAGTCAAAAAAAGCAAGTCTCCACCTAGCTGACCTGGTCTTTGCCCCCACACTCGCCTCCGATAGCTTTATTAACTTATCGGAGGACTTACACCTAAACCGCGCCATGCTCCCCCACTTTTGGCGGGGTTACGTGGGTCCTTTCGCCCGCGGCTGGCATGGACTATCCTCTCTCTTAAAAGGAGAAAGGAGCAACCACAGACCTAGATGGAGACAAAAATATTATACTTTGCCTCCATTTATCCGTCAATTAAGCGGAAATTGTAAAAATTTATCTATTATCGTACCATTATTATTGTAAATTATTGACAAAAACAAATAATTTGTAAAATACTTGCCAAAGGCTAAGTTGGTTTTGAGATTGCTCTGCCCACCGGAAGCGGGGTGCTTAATGCTCCCCTTTATACTATTCCCACTTTCTCAGAATTGTAAGAAAGCCCAAAGTCAAATTTCTTGTAGGTGCTAATTAATTTAGTTATGAAGTAAGTAACTCCTCAAACTTAAAAACACAAGTCAAATATAGTATAAATGACTTGGATGAAAAATAATAAATAGTTTCCATTTACCAAAAGAAAAACTTAAAGAACTGGGAATTGTCTTAGTCTACCTTTTTGGCTCACACGCCGAGAGGCTGGAAAACACAAAATATTATTCCTGTATCCTTTCCTGAAGATGAACTAACTCAAATGGCTGGCTATCGAAACCGTCTAATTCACTTTTACCAAGAGGTCAAAATCGAAGAAATGTACAGCATAATTAAAGGTAATTTAAATGATTTGAGTATATTCATCAACTACATAGGTTTAGTTCTTAAAAATCCTTCCAAGTTTGGCAAAAGCGAAATAATCTTTCTCGCTTTCTCTCAAAAAAGTTAGACTAGCTCTTGAAAACTATCTCAGGTTTTATAAAATAATAGTTTATGATTTCTCTTGAAAAGGTAACAAAGAAATTTCGCGATATTACTGCCGTTAATGAAATCTCCTTTCAAGTCAAAAGGGGGGAGATTGTTGGTTTTCTTGGACCTAATGCGGCTGGTAAAACCACCACCATGCGGATAATCACTGGCTATCTCACCCCAACCTCAGGCAAAGTCACCATTGACGGTAAAACCTTTGAGGAAAATGAAGTCGAAATCAAAGAAAGAATTGGTTACCTCCCTGAAAATAACCCTCTCTATCAGGAAATGACGGTGGAAGAATATCTTGATTGGGTTTGCCGTATAAGAGGCTTAAATGGTTTAAAGAGAAAAAAAATAATTGACTCAGCAGTTAGTTCAGCTGGGATTGAACCTGTTTATTACAAATTAATCAGCGAAATATCCAAAGGATACAAGCAAAGAGTTGGTATTGCCCAAGCTATTATTCACCAGCCTGACATTCTCATTCTTGATGAACCCACTGAAGGGCTTGACCCTAACCAGCGAGTTGAAATGCGCAAACTCATTCGCTCCCTAGGGAAAAACCGAACCATTATTTTAAGTACCCATGTCCTACCAGAAGTTAAAGAAACTTGCAATCGAGTAATCATCATCCATAAAGGGAAAATTGTAGCGGATGGAACTGTTGATTCCCTTGTTTCTCAGGCAAAAAAAGTTAAAAAAATTAAACTTGAAATTGAAGGCAAAGAAGTAGTTAAAAAGCTTGAAAAACTCAAAGGAATTGATGAAGTAGAAAAATGCTCTCAACAAGGGAAATTAGTAAATTTAAGTATCTCAGTTAAACCAGAAGTTGACCCCCGAAGAGAGATTTTTTATTTAGCTAAAGAAAATAATTGGGTAATCCTAGAAATGCATCAGGAGGAAGTGGGGCTTGAAGAAGTCTTCAGTCAGCTCACTCAAAGTTAAAAAAAGCCACCAAGATATTCAAATTATTTGGACAATTGCCCGCAAAGAATTGAAATCTTTCTTTGATAATCCCACTGCTTACATTGCGCTGATTGTCTTTATTGTTCTCAACTACTACTTCTTTTTCCGTTCCATTCTCATCACCCATGAAGCGTCACTTCGCTCTTTCTTCGACCTTTTACCTTGGTTTTTGCTCTTCTTTATTCCAGCCATCACGATGAGAAGTATCGCTGAAGAAAGAAGTGAAGGAACAATTGAGACAATTTTGACTTATCCTGTAAAAGACTATGAATTCATTTTAGGCAAATTTATCGGTCATTTTCTCTTTGTCATTATTGGTATCCTGATTTCAGTAACCCTTCCCATCACTTTAAAACTGGTTGCCAAACCAGATATTAGTTTAATCTTTGGACAATATATCGGGGCTTTTCTTTTTAGCGCTACCTTAGTCTCTTTAGGAGTTTTTATTTCCAGCATGACCAAAAATCAAATAATTGCTTTTATTGAAAACATTGCCCTTGCCTTTCTTTTATATGCCTTTAGCTTTGAGATTGTTAACTTAAGTGTCCCTTATTTTCTAGGCAACATACTTCAATACCTCTCTCCTCTCACCCACTATGCAAGCTTGGCTCGCGGCCTTCTCGACTTGCAAGACTTAACTTACTTTCTCTCCTTAACCTGTCTTTTCTTTTTCCTGACTTACTATGTCATTGCCGAAAGAAAGGCTGAACCCAAGAGGCAACTCAAACAAACTTTGATTGCTTCCACCTCATTGATTTTAGCCTCCATAGTCATTGCTAACTTAATTGCTTTAAACATTAACCTTAGAATCGATTTTACTGAAAATAAAATTTATACTCTTTCCAACTCAACCAAAACTATTCTTAAAAATTTGAAAGATATAGTGAATATAAAGCTAGTTGCTTCTCCCCAGCTTCCACCCCAAGTTGAATTGGTTAGGCGAGATGTTAAAGATATCCTCAGCGACTATGAGCGTTTTAGTAAAGGAAATGTAAAAATTAATATAATTTCTCCCAAGCCTGGAAGCAAAGAAGAAAACGAAATAAGAAGCTTGGGAATTGCTCCCGTTCAATTTCAGGTACTGTCTCGTGGCGAGTTTCAGGTTAAACAAGGTTACTTTGGCTTAGCTGTTCTTTATGGAGCAGAGAAAGAGGTTATTCCCTATATTGAAGACACAAGCAATCTTGAATATCAACTTACTTCCTTTATCCAAAAACTAACTAACCCAAAGAAAAAGAAGATTTACTTCCTCACTGGTCACGGTGAAAAAAGTATTAATAATGAGTATTCCAGCTTCAGTCAAAACTTAGAGAAACTTTACGAAGTAAGTGAGTTAAATCTTTCCGAAAAAAATAAGGAAATACCTTCTGATTGCGAGACTTTAATTGTCGCTGGACCTAGCCAAAAAATCCCTGATAAAGAAAGAAGCCTTTTAGAAAAATATATCTCTAATGGAGGAAAAGCTTTCTTTCTCATTGACCAAGTTAATGTCACTCCTCAAATTCTTTCAGCTACCAAATCAGAAAACAGTTTTGCTGATTTTCTTGAAAGATATGGCATTAAAGTTAACTCCGACCTTGTTTATGACCTTCGCTCAAATGAAAGTGTCTCCTTTGGTGGAGGGATAGTTAGTTACATCCTTCCTTATCCTTTCTGGTTGAAAGTCTTTAAAGCATCTGAACAAGCTTTAATCGCCCAAAACCTTGAAAGAATTGTTCTACCCTGGGCGAGCTCGCTTGAAATTTTGGCAAATAAAGCTAAGGAGGTAAAAGTTATTAAACTCTTGGAGACAAGCCCCTATGCCAGTCACCAAACTGACTTCTTCCTCATTAATCCAGACCAAGAATTTAGAACCAAGAAAAAAGATTTAAAGAAATATTTATTGGCAGCGGCTTTAATTGGTAATTTTAGCTCGAAAAAAGAAAGCACCTCAAGACTGATTATCGTTGGTGAGTCTGATTTTCTTACTAATCAATTTACCCAATCCAGCTCGGATAATCTTTCCTTTGGGTTAAATGCCATTGATTGGCTAACCAAAGAAGAAAGCTTAATTAATATTAGAGCTAAAAAGATGTCGATGCGAGCTTTAGTTTTCCACTCTGATACCGAAAAAGAAATTTTAAGATACCTCAACCTTCTAGGAGTCCCGTTAATCATTGTTGTCTACGGGTTTTATCGAATTTTAAAACGCCGTCAGGGGATGAGTCGAGTTTATGAAACCTAAAACCCTCACTACTCTCATCATTATCTTTGTTATTCTTAGTGCCACTTATGGAATCATTCTTTTTCTTAACCGCCCTCAACCCACCAAAATTGAACCTTCTAGAATTGGCTTACCTCTTGAAAAGATAGAAAAAGCTAATAAAATCACAATTAAAAAAGCAAATGAAGTTATAACTTTAAAGAAAGAAAATGAAACTTGGAAAGTCAATCAATTTAAAGCCGATAACGAAATCGTCAAAAATTTTCTCTCCAATCTTAATGCCCTAACCATTGATAGTTTAACTTCCCGTAATGAGAAAAACTATCCAATGATGGAAGTTAATGAAGAAAAGGGAAGCTTGGTTACTTTCTTCCAAGGAAAAAATATAATCAGCTCTTTCTTTGTTGGGAAAGAAGGAGCAAGTTTTCAAGATTTTTATCTTCGAATTTCAGGAAAAAAAGAAGTCTATCTGGCTAAAGGAGAAATTAAATTTTTTATCGAAAAAACGGTTGATGACTGGCGAGATAAAAAGATTTTATCAGTACAGGAAAATCAACTTAAATCACTAACTTATACCTATTCTACCTCAACTTTTTCGTTAATTAAGAAAGCCAACGATTGGTTCGCTCAAAGTGATTCTCAAGAGAAAAAAGTAAAAAAAGATACCCTCCAGCCTTTACTGGATGAATTGAAGTCATTAAATGCTCTTGGTTTTGCCAATAAAAAGGAGGAAAACTTACTTGAACAGCCTGATTCTACCCTTTCTTTAAGCTTTAATTATAATTTAAAACCTGAAACCCTTGTCTTTAAAAAGAAAGACGAAAGCACATATTTAGTGAAACGATTGCCTGACCCAACTATTTATACCATCACTATCTCAACTTACAACATAATTATGAAAAGATTTGAAGAATTTTAGAAAGGCAATACTAAGAACTTCAGCCTTTATTTTAAGAGCCATTTTATTTCTCTTTAAAAATAGTTGACTAAAGGATTAACAAAAATTAAAATATGGTTATGAAACCGACTAGTCGGTCTGTAAAATTAGATAAATCACCAGTTAAAATTGAGAAAACTCGAAGAAAAATAATGGACGCTGCTCTTAAAGTTTTTTCTGAAAAAGGCTATCATGTGAGTAATGTTGATGAGATAGTGGAAAAATCTGGTACTTCAAAGGGTGGCTTTTATTTTCACTTCCCCAGCAAAAAAGCACTTTTCCTCACCTTAGTCGATGAAATGCTTAAAATCCTCTTTGCTAAAATAGAAAATGCAGTTAATGAAAAAAGTGACATTGCCGACCAGATTGAAACTGCTCTCTCAAAAGCTCTTCACATCTTTACTAAGTATCGCTCGCTAGCCAAATTTTTACTGGTCGAGGCTGTTGGCTCAGGTTCACAATTTGAAAAAATCCGTTTTGAAAGTTATAGCCGTTTTGCTTGTTTAATTCAAGGTCTACTCGATCAAGCCATAAAGGAAAAAAGGATTGAGCCTATGGACACCGAGACTGTTTCCTGGATTTGGGTAGGCGCTATTTATCAGGTTATAATCCGCTGGCTTTATTTAAGAAATGATGTCTCATTAAAAAAAGACATTGAGACATTGAAAAGTATTCTCTTAAAAAGTGTTGGGATAAAGAATTTAACCTTGGTTCAAAATTGCTCAAGAATTAATAACTTAAGGAGGAATAAAAATGGAAGCTAAACCAAGTAAAGCTAAATTAATGTTTTTAGAAACTCGGCCTCAGTTCCTATTGCTCACTCCTATCGCTTTTTCGGTGGGGATTGCTGTTGCTTTCTATCAAGGTAACTTTAATGGTCTTCATCTTATCCTAGCTCTCATTGGTTCAATTCTTGCCCACGTCACTGTAAATGTCATCAACGACTACTACGACTATATTCGAGGAACTGACAAGTTAACTCGAAGAACTCCATTTAGTGGCGGAAGTGGCATGCTGCCTGAAGGAATGCTCAAGCCTCAAGATGTTTTTAAGCTCGGTGTTGGGTCACTTATTTTAGGGCTTTTAATTGGAGTTTACTTTATCTTCAAGTATCAAATTCTCATTCCCATTGTGATATTGGCTGGTTTCCTGGTGTATGCTTACACCCCTATTCTTACCCGAATTTATATCACAGAACTCTTTCCAGGAATAGGGTTTGGACCCCTTCTTGTCATTGGCGCATATATTACCCAGCTTTCAGCAGGAAGTTCAACCATTTCACCAGCGGTCATCTGGGCTTCTATCCCAGTCGGCATTCTTGTTTCCAATCTTCTTTGGGTCAATGAAATTCCCGACTATGAAGCCGATATAAAAACTGGCAGAAAGCATGGGGTTATTTTACTGGGAGCAAAACGAGCTTCCCGAGCTTATGTTCTTTTCCTTGCCCTAGCTTATTTGTTCATCATCATACCAGTCGTTTTAAAAATCCTTCCAATTCATATCCTTATTAGTTTATTAACCATTCCAGTGGCTATCAAAGCTAGCCAGGGGGTTTTAAAAAATTATAATCAGCCTGAAAAACTCATCCCCAGCCTTGGTCAAAACATTCTAGTTGTTTTGGGGACACCAGCTCTTATGACTATTGGTATCGTAATCGCCACCTTTACAAGATAATACTCGCAGGTAGCAGGTCACAGGTAACATAATGGGAAAAAACTTGCTTGGGTAACAATTACCCTGTTTGAATTTCTTATTATAAAAGCTTAGTCTATTATTTACCCAAAAACTTAAAGTTGGGCTTAAATTAATCTCCTTATGCAACTTCGCCTAATACTAGCTTTTTTAAGGTATTTCTAAGATACACTTACTGAGCGAGTTAAAGAGGGAACAGCAACTCTCCTCAATGTGCGGCCAAGAAAATGAAATTGTGCTTATTGATATAGAGAGAAATCATCTTTTTACCTCTTCCCTCCTCTGGCTCTTGGTTAGCTGGAGGAACAAGGAACAAATCTAAAAGCCATTCCCCTTCTCCAAAGGAAAAGAATTAAGCTCCTTAGTACTGAAGTGTCAAAGATAGACTTTGAGAAGAGAACAGTACTTACCTCAGGTGGAGAGCTATGTTATCACTATCTCGTCATTGCCCTCGGGGCAAGCACTTTTCCAGAAAAGATTTCTGGCTTTTTAGAAGCTACTTATAATTTTTATGACTAACCAGCTGTAGAGAGCATAAGAGACACAATAAATAATTTTAATAATGGTCAAATAGTTATTCTTATCACTTCATTGCCATTCAAATGCCCAGCCGCACCTTATGAAGCAGCTTTACTTCTTAATGCATTTTTTAAGAGGAAACAAAGGAGGGTCGAAATAGAAGTGATTACTCCTGAGCCCTTACCAGTGCCTACAGCAGGACCAGAGATTGGCAACATGGTAGTCTCTTTGTTTTGAGAGAAGGTTCGCTTTATACCAGATCGTCAGGGAACAAAGGTAAACCCTTTAATAATTTGAAGTTGGTGAAGAAACAAAAAATTTGGTTAAATTTGAAACTTCTAGTATAATTAGAAATTAAAAGATTATAGTGAATTTTTTTGTAGCCAGTGAGACTCTCAAAGATTCCCTGTAATCTTGAGAGTCTAATTATTTTTGATAGGAGGTGAAAATATTTGTCCACCAAATTATATATTGGCAATCTTGGTTTTGAGGTTACAGAGGCTGAACTTAAAGAACTTTTCAGTCAACATGGCAAAGTAGAGTCAGTAAAAATAATAACTGATAGACATTCAGGAAGATCAAGAGGGTTTGCTTTTATTGAGATGTCATCAAAAGAAGAAGCGGCACAAGCAATAGAAAAGTTAAACGGCTACAATTTAAAGGACAGAGAAATAGCCGTAGCCAAAGCAAGACCGCCACAAACCAATAGGCTTTCCAGAAAGACGAGGTTTAGATAAACCTTAGTTATTTTTTTAATTGACGAGAGGAGTAATCATGTATTTTGAAGGTAAAGTAAAGTGGTTTAATGAAAAAAAAGGTTATGGCTTCATTGAAAAAGCAGGAGGAAAAGACATTTTTGTCCATCAAACTGCAATTACAAAATCTGGTATTAGCACCCTTAAGGAAGGACAAAAAGTTAAATTTGAAGTGACCCAAGGTCTTAAAGGCGAACAAGCAATAAATGTTGAAGTAATTGGAGAGAGCAAAGAAACAACGGATGAGAAAATAAAAGCTTTTAGAAGAGTGAGCAAAGAAAACTTAAGGGATTTGAAGAAACGGCAAAAGCGAAGGTAAAATGACGCTCTTTCAGGACTAAAAACCGAAAGGGGGGAAATATTATGCCCATTAAGCGAGGAGATATTGTTGAAGTTCACTACACAGGCAAATTCGAAGATGGCGAAGAGTTTGATAGCAGTCGAACAAGAGAACCTCTAGTCTTTAAAGTTGGTCAAGGGGAAATAATCAAAGGATTTGAAGATGCCGTAGTTGGCATGGAGATTGGGGAGAAAAAAGAGATTACAATAATCCCTGAGAATGCTTATGGAGAATACAAAGAAGAGCTTGTCCAAAAGGTGCCAAAAGATTTTCTTCGAGGAAGAGATGTAAAGAAGGGAGACATTTTAGAACTAAGAGCTCCAGGAAATCAGCTGCTTAGAGCTCTCGTCTGCGAAGTCGACGAAGACTCAGTCACTTTTGATTTAAATCATCCATTAGCTGGAAAAGTTCTTAAGTTTGAGATTGAAATTGTCGGCATAAAATAGCAAAAATTTTTGAGTTGGAACTCTTTAATTTGATATACTTTATATGGAGGGGCAAGGGGATGACTTATTTTGAGAGTTCAATTTCTGCGATGGCTTGAAGAAAAAGAAGATGAAATAATTGACAGTTGGGTTCATTGTATCAAATCTTCCCCTCATACTCCTATTTTTTCCCATATAAATGAAAAAGTACTAAAGCTCAAAGGAAAACTTTTTTTGGATCTTTGGTTAGATACAAATTTTAAGATGGAAGATTGTATGGGTTGGGAAGAATGTCAAGAATTTCATTTGGAATTGTCAAATTCAAAAGCCAAATTAAGTGAAATATTTGCTCTTCTTGCTTATTTAGCAACAAGTATCTCTGCTTCTCTCTCTGACTTCCCCCATATTGAAAAGTTACCTCGGGGGATTATCCGTAAAACTTTTGAAGACATATCGCATTGCTTTTCAGAATGTTTTATCTGCATTCTCAATGACATTATAAAGAAAGATAAAGAAATAGTTAGAAACTGCAAATAAAATAAAAAAACTAAGGATATTGGGCTTCAGAAAGTCAATAAATAAATCAAATTTGGAAAAACTCCTTTTATCATTTACCTAGTTAGAGAATTAAAAATGTCCCGAGAAACTATCCGCTGTTTCCTTTTACTTGCAAACTTACGCTTGCTTTCGAAGTTCCCGTTGGATTGCTTCTCGGGACAACTTAACCTTACTAAGAGTCAATTTTTTTGTCAATAGCCCCTATGCTCTCATTTCTTATTCTCTACCTGGCTGACCTTAAGTTAAATCTCCAAAAATTTTTTAAAAATTTTTTTTTCAAATAAAGTCGGATCTCTCAACTATAATTACCAGCCTATTTAAAACTTTACCCCTAAATTCTTGTTAAATAGAAGCACGGGTTTTTAATAATTATGGTATCCAAGTCAAATACAAACAAAAAGATTTGCAAAAAGTTAAATTAAGGATTTGTTTTGCCTGTTCAGGATAAGTATCGGTGTCTAATTCCATATCCACGCCATTTTTCAAAATTAGGATTTTGAAAAATGGCGGTGGGGGTGAGATTCGAACTCACGGTCCACCGAAAGGCAGACACTGGTTTTCGAGACCAGCCCAATAAACCAAACTCTGGCACCCCACCGTTTTACCACAAAAAATTCTTGCTAATTTAATTTTATCCGCGTTCCGGCCGCTAAAATTTGCTAAGGCTTAAAAGATGAGGTTAAGTAAGTCTTCCACAATATTTTACTCTCAGTCCATTGAATATTCTAGAGATGTGTGACAATCTAACCTTAGAGCTTCAGCTTTATTATTTGGATTACTCGCCTCTCCTCCCGCCCTTTTCCATTGACAAAGCTTTAATTTAACAAGTATTATGAATATCGTAGTAAGAGCATCCTTAAAAGGAGGTTTAAATTTGGATGTTCTTTTATTGAATCCTCCAGCTAAAAGCGTTGATTTGATGGAACCCCTGGGGATCCAGTATCTGGCTTCCGCCTTAAGAGAAAAGGGATATGAAGTTGAACTTCTTGATGCCCCTTCCCAGTTTTGGGATCACAAAAGAGTAGTTGAGGAAATTGAAAAGTACCATTTTAAAATCCTAGGAATTACCGTTGCTTTTCAAAAAAGACTGCTTGAAACCCTCGAAATGGTTAAGGAGCTCCGTTCAAGAGGTGTAAAATCGCACATAATTCTGGGTGGACATCCCCCTACCTTTACTTATAAAGAGATTCTAAAAAACTTTCCGGTTGATTCAATTGCCCGAGGTGAAGGCGAGCAAACCTTTCTCGAATTAACTGAAAAAATATTTCAAGGTGAAGATTGGACCCAAGTTCCAGGAATTGCTTACAAAGAGGGAAAGCAAGTTATAACTAATCCAACGAGAGCACTCATTAAAGATTTAGACGAAATCCCTTTTCCAGCTCGAGATGTTCTAGAAAGGAAAGGTCAGGTTATTCCTCAAATCTCTATTGCTTCCAGCCGAGGGTGCTATGGTTTTTGCTCTTTCTGCAGCGTAACAGCCTTTTATAAACTATTTTCAGGCTCAAGATGGAGAGCAAGAAAACCAAAAGCAGTCGTTGATGAAATTGAAGAAATCCATAAAAAATTTCCTCGCCATTATGTTTTCTTCGTTGATGATAATTTCATTGGCTCAACCAGCATTGGAAAGCAACGAGCCATAGAAATTGCAGAAGAAATCATCACAAGAAAATTAAAATTTCCTTTTTATATTTCTTGCCGAGCTATTGATGTTGAGAGAAATCTCTTTTCAGTTTTAAAAAGAGCTGGCCTTCATACAGTCTTTTTGGGAATTGAGTCAGGTCAACAAAATACCCTCGATCTCTTTGATAAGCAAACAACGGTTGAACAAAACCGCCAAGCCATTAAGATTCTCCAGGAACTTGAAATAAATATCGATATTGGTTTCATCTGGGTAAATCCATATACGACCTTAGATGAAATGCGCCAAGATCTAAAGTTTCTGGAAGAAACTGGCATAGGTCCGGATTTACGAAATCTTAATATCTTAGCAATTTACCCTGGAATTTCCCTTGTCGATAAGCTTAAAAGCGATGGGCTACTCATTGAAGAGCCTCTAGACTTAAAATACCAATTTAAAAATGAAAAGACAGAAGAAGTAGTCAATTTCCTCAAAAAAATTTTAAACTCCTATTTATATCCTCTCTTTCAAGAAATTATAAATCTCAATCGCCAACTCTCACTCCTAAAACAAAGAGAAAGAAAGGAAAAAACAATTAACTACTTTAGAGAAAAGCTAAACGAGGTAAACAACGACTTTAATTACCTAGTAAAGGATTATGTTTATCGGGTAATTGATTTATTTAAATCAAGTGAAGCAACAATCTCAAAAGATTTAGAGATGATTGAAAAATCACTTGATATCAGCATGGAAAATTTTAAAGAAAACTTAAGCTGGTTAGATTCAGCAATTAAATCAAGGAACGCGAGCTAAGGTAATTACCCTTACTTCCTTTACCCCTGCTTTCTTTAAAACTTTACTTGCTTCTATTACTGTTGAACCAGTAGTATACACATCATCAACTAAAAGAACAGTTTTTCCTTTTAAATCTAATCCAAATCTTAATTTGATACTAAAAGCATCCTTAACATTATTTTTCCTTTCCTCAAGTTTTAAGGTATTTTGTTCTTTAATTTTGCGCTTAAAATAAAGAGTGGGTTCAATAGGTTTTCGTGCTAAATTTGCTATTTCTCTTCCAAGCAATTCTGCCTGATTGTATCCCCTTTCCCTTTCTTTCGGTGACAGCATAGGAATGAAAGTAATTAAATCAACAGGGGAAATTAAATTATCAAAGTGCTCTGTGACGAAAGAGGCAAAAAAGAAAGCTAAATTCTTTCGATGGGAATACTTAAATTGATGAATGAGTCCCTTTAATGGCTCTTCATATTTTCCAAGGGAGCGACATAAAGAAAAATAAACCCTTTTCCCTTTACAAGCTTGACAATTAAAAACTGAATGAAGGGTTGGCTTGCCACACTTTTTACAAAAGCAAGAATTTATAAAAGGGAGCTTTCTTAGACAATCAGGACAAACAAGTTCTTGAGAAGAATGTCCGCAAACAAGACAAGAAGGTGGATAAATTAAATCAATGAAACCTTTAATTAAACCTTTCAACAGCCCCTCCAGTAAAAATAAATCCTAAATCCCTGTCTGCCTCTCTGCGACAAACAGCCAAAACAAATCCCAAACTCTAATGTCCCAATTCCCAAACTATAAAATAGACTGAAGCTAGAAGTCAATATAAAAACAAGATTACATAGTGCTGAAGATCTGAAGAAAGAAGTTCTGTAGTTTCATATATTCTTCAGCGCTCCAGCTCCTTTTGTATAAGTCTTAAGTCTGCTTTCACCCCTGCTTGTCCCACTTTTCCTTTAATTTTTAGCCTCTAAAGATATAATGAAAAAATATACTGAATGAGAGGGATAGAAATCAAGCTTAATAAGGTAGTTGTAAAAATAGTAGTAGCGATTAGTTCATTTTGTAATTTGTATTTTATTCCCAGAGCCAGGGTAAGTAGTCCTGAGGGCATTGATGCTTGCAAGAGACAAGCCTTCAAAGAAAGAGGATTAAGTAAGAATAGCCGCCCGGCAATGTAAGCCAAAAAAGGGGTTAAAAAGAGTTTAACTAAAGTAGCAAGAACAATCAGCCCCCCAAAAGACGAAAATCCAAAAAACTCAAGGGAAGCTCCAACTGAAATCATCAACAATGGGATAGCTGCTTTGCCAATGGTTTCAATTGCCTTAAGCAAAAAAGGGGGAAGAGTTACCCCACGAAATATAAAACCCAAAATTAATCCCAGCAGAGGAGGAAAGGTTAAAATCTCTTTAAGCCGGCTCTCCTTTCCTCCTGCTTCACCATAAGTTTCAGCTAGATAAATACCAAAAGTAAAGAAAAATAAGGCTGAACCAAAAATATCATAAAACATTGCCCTGATAAAATTGCTTTTCCCTAATATTTTTAAAGCAATGGGGTAACCCATGTAACCAGTATTCCCCATGCTACATACTAACAAAAAGCTCCCCTTTATTTTCCCTTTCAACCTAAAGGTTTGAGATAAAAGAAAAGCAATGAAAAGTGAAAGGAAAATAGTGGATAAAGCTACAAGAGGAATTTTAGAAAGCCCTTTAGGTATTTGAGTTTTCAAAATTAAGTCAAAAACAAAAAAAGGAAGGGCAAGATAAATAATTAACTTGTTGATTACTTCTATTTCTGATTGATTAAATAAACTAGTCCTCCGAGCCAGAAAGCCGAGAAAAATTATAATAACTAAGGTTAAAATAGTAGAAATTAAAGAAAAAAAGTGCTCCATTTCCACCCTTTTTAATTATCAAGAATTTTTTACTTTGGCTAAATTTAATTTGAAAGGTGGATAGACAATCCCTTTTTCAGTAATGATAGCGGAAATATAGCGGTGGGGAGTGACATCAAAAGAAGGATTTCTAACCCCAATTCCATCAGGAGCAATTTGTTGCCCTGCAAGATGAGTTACTTCAACAGAAGAACGTTCTTCAATAGGAATTTCCTCCCCTGAATCTAAATTAAGATCAATTGATGAAGTAGGAGCTGCGATGTAAAAAGGGAGACTATGTTCCTTAGCTAAAATAGCTAAGGTATAAGTACCTATTTTGTTTGCTACATCACCGTTAGCTGCTATTCGATCTGCTCCAACTAAAACTTTTTTAATTTCTTTCTTCCTCATTAAGTAACCAGCCATATTATCAGTAATCAAAGAAAAAGGAATATTTTCTTTTTTGAGTTCCCAAGTAGTCAAGCGTGCTCCTTGAAGAAGGGGTCTCGTTTCAGTAACAAAGACAAAGACTTTTTTCCCTTTTTTCCAAGCATAACGAATAATGCCTAAAGCTGTTCCGTATCCTCCTGTTGCTAAGGCACCAGTATTACAGTGAGTTAAAACTGTGTCATTATCGTCAATTAATTGAATGCCTAATTTGCCAATCTTTTTATTTGTCTCAATATCTTCATTAAAAATATTTAGAGCTTCTTCAATCAAAAACTTTTTGAAATTCTTTGGGGTAAAGTTAAGGAAGGATAATCCTTTCTTTTTCATTTTGTCAACCGCCCAAAAAAGATTAACAGCCGTTGGTCGGGTCTCCTTAAAAACTTTAACCATAACTTCAAGTTCATTAAATAATTGAAGAGTCGTTTTCTTTTTGCTTTTAAGAATGCCAAGAGCAATTCCTAGGGCGGCTGCTACTCCAATAGCTGGAGCTCCCCTAACCTTCATTGACCTTATTGCTTCAGCTACTTCTTTATAATTATGGCATACAAGATACTCTTCTTTCCAAGGTAACTTTGATTGGTCAAGAAAAGCTATTTTGTCCTTCTGCCAAATAATAGGTTTAATTTCTCTTAACTTATCACTCAATTTAAAGTTTGCTCCCCTCGTTACCACTTAGAAAAAGGCAACTTTTCTCTACCTCAAACCCCTTCCTTAACCCATCTTTTCAGTTTGCCTTCTTTAAGGTGTCAACCAAGTAATTAATTTTGGCAACTTCTTCAACTAATTCAGCAATATTTAATGCTTCATAAAGGCTTCCCCCCACCGCAATGACACCATGTTTCTCAAGTAAAACTGCCCTAAAGTTACCCAAATGGGCACGAACAGATTCAGCTAGCTCGCGGCTGCCTGAAATAAAAGGAGGTACTAAAGGAACCTTACCTAAAAGATATTCACTTTCCGGATTAACCTGCATAAGCTCCTTTCCCAAAAAGCCATAGACCGAAGCATAAGGGGAGTGGGTGTGAATAATAGCTTTAACATCTTCTCTCCCTTTATAAATTTCAAGATGAATTAATTTTTCCAAAGATGGTTCCTTTGATCCCTCAATCTTTTCTCCATCAAGGTTAACAATGACTAAATCATTTTGGGTTAAGTGGCCAAGAAATGAGTGAGATGAGCTAATTAAAATTCTTTCTCCATTAAGGCGAGTGCTTATATTGCCAACACTCCCAGTGACAAGACCCTTTCGAAAAACTTCATGAGCTACCTCAATAAACTCTTTTATTATTTCTTCCATCCAATACCTCCCCTTTGTGACTAGTCACTTGTGACTTACTTTCTTTAATAACAATAAATCAAAAAGCCTTAAAGGCTTAAGCATTGAAGTTTTAAAGTTTCTAGAATAAAGATTGAAAGATTTTTTAATTGTTTTTCCTTCAGTCTACATTTCGCTTTAGCTCTATTGCCTATTATTAGCTTTTAGGTTCCCATTTCCCAAGAGGAAAGATACTTTTTCTGCTCATCAGTTAGCGTATCAATTCTAATTTTCATTGATTCAAGCTTTAATCTAGCTATTTCCCTATCAATTTCCTTGGGAACAGGATAAACCTTTTTCTCCAGCTCTTTTCCATGTTTAAAAATATACTCCACTGAAAGAGCTTGGTTGGCAAAGGACATATCCATAACGAGAGCTGGATGCCCCTCAGCAGCTGCTAAATTAATTAACCTTCCTTCCCCTAAAAGGTATATCTTTCTCCCATCTTCTAATAAGTATTCATCAACAAAATCCCTTATTTTTCTTTTGCCTTTTGAAATTGACTCTAAAGCCTGAATGTCAATCTCCACATTGAAATGGCCTGAATTTGCTAAAATTGCTCCATCTTTCATTACTTTAAAATGCTCTTTACCTAAAATATTGATATCGCCTGTAACGGTAATAAAAAGGTCACCAATTTCAGCTGCTTGAAGAGATGGTATAACTTCATAGCCATCCATAACTGCTTCTAAAGCTTTTAAGGGGTCAACTTCAGTTACAATGACTCTGGCTCCCATTCCCCGAGCTCGACTGGCCACCCCCCGTCCACACCAGCCATAACCACAAACAACAACCACCGCACCGGCCAAAAGTATATTGGTTGCTCTCAGCACTCCATCAATAGTACTTTGACCAGTCCCATAGCGGTTATCAAAAAAATGTTTAGTTAATGCATCGTTAACAGCAATGATAGGAAAGAGTAAAACATTTTGCTTAGCCATGCTTTTCAGCCTAATAACACCTGTTGTTGTTTCCTCAGTCCCCCCAATTACCTCACCAGCTTGGTCTTTTCTCTTGGAATGAAAAGTTGAAATTAAATCAGCCCCATCATCCATGGTTATTTGGGGATGGCTTTCTAAAACAGATTCGATATGCCGATAATAAGTTTCACTATCCTCTCCTTTAATAGCAAAAACAGGAACTCTAAAATCTTTAACTAAAGATGCTGCAACATCATCTTGTGTGCTTAAAGGATTAGAAGCACAAAGGTAAACTTCTGCTCCTCCCTCTTTAAGAGTTAGCATTAAATTAGCTGTTTCAGTAGTGACATGAAGACATGCTCCAATTTTCAATCCTAAGAGAGGTTTTTCCTGGGAAAATCTTTCTTTAATTGCTCGAATTACTGGCATCTGTTTCTCAGCCCACTCAATTTTTAATCTGCCCTTTTCCGCCAAACTTATATCTTTTATATCATATTCCAAATTTCTCACCTCACCATACATATAATTCAAAGCAAGTTTGCAAATCCATATCGTGAATCGTGCCTCATGATTCCTAAATCTTTAAAGGTCTAGTTGCCAGGGGCTAGTTTCTAGTCAATTTTTAACTAAACCCTGAACACCAGGCCGACAGCAAGTGAGCTAACCCCTGAGCCCTCCTCAATTTTCGTGCTTCGTGCTTATTTAGTGCTTTGCGCTTCAAATTTGGAAATAATAATCAAATTTTCCTGATACAGCCTTTTATTAAAGCAATAAGTTTTCCAGCCGATTTTTTAGCCTTTTCCATAATTTTATTTTGATTTATTTCCCTTCTTCCACCCTCCAATAGGTTGGTAATAATTGAAAAAGCAAGAACTCTCATCCCTGACTGAACAGCTACAATAACTTCGGCAACCGTAGACATACCAACAGCATCTCCCCCTATTTTTTGGAGAAAACGAGCTTCAGAAGGGGTCTCAAGGCTTGGACCGGTCACCCCAACATAAACTCCCGTCCTTATATTAATCTTCTCCTCTCTAGCTACTTTCTTCGCAAGCTCAACTAATCCTTTATCATAAGCTTGACTGAGGTCAACAAAACGTGGTCCTAAAACTGGATCATCTGGTCCAACCAAAGGATTGTCTTTCATCAAATTGATATGGTCAGTAATTAACATAATATCACCAAGGCTCAATACCTTACTAAGAGCACTAGCCGCATTGGTAATAATCAAAATCTTTACCCCTAATTTTTTTAAAACTCTAATGGGAAAAGTAACCCCTTTGACAGTATACCCTTCATAAATATGAGCCCTTCCTTCCATAACTGCAACTTCTTTTTGGTCAATTGAACCGAGGACCAAGTTCCCTCGATGTCCAGAAGTTAAACAAACAGGAAAATAAGGAACTTCCTCATAGGGAAAGACAAGCTTATTTTGAACCGTTGAGACTAGTTGCTCCATACCAGAACCTAAAATAATTCCTATCTCAGGCTTCAAAGAAGTTTGATGGGCAATGTAATTAGCTGACTCTTCAATTTGTTCTTTTAAATGCTCAGTTGGATCCAATTAAAACCTCTAAACATCAATGATTTTGGGGAATTGATTTTCTTCAATCACAATTTTAGAAAATCCGCTTTTTTCAATTGAACCGTAATCATGTCCAGCATTTGCTGGGTAAACACATAAAAAAACTACCTTTTCTGAACCTACATTAATTGTTCGATGGGCCCAAAAAGGGGGGACATAAACAATAGTTCCTGGGTTCATTTCTCTATAAGTTGTTTCTCTTTCCCTATTCATCATCAAAACATAACCCCTCCCTTTAAGTCCCAAATATATTTCAGCCGTTTTATCCTGCTCATGATAATGCCCTTTAGTCATATAATACTCTTTCCCAATCTTTCCTGGATTAATTACAGTCACTGAATGAACAAGATGTCCTTCCTCCAAAGGAACTCTTCTCTCAAAAACCTCATATATGATAGGGTTTTCGGCAAGCTTTTTCTCAAATTCAGCTTCATCTTGATACATTCCCTTCATATCACTTAATCGCCTTGTTACTTTTACCTCAAATTGCTTAAGTAAACCTGTTTCAAAATCTAAATCAGTTGTAATTGGGTAAAACATTACCTTCCCTCCTTTTTCCTATTTAAAAAGATTTCCCTAACTTTATTTATAAATCTTGTTAATTAAAGCCCTGAAATTCATAAATTCGAATATCAAAATTCTAAATTGCTTCAGACTTTAGCATTTCAACTCAATAACTTTTAGGTGCGAGAAATTAATATGACTCCCAACAAAATGATAAGAGCCCCTAACCAACGAATTAGATTAACATCTTCCTTAAAAGCAAATTTTGAAACTAAAAGGACAAAAACATAAGTAAGCCCAACGAAAGGATAAGCAAAGCTTAAATCAACTCGAGACAAAACAATTAACCAAAGGAAAGCGGAAACAGCGTAAAACAAAAGACCTATTATGATATAGAAATTAGAAAAGATTTTTAAAATTGTTGCTAGGGGATAACTAAAAATCTCCGTGCCAATTTTTCCCACCAAATTCATACCTTTTTTTAAGCAAAATTGCCCTCCAACTGCTATAATAATACTAATTAAAATTAAAGTGATTGATTTACTCATTTAATTCTTCTAATTTTAACTCTTCTCTAAACCAATTTATGGTTTTTTTTAATCCTTCCTCTAATGATACTTTTGGTTCCCAACCAAGATAACTTTTGGCTAAGCTAATATCAGGCTTTCTTGTTTTAGGGTCATCTATAGACGAAGGTTGAAAAGTAATCTCGCTTTTACTCTTAGTGAGCTCGATAATCTTCTTAGCTAAATTTAAAATAGTCATCTCATCGGGATTGCCTAAATTAACTGGTTCATTTATGTTGGATTTCATTAGTTTCAGTATCCCTTCAATCATATCGCTAATATAACAAAAGCTACGCGTTTGAGAACCATCACCAAAAACAGTCAAAGGTTCTCCCTTTAAAGATTGAATGATAAAAGTAGGAATTGCCCTTCCATCAGTAGGTCTCATCCTAGGACCATAGGTATTAAAAATACGAGCAATTTTAATATTGACACCGTGATATCGGTGATAAGCCATAGTCAAGGCTTCAGCAAAACGCTTAGCTTCATCGTAAACACCCCGAGGTCCAATTGGGTTAACATTTCCCCAATAATCCTCACGTTGGGGATGAACTAGGGGGTCCCCATAAACCTCAGAAGTTGAAGCTAAAATATAAGCTGCTCCCTTTTCCTTAGCAACCCCTAAAGTTTTATGTGTTCCCAAAGCACCAACCTTTAAAGTTTGAATTGGGTAATCAAGATAATCTTTAGGGCTGGCCGGGGAAGCAAAATGTAAAACAAAATCAAGTTCCCCAGGAATATGAATATAATTGGTAACATCTTGCTTGATAAAACAAAAACCTTCCTTTTTAAAGAGGGGCTCAATGTTTTTTAAGCTGCCAGTGATTAAATTATCAATGCAGATAACCTCGTTTCCTTGGTTAAGGAGCGCTTCACAAAGATAAGAACCGATAAAACCAGCTCCACCAGTAACTAAAACTCTCATCGACCAACTCCAACATAATTATATCCCAAGGTTTTGAGGGAAGTTCCATTAAGAAGATTTCGAGCATCAATAATTATTGGCTTCTTAAGGCTCCTTTTTATCTTTTTAAAATCTAGGTTCTTAAATTCTTCCCACTCAGTTAAAACCAAAATTGCTTCTACTCCTTCGCAAGCTTCATAAGGATTAGCACAATAAATAAGCTGAGATAAAACTTTCTTGGCATTTTCCATCGCTTTAGGGTCGTATGCTCTTATCCTTGTCCCCTTTTTTAGAAGAATTTGAGCAACTCCAACAGCTGGTGATTCTCTTACATCGTCTGTCTCTGCCTTAAAAGCTAATCCTAAAATGGAAATTAACTTACCTTTCAAATCTCCTAAATTTTTCTCTAGCTTCGAGACAATAAATAATTTTTGCTCCTCATTGGTCTCGAGAACACTTTTTAAAATTTTAAATTCATATCCTCCTTCCCCTGCAATTTTTAAAAGAGCTTTACAATCTTTGGGAAAACAACTTCCACCAAAGCCGGGGCCAGGTCTTAAAAACTCAAAACCAATTCTTTTATCATAACCCATTCCCAAAGCAACATCTTGAATGTCAGCCCCGACTTGTTCACAAATCCGTGAAATAGCATTAATGAATGAAACTTTGGTTGCTAGAAAAGCATTAGAAGCATATTTAATCATCTCTGAAGTAGCTAAATTTGTCTCAACAATAGGTGCGCTAACAAAGGAAAAAATTTCTTTTAAGACACTAAATGCCCTCTTCGTTTCAGCTCCAAAGATAATCCGATCCGGTTTTATAAAATCCTCAACAGCCGAGCCTTCTCTTAGAAATTCAGGATTAGAAGCAATGTCAAATTGAATATTTCCAGCCGAGTTTTCTATAATAAGCTTTTTAACTTCCAATGAGGTTCCAGGGGGAACAGTGCTTTTAATAATAATCACTTTATAGTTATTCAAGGCTTTACCAATCTTTTTGGCAACCTCATAGAGGCTAGAAAGATCTGCACTCCCATCTTCTTTTGAAGGAGTCCCAACACAAATAAAGACAGCCTCAGCTTTTTTAATATTTTCCTCTCCATTTAACGAAAAAGTTAAACGGTGAGGAAAATTTCGTTTGACAATTTTCTCCAAACCTGGTTCATAAAAAGATATTTTCCCCTCTTTTAAAGTTTTAATTCTTTCAGGATTAGTATCGATGCAAACTACTTGATGCCCAAAATCCGCTAAACAAGCACCAGTAACCAAGCCAACATAACCAGTCCCCATAATTACTAATTTCATCTTTTTACCTCGCATTAATCAATTAAAAAGATTACTTTTTAGCTGAAGACTCGTCAAGCTGAAATACCCTTTCCTTAAGCGAATCTTCCCCCAAAACAACAAGGACATCTCCTAAAAAATCTTTTTGGGAACGGAGTAAAATCTTCCCAAGCCCTAAGATTTTCTTAACCTTTTCCGCTTTTTCCCTTCCATCTTCAGTGCTTTCAGTGTAATATATTAAAGTTTTTTTAAAATCGTAGGAACTGGCATCTCCCATTTTCTTTATCTTAAAGCCAATAGCTTTTAACTTTTCCCCAACAGTTTTTGCCCAGCCCGCTTTGCCACAACCATTTCTAATTTCAATCTTAATCTCTGAAAGTTGGATTTCTTCCTTCGGTAAAGTGCACTCCTTCTTAACCCAGTAAAAAATCTCATCAATTTTTTCCTGATCGGGAATAACATAGCTACTACCATGAATATTTTTTGGTTCACCTGGGAGCATTATTGTCTTTACATCTTCTTGCTTAATTGAAAGAAAGGGTCTAGCTAAAGAAACCATTTCCCTTACACTCATATTAGTTGATAAGTTTTCAGAAACAATACTTGCTAATCGAGGAATTTTTAAGACGGAAGAAAGGTTCAATGCCTTATCCAACAAAGCTCGAAAGAACTTTTGTTGACGCTCAATCCGCCCAAAGTCTCCTTTAGGGTCCTTTCTAAACCTAACATAACCTAAAGCTTCCTCTCCATTTAATAAACGTTCACCAGGAGAGAGATAAATTTTATTTCGAGGATCAACCATTCTTTTCTCAACATTCAAAGTAACTCCTCCTAAAGCATCGACAATTCGAGCAAAGCCACGAAAGTCAACTACTGCAAAGTGATGAATCTCTAAACCAGAGTACTTCTCGACCGTTTGGATAGTTAAAGATGGTCCTTCAAGGGCATAAGCTGAATTTATCTTATTATAACCATATCCAGGGATTTTTACTCTCAAATCTCGAGGAATAGAAATTAAAACGGCTCTTTTCTTGCCAGGATGGATTGAAGCAATGATAATGGTATCAGAACGACCTCTTTCAAACTTTTCTCTAGCATCAGTTCCTAAAATTAAAATATTAGTTGGTCGGGTTGGAACTGGTGTTGATAGCTCCTTTCGCGCTTTTTCTACTGCTTTTCCCGATTGAATTTTCCTCTCAAAACCCCGAACATAAAAATAAGAAGTGAGAAAAAAGATTAAAAAAATAAGAAAAAAAATGGTAATTACCCTCTTAACATATTTCCAAATCTTACTTTTTTTCTTATATCTTGGTTCATAGTGCTGGTTAAACATTTTTTCTTTCTTTTTCGGTAATAAAATGAATGGCAAAAAACTTCTTCACACTTTCTCCCTTAAGGCAAATAAAAGTTCGCCTTGAGCAACAATTTCTTCCTCAACATAAGCTCTTGCTTGCCCTTTTCCAATTGGACCTTTTACCCCAATTACCTCAACATCAAGCTTTAATTCATCCCCTGGCTTAACTGGTTTTTTAAAACGGAATTTGTCAATCCCAGCAAAAAAAACAATTTTACCTTTATTTTCTTCAAGACTTAACAAGGCAACTGCTCCAACTTGAGCTAAAGCTTCTACAATTATGACCCCAGGCATTATGGGATAACTAGGAAAATGCCCTTGAAAGAAATATTCATTGATTGTTACTTTTTTAATTCCCATCGCTCTTTTGCCTGGCTCTAACTCCGTGACTTTGTCGATAAATAAAAATGGGTAACGATGGGGAATTACCTCCATAATTTCTTTTGTGTTTAACATCTTTCCTCCTTTCCAAATACTTCTGAAGAATTTAATAGTGAGCAATCAGCAGATAAATCCCGACTGAAGAAAAATCTTGAGGTCTTGACTTCACTCGCCAGTCTTCAGTCATCTCTGTTTCCCGCTATCTGCTCCTTGCTTTCTCGCTCCTTTATCCTCGCTGCTTTTATTTATTATTCAATTATTGAAATTCGTGCCCCTAACTTTTCCAACTTTTCTTTAAAATTCTCGTAGCCTCTCTCAATATGATAAATATCAGAAACAATCGTCTCACCTTCAGCAGCCAAGCCAGCTAAAACAAGGGCGGCTCCACCTCTCAAATCGGTTGCCTTAACAGGCGCTCCATAAAGTTTGCTGACTCCTCTTATAATGGCATGATGACCTTCTATCCTCACATCAGTACCCATCCTGTTTAACTCATCAACATAAAGAAAACGGTTCTCAAAAACATTCTCAGTTACAATACTTATCCCCTCGGCTAAAGAAAGGAAAACAGTAATTTGAGGTTGCAAATCAGTAGGAAATCCAGGAAATGGAAGAACAGCTACATCTATGGCTTGAGGTCGCTTACTCAAAGAAACAGTAACTTCATTATCTTTTTCACTTATTTTAGCTCCTGCTTCTCTTAGCTTACTTATCACTAATTCCAAATGCTCTGATCTAGCTCCTTCAACTGTTACCTCTCCATTAGTAATAGCAGCGGCGATTAAAAATGTTCCTGCCTCAATACGGTCAGGAATAACTTGATAGTTAACACCTTTTAACCTTCTAACCCCCTTAATCTTTATTGATGTTCCCCCTGCTCCTTTAATCTGAGCTCCCATTTTATTTAAAAAATTAGCTAAGTCCACAATTTCTGGTTCCCGAGCAGCATTTTCAATTACAGTTTCTCCATCAGCTAAAACAGCTGCCATTAAAATATTTTCTGTTGCCCCCACACTGGGAAAATCAAGAGGCACAAGAGTACCCCTTAAACCCTTTGTTTTTGCTTCAAAAAAACCCCCTTTAACTTCAATTTCCGCTCCCATCGACTCTAAGCCCTTGAGATGAAGGTCAATTTTACGGCTTCCAATATTACAACCTCCAGGCATAGCAACCTTTGCCTTTCCATATTTGGCTAAAAGGGGGCCTAGAACAATTATTGAAGCTCTCATCTGGGAAACTAAATCATATGGTGCTTCCGCTTTTGATACTTTTGGGTTAATAAACATCCTATGGTCGCCGTCAAAATCTACCTCGGCCCCCATCCACCTCAAAACTTCAACCATGGTAAAGACGTCTCTAATCTTAGGAACATTAGAAATAAAACAAGGAGTATCCGATAATAAGGAAGCAGCCATTAACTTTAAAACAGCATTTTTCGCACCACTTGCTTTGACTTTGCCTTTAAGAGGTTGCCCCCCTTCAATAACAAATTTCCCCATCTTTACTCCGAATTTGATGTTTAGATAAGAATACCACAAGACAGTAAATAGACTGAAGAGCTGAAGTCTGAAGGCAAGATGAAGCCACTTTAACCTCGGTCAGTTTCCGCTCACTTCAAAATTAGTGCCACCTTGTTTTGCAAGCCCACTATACCGGTAATAGCTAAAGGGCAACGTCATCCTTAACTACTTTAACCGTTTGGGTCTCTCCGTTTTGGGTATCGGTTTTTTTAAACCAAATATTGTATGCGACAAATGTGAAAGCGCCAACAATAATAACCAGCAAAACAATTTTTAAAACTTTTATTCCCATTTTGCCTTTTGGAAAATTATTTCTTTTAATATTTTTCCTGTTTTTTAGTAATTGATTGCCTACTTCTTCCATGAAAATAACTTTAAAAGAAGAAGCTGAGAATATCTATCGGGAGTTCTTAATTTCTAAGTGAGCCTACTAAGCAGAAACTTGCCCACCATTTTAGTTCTGAAGGCTTAAGCTCTGAAGTTAGAGCTAGTAAACAGTTAGCAGTAAATTTTAATTTCAATCCTTACCACTTAATTCTTAGTTCCTTCATTTCATTCAGGAGAAGCCTGTATCTTGTTTTGCTTCTGCTCTATTCGTCTTCAGCTTTTACTTTTGAATTTTTATCTATCATTTTGATATTTGATTTTTTATTTTTGACTTTCCCTCGCTACTCACTCCTCGCTACTTGTTTGTTTGCCTGTCAGCCTGCTAATTGCTCTCTGTTATCTGCTCCCTGCTACTTTTTTTGGGAGTGAGTTTAGCCGCGGATTCATCCGAACTTGACAGCCTATAGCTGTGGAGCATGTTTACCTACAAAAAGGAGTTATTTTTCGGTCTTTCTAGCCAAGCGGAGTCTTAAGGTAGCTTTCTCAAGAGCTCTTTGAGCTTCTTGAATATCCTCGCCTCTCTCCTGAGCTGAAGCTAATTTTTTTTCTGCTTCTTCCTTAGCTTTTTCCGCTCTTTTTACATCAATCTCTGAAGCTAGCTCTGCAGCATCAGCTAAAACAGTTACCCTGTCTTCCCGAACCTCCAAATATCCACCATGAACAGCAATATAATCTTGTCTATCCCCAATTTTTAGTCTTAACTCTCCAACTTTTAAAGTAGTAATTATAGGTATATGGAGGGGAAGAATTCCTAACTCCCCTTCATCACCTTGAGCAACAACCATATCAACTTCTCCAGCATATACTAACTTTTCAGGAGTAACTATCTCAACATATAGTTTTTTATCTGGCATCCCACACCCACTCCCAAAACTGAAAGCTTAAAAGACCTTAATTTCAGCCCTATGTTGTTATTTCTATCTTCTCTCTCATTTCTTCACCTTTTTTAACTGCTTCTTCAATTGTTCCCACCATATAAAAAGCTTGTTCGGGGAGATAGTCATACTTTCCTTCACAAATTTCCTTAAAGCCTTTAATGGTATCAGGCAAAGGAACATAAACTCCAGCTCGCCCAGTAAATTGCTCAGCGACAAAAAATGGCTGAGAAAGAAAGCGCTGTATTTTTCTAGCTCTCTGAACAGTCAATTTATCTTCTTCAGAAAGCTCATCCATACCTAAAATGGCAATGATATCCTGTAATTCTTTATATCTTTGTAAAATTTGCTGAACCTTTCTTGCTACTTGATAGTGCTCATCACCAACAAATTGAGGGTCAAGAATCCGAGAAGTGGAATCAAGTGGGTCCACTGCTGGATAAATACCAAGTTCAGCAATCTGCCTAGATAAAACTGTCGTCGCATCAAGATGGGAAAAAGTTGTTGCGGGAGCAGGATCAGTTAAATCATCTGCTGGAACATAAATTGCTTGAACTGAAGTGATTGAACCTTTTTTAGTTGAAGTAATTCTCTCTTGGAGTTCCCCCATCTCAGTTGATAATGTTGGCTGATACCCAACGGCTGAAGGCAATCTCCCCAAGAGAGCTGAAACTTCAGAGCCAGCTTGAACAAAACGGAAAATATTATCGATAAAGAGGAGGACATCTTGACCTTGATCTCTAAAGTATTCTGCCATAGTTAAAGCGGTTAAACCTACTCTTAATCTCGCTCCAGGTGGTTCATTCATTTGCCCAAAAACCATAACGGTTTTATCGATAACGCCTGATTCTTTCATCTCTAACCAAAGGTCATTTCCTTCTCTTGTTCTCTCTCCCACACCACCAAAAGCTGAAACGCCTCCATGATGAATAGCAATATTGTGAATTAATTCCATAATAATCACTGTTTTTCCAACACCAGCCCCACCAAAAAGACCGACTTTTCCACCCTTAACGTAAGGAGCAAGCAAATCAATTACCTTAATTCCCGTCTCAAAAATTTGAGTCGTTGGCTCTAGCTCTTCAAATTGGGGAGGCTCGCGATGAATCGGTCTTTTTTCTTTAGTTTTAACTGGACCAGCGTGATCAATTGGCTCTCCTAAAACATTAAACAACCGACCCAAAGTTTCCCTGCCAACAGGAACTGTAATTGGTCCACCTAAATCAATAACCTTCATTCCCCTTATTATTCCATCAGTTGAAGACATAGCCACAGCTCTAATAATATTTCCCTCCAACTGCTGTTGAGCTTCAGCAATAACACTTATTTCCCCCGCTGGTGATTCTCCTTCAATTTTTAGGGCATTATAAATTGATGGTAATTCCTCTGGTTTAAATTCAACATCAATAACTGGCCCAATTACTGAAATTACTCTTCCAATTCCCAATTAAAACACCTCCCAAGATTCATAAGTTCTAAACAAATTTCAAATCCTAATTTTCCAATTTCTCAAACAAAAGACACCTGAAGCCTTGGGGCTTTGCAATTTAAAATTTAATTTTGAATTTCGCCCTTCGTATTCTGAATTTTATTTTGTTTTTGTCATTTGTATTTTTAGTCATTAGTGCATATTTAGAATTTCAACTGCCATCTTAATCCTTTTGTTCCTACCTAGTATCTACTAACCGACTACCTACTACTTTTTGGTCTACTCTCTGCTCCCTATCAGGTTTGCTTAATATATTTAATCGCTTCAGCACAAGTTACTATTTCCGTAAGTTCCTGGGTAATTTGAGTTTGTCTCGCTTTATTGAAGGACAAGGTCAAACTACGAATCATTTCTTCAGCATTATCACTTGCTGCCTTCATCGCTGCTCGTCTTGCCGCATGTTCACTAGCAACTGATTCTAAAAGAGCGCGAAAAACGAGAGTTTCAACATAGGTTGGAATGAGATTAAGCAAAACTTTATTAGCATCAGGTTCAAAAATAAATTCTGCTCTCCTTTCTTCCTCAACTCCCACAGTTACTACCTCTTCCCTAATAGGAAGAAGTCGGTGCTCAAGCGGTCTTTGCTCCATTAAAGATTTAAAATGATTAAAAACAAGATAAATCTTATCTGCTTCATAATTTAGGTATAATTTTATTAAATGATCAGCGATTTCCTTAGCTTCAGTAAAGGTTGGTGCATCTGAGATTGAAGGGTATTCAGCTCTTACTTCCTCCCCTATAAAACGGAAATAATTAATTCCTTTTCGCCCAATCAAAATTAAATTAACTTTTCTGCCCCCTTGCTTTTCTCTAGAAATAATTCCTTCAGTTTTTCTAATAATATTGGCATTAAAAGAACCACAAAGCCCACGATTTGAAGTAAAAGAAACAACAACAACTTTCTCTATTGGGTCATGAACTTCAAGTAAGGGATGGATAACTTCAGTAACATGGTAAGCAACATCTGATAAGAAATCCATCATTTTAAAGGTATAAGGGCGAGCTGCTTCAATTCTTTCTTGAGCTCGTTTAATTTTAGCTGCTGCTACCATTTCCATAGTTCGAGTAATTTGCTGAGTATTCTTAACACTTTTTATTCTAGCCTTGATTTGGCGCATCTTTAACATTCTTTAGAAACCTCCATATCTTCTCATTCACCCCAATAGAAGTCCTTTAATCTTTTAAGCAAAGCTCGCCTTAAACTCCTTAATTGCCTTGATTAAATCCTCCTCGATCTTTTCTGAAATCACCTTTTCTTCTCTAATTTTTTTTAATAATTCAGGATAGTTAGCATCAACAAATTGCAAGAAACTTTCCTCAAATTCCTTAATTTTCTCAACTGGGATGTCATCAAGATAACCGTTTGTCCCAACATATATTGAAACAACCTGCTTTTCGACGGGCATTGGTTTATATCTTGGTTGTTTAAGTAACTCAACCATTCGTTCCCCTCGAGCAAGCTGAGCTTGAGTTGCTTTATCAAGCTCCGTTCCAAATTGAGCAAAAGCTTCAAGCTCACGAAATTGAGCAAGGTCTAATCTCAAGCGTCCAGCAACTTGTTTCATTGCTTTAATTTGAGCAGCACCACCTACTCGAGAAACAGAAATTCCAACATTAATAGCGGGGCGAACTCCAGCATAAAAAAGGTCAGATTCTAAGTAAATTTGTCCATCAGTAATTGAAATAACATTAGTAGGTATATAAGCGGAAACATCTCCCGCTTGAGTTTCAATTATGGGAAGAGCGGTTAAAGATCCTCCACCCTTTTCATTGCTCAATTTGGCAGCTCTTTCCAACAGTCTTGAGTGAAGATAAAAAACATCACCAGGATAAGCTTCTCTTCCCGGAGGTCTCCTTAAAAGAAGCGAAAGCTGCCGATATGCAACAGCATGCTTGGAAAGGTCATCATAAATAATACAAGCATGTCCACCCTTATCTCTAAAATACTCAGCCATAGCGCAACCAGCATAAGGAGCTAAGTATTGTAAGGGAGCTGGATGACTAGCTGGAGCACCCACAACAATGGTATAATCCATGGCTCCATACTCCTCCAAAGTTTCAACCACCTGAGCAATGGTTGAGGCTTTTTGGCCAATCGCTACGTAAACGCAAATAACATCTCCGCCTTTTTGATTAATTATGGTATCAACAGCAATTGCTGTTTTTCCAGTTTGTCGGTCTCCAATAATAAGTTCTCTTTGACCCCTACCAATAGGAATCATTGCATCGATTGCCTTAATCCCTGTCTGGAGAGGTTCCTTAACTTGCTGTCTCTCAACTACTCCAGGTGCCTTAATTTCAACTGGATAAAACCATTCCCCTTTAATTGGACCTCGATTATCTAAGGGTTGGCCCAAAGCATTTACCACTCTTCCAATTAAAGCCTCACCCACAGGAACTTGTAAAATCTTTCCAGTGCACTTGACTATGTCTCCTTCCTGAATTTCAGTTGTCTCACCAAGGAGAACTGCTCCTACCTCATCCTCTTCCAAGTTAAGAGCTATTCCATATATCCCATGAGGAAATTCTAACATCTCAGATGCCATTGCTCGCTTTAAACCACTTATCCGAGCAATTCCATCACCAACCTCAATAACTGTTCCAACCTCAGCAACTCCAACTTCAGCTTCAAACCCCTCTAGCTGCTTTTTGATAATTGATTCAATTTCTTTAGCACTTATTTTATAGTCCAACATTTCACCCCCTCACTTCTGAACTAAAATGCTCTCTTTTAACTTATCAAGCCTTTTTCGGAGGCTTGCATCAATTAGCTTGTCACCTATCCTGATAATAATTCCACCTAAAATATTTTCATTGACCGATGTTTTTAAAACAATTTCTTTTTTTATAATTTCTTTTAGTTTTCTTTTTACCTTTAATAATTCATTTTCCTTAAGTGGAAAGGCTGTAGTAACTTCAACTAAAACCTTCTTCCGCCTGGAAGAAATCATTTTTGAAAACTCTTTAGCTACCTCGAAAAAAGCTTTTTCCCTACCTGCATCAATTAATAAATTTAAAAAATTAGTTACAATGGGGTTGACCTTTTCTTTTTTTAAAATTTCTTCGAAAATAGCTTTTTTCTTTTCTTTAATTATCCCAGTATTTTCCCATATTTCCTTTAACTTCAACTGAGTTCGAATCATTGATTCAATCTTGTAAAGGTCTTTTTCTACCTCGTCAACTATCCCTTCAATTAAAGTTAATTTGAAAAGAGCATCGGCATAATCCTCAGCAATTTTTTTAGTTTTCATAAGTCTTATTCACCTTAGATAATGATTCCTCAATTAATTTAAGATGTTCGTCTCGGGATAATCTCTTTTGAATTACCTTTGAGGCAACTAAGATAGCAAGTTCGGTAGTTTTTTCTTTTAAATCCATTAAAGCTTTCTCTTTTTGTCGCTCAATTTCTAATTGAGCTTTTTCCGTTATTTTTTTGGCTTCTGCTTTTGCCTTCTTTAAAATTTCTTCCCTCATATTTTCAGCTACCTTCTTGCTTTGTTCGATAACCCCATGAGCCTCTTTTCGTGCTTCATTCAGTTGCTTTCGATAATCCTCTAATAGCCTCTCTGCTTCAGCTTGAGCTTCCTCAGCTTTTTCTAAAGATTCTTTAATTTTTTTCTCTCGCTCCTCCAGCATCTTAATAATTGGTGGGAAGGCATAGCGCCCAAGCAAGAAAAGAAGAACAAAAAATGAGATAGTAGAATAAATTAATTGATTTAACTCAGGGAAAAGGTGCATTCCTTTATCACCTCAATTCTTTTTCTTTTTAACCTTTGCCCGAAAGGATGAAAGCAATAACTAAAGCATAAAGGGCAATTGCTTCTGCAAAAGCTATTCCAATAAACATTGCTGTTCTAATTATTCCAGCCGCTTCTGGTTGTCTTGCCATTCCCTCAACTGATTTGGAAACTAACATGCCAATAGCAAGACCAGGGCCTAAAGCCCCAATACCAATCGCTAAACCAGCAGCTAAAAAAGCTAAACCTTTCTCCACTTCTCCCACCTCCTCTCAATGTTCAATATAAATAGCCGTTCCAATATAAATGGCAGCTAAAATAGCAAAAATATAGGCTTGAATAAAACCAACAAAAATCTCGAATAAATACATAATAATAATGGCTGAAAAGGGAAGAACTTTAATCCACCAAGAAGAAGTAACAGCCATTAAGGTAAAGACAAGTAAAACTGTATGGCCTGCCAACATGTTGGCAAAGAGTCGAACAGCCAAGGAAAGAGGACGAGCAAAATGGCTGATGATTTCAATAACAAATAATATTGGAGCCATAACAATCGGTACCCCAGAAGGGATAAAACCCTTTAGATACCTAACTATCCCATGTTTTTTAATTCCTACCAGATGATAAGCAATAAAAACAATAATTGCCCAAGAAGTTGTTGTCCCAGTCAAACTGGTTGGCGTTTTTGAAGCAGGGATCAAGCCAATTAAATTACAAACTAAGATATAGATAAATAAAGTGGCAATAAAAGGGAACCAGGGAAGCCCTTCTTTCCCCATCGTCTCAAGAACCATTTCTTTCCTAATAAAATCTAAGACTACTTCAATTAGATTTTGAACTCCCGAAGGAACCAGTTTTACCTTCCTAGAAGCAAAAAAAAGAAAAAAGAAGACAATGGCTAAAGCAAACCACATCCAAACAATGTAATCAGTGATGGACAAATTAATTCCAGCAAGTTCCAACTTTATAAGAACATTGGGTTGAAAGTGCTCCATAAGTTCCATTTAGCTATCTCCTTTCCTTAAAAAATCTTTATCAACATCGATCATCAAAATAATGGTTAAGAGAAAATAAAAAAAGAAAAAAGCAAAGATAAAAATTTTTAAGTCTAAAAATTTTTTTGTCCCCCCTAAAGAAAGGAAAAAGAAAGACAAGCTACTAACAAAAAAAATCAAGGAAAACAAGAGAATAGTTGGGAAAGATTTTCCTTTTAAGCAAAAAGAAAAAAAATAATTTAGCCCAACGATTGATGTTGCACATAAGAAAGGATAAAGAAGATTGAAAAATTTATATCCAAAAAAAAGATAAGAGCTTAGGGATAAAAGAAGAAAGAAAGCAAATATTAAAATTATGTTCCGCTTCAGCTAAATCACCCCTTATTATCAGAAAATAATTTTTTTACAAGTTGATAGAAGTTTTTAAAACCAGCAAGCGTGCCGAGAAGAAAACCAATAATTAGTAGCCAAGGGGAGGTGCCAAGTTTTCCATCAAGCCAGTATCCAAAAAGGGAACCTAACAAAACAGAAACTGCAAACTCAATCCCAATTCCACTAAATAAACCAAACTCCCTTAGCCACCTTTTTTTCTCTTCTTTCTTCATTATCTAACATTCCTGGCTATTATAATAAAATTATTTTTTAAAGACAACTAAACCGTTAAATGCTTTGTCTTATCACTTATTCTCGGGTATAATAAATTAAAAATCAAATCCTTAAGGGAAAATGGGGAAAAAAAGATATCTTTCAGTTAAAGAAACAGCCAATTTGTTAAATCTTTCAGAAGAAACAGTCAGAAATTACTGTAAAGAAGGAAAATTGCCTTTTCAAAAGGTGAAAAATCAACATTTAATCCCTCAAGTTGAGTTGGGAAAGTGGCTAGTCGAAAATGGTTTCTTAATAAAACATCCTGTCTGGGATGATTTAGTCTTTAAAATCGAGACAACCTCACTTTCTTTTAATGATAAATCTTCCTTTTTTTATGTTTATGCTAGTGAAGATGAGGGATTCTTTTTTGAAGTGAGAGTTTTACCCAACATCAAAGGAAAAATTGGTCTAGTTGAAATGCTATCCGCTGTAAAAGATGGAATTAATACCGGAATAAGAGAAAGTTACTTAATTATCTTCTCAGAATCGGGAGTAAATTTTGAACCAATTGTTAAAGATAATTTTTTTTCAGGGACAAATTATTCAATCAATGAAGACTTCCCCCCAGGTGATGACTTCTTTCAATAATTTTTAGACTTCTTATCTTGTTTTGTTAACCCCAAAACTAACATTTTCAATCAACCTGCTTTTAATAATCTTTTTATCGTAAAGAGGCGGGATAAAAATTGCTTGCTTTTGGCAACAAGCCCAGTTTAAGAGATAATCGGGTAAAAGCTTGTTTAACTTGAATTTTTTTATTATAATTATTAAAAAACTAAATATAATATTACTGGTGCTAAAATTTTAGAGAAAACAATGGATGATAAAGAAATTCCTAAAGATAGATTTGAGGCTGATCCAACTATAAGAATAGTGGGAAAACCCGAAGAAGAGCTTCTTCAAAAAGAAAAAAGCATTTCTGAAAAAGTGGAACGAGAGGAAGAACAATTTGAGGAAGAAATATTACCCGAAGAAACTCCTTCCCTTACTGAACATATTCCAGAATCTCTAGCTAAAGAAGTTAGCGCTGAGTACCCTGAGGAAGAAGCTCAAGAAAAAAAAGAGCTTTATGAAAAACCGATGTTTCAGGAGCCAACTGTTGAAAGTGTAATTGAGGAAACGGTTTCGAAAGAATCATCCCTAGAAGAGATTCCCCAAGAGCTAATTCCAGAAGAAGTACTCCCGGAAGAAACACCATCAGAAGAAGTTTCTCAAGAGTCAATCCCAAAAGAGCTTGTTTCCGAGGAAATACCTGAAGAAAAAGTTGTAAAAGTCGAAGATACTTTGGAAAGAATAACCACTGCTCAGACCCTTGAAGTTACTCCTCAAGAACTTGGTATCCCTTTGCGTCCACAAAGAGGAGACGTTGTTACTTATTTCCAGGTTAAAGAGAATGAAAAGGGCAATTTATTTCAATCCCAAGTTTCAGGTGGTCAAATAAGAGAAAAAACTAAAAAGACAACATCTCAAAAAATTTTGTCAGTGGTTATTGTTATCTTACTCTTTGCCCTCTTTCTAGCCATAGCTTTTGGAGTTTACCGCTTTTTAAAGTAAACTCTTTGAAAAATAATGATGAAAAAGAGCTTATTAGTTATATTATTTGCAATATTTTTTTTCTTTATTTCAGGATGTCAAGAAGCTCAAAAGTTACCTGAAGAAAATATTGTCAAACCGATAGATTCAGCTATTAAAGCTTCTATTGAGACATCACTTCGCTCTGATTTAACTTTAAGGAATCTTAACATCAGCGTTGTAGTTGAGAAAGGAGTAGTAACCATTTCAGGGGAAGTAGAGAGTCAAGAATCCTTGCTGAGAGTAATAAATTTAGTGAGAAAAACTGAAGGAGTAAAAGAGGTTAAAAATCAACTTAAGATTAACCCAAATTTAAATCCCTAAAGGATTGAAAACTTTGAAAAATCTTTCCCCTTAGCTGAAATGAAAAAAGAAGCCGAAAAAGATGCTGTCCCAGAAAAAGGTTGAAGAAACCACTTTCTAAATGTGTTAAATTAATTAATGAAAACTCAAAAAATAATCTCAAAAAAGCATTAAAATTGAGGGTTTTATGTGGCAATATTTAGAAATTGGCTTACCGCTTTTATTCCTGGCAGCTATATGGCCACCATATAATATTTTAATCGCTAAATCTTTGATAGAAAAGGACTATCTTGTTACCCTAGGCATTATCTTCTCGTCCTTTTTAGGTCTCTCCTTATCTGTTTTTCTCTTGGTAGGAGGAGCAAAGTTAACCCATTTACCCTTGAGTTTAATGGGAGGGGTGATTGTCATTCTTTTAGGAATAAAAATGATTTTTTCAAAGGAAAAAAAAGAAAAAGTTAATATAGCTGCTCGATTTCAAACTGTTTTTACTACTTTTTTGCTCTCAGCTGTTCCAGGAGTTTATGCCCTAACAGCAGCTAGCGGTTTTTTGAAGGGTGACTTGAACCAAGTTTTAACAGTTTATCTTGCTGGACCTACTTTAGGAATCACTAGTGGGGGGCTTTTAATTGCTTATGGAGTAAGATATAGTAAATTACCTCTAAACAAAATTGGTGGAATTTTGCTTATTTTTATTGGATTAAAAATGATTTTTTAAAATCTATAACTATAAAGGGAGTGGAAAGAAGATGAGAAACCTTAAAAACTTAAAAAGATTTTTTTTCTTTTGGTTAATTGTTGGTCTAGTTATTGGTTTATTTGCCTATGGGTGTGAAAAAAAGGAAACGGAAAAAGTTAAAAAATCAATTGAATCTCCCAGCTTACCAGAATTCTTAAAAAAAATTACCAAAAAAGATATTGAAGAAATGAAAAAGAAAATAGCGGTCATTCAAACCAATAAGGGAGTGATAAAATTTGAGTTCTTTCCTGATGTTGCTCCTAAAACAGTAGCTAATTTTATTAACCTAACTGAAAATGGATTTTACGATGGAACTAAATTTCACCGCGTAGTTGCTGGATTTGTTATCCAGGGAGGAGACCCCTTAAGTAAAGATAATAACCCTTATAATGATGGAACTGGTGGGCCTGGTTATACAATTCCAGCTGAGTTTAATAATCGTCCCCACTTAGAAGGAACAGTTGCTATGGCTAGGAGTGCTGACCCTAACAGTGCTGGAAGCCAGTTTTACATTTGTCTTGCCCCTCAACCTCAACTTAATGGTCAATACACTGTCTTTGGTCAAGTCATTGAAGGTCTTAAGGTAGTCCACCAAATTCAAAAAAATGACATCATTAACAAGATAACCATTGAGAAAAAATAAATCTAGTAACCAGTGAGCAGTGAACAGGAATGACTGAAAACTTTACTAACAACTGAAGTCAAGAACTCAAAATTTTTCTTCAGTTTAATATTTTCAGTCTTTAGTCTGAATTCATTTGCTATCTCCTTATTATTACTGACTCTGAATGGTGATATTTTTGTTTTAGATTGCCTCAAGGTATAATTCGGAAGAGATGAAAAAAGGGGGAAGTCACCAGCCAGACAAGAAACACAATTTAAAAAGGCCTTCTTGGCATAGTTACTTTATGAGAATTGCCCAAGAAGTTTCAACTCGCTCAACCTGTCTCCGGAGGCAAACAGGAGCAATTTTAGTTAAAAACAAAAGAATTTTAACTACTGGGTATAATGGGGCACCAAGAGGGATAAAGCACTGTGCTGAAGTAGGCTGTTTAAGAGAAAACCTCGATATTCCCTCAGGAGAAAGGCATGAACTTTGCCGGGGGCTCCATGCAGAACAAAATGCTATCATCCAAGCAGCCCTTCATGGTGTTCCCATTGAAGGTTCAATCCTTTATACTACTCATCAACCTTGCATCGTCTGTGTTAAAATGATTATCAATGCAGGGATAAAGAAAATTTTTTATTTAGATGAATATCCTGATAAGCTAGCTGAGAAAATCTTGAAAGAAAGTAAAATCCAAACAAAAAAAATTACTCCTCAATGAAAGGTTATTTTTTAGTTTTTGCCATTGGTTTTGCTTTATCTTATTTTATGACTCCTTTTGCTGAAAAGATTGCTTTTAAGCTAGGGGCAGTCGATTACCCAAACGAGAGAAAAATCCATAAACGTCCAATTCCTCGAATGGGCGGCATCGCTATTTATTTTGCTTTTTTCTTATCCTTTTTAGGTGGCATATTTTACTTTAACCCTGGCTGGCAATCTCACCTCTTTACCCAGCGTGAACTGCTCGGTATTTTTTTAGGAGCGACCATTATTACCTTATTTGGAGTAGCTGATGATTTTCGGAGTCTCTCTCCTACTGAAAAATTCATTGGACAAATTTTAGCCGCCTCAATCTTAATCTTCTTTGGTGTCCAAATTGACTTCATTGGCAATCCTCTAAGTGATGGCTTGATTTCTCTTGGCTTCTGGAGTGTTCCTTTAACCCTCTTTTGGATTGTCGGAATGATTAATACAGTAAACTTCATTGATGGCTTAGATGGCTTAGCTTCTGGAATTTGTGGCATTTCTTCCTTTGCTTTTTTTGCTTTTTCTCATCAAACGGGCCAGGTAAATATGGCTGTTCTCTCAATTGCCTTGGCAGGAAGTTCACTCGGTTTCTTAAGACACAACTTTTATCCTGCCAAAATCTTTATGGGAGATAGCGGAAGTATGTTACTAGGATTTTTACTAGGGGCAGTAACAGTTCAAGGTGTGATGAAAACAATTGCAGCTATTGCTTTTTTGGTTCCTTTAATTGTTATGGGCATCCCCATTCTCGATACAGCTTTTGCTATCTTTCGAAGATATAAAAGTAAACGCCCAATAACGGAAGCAGATAAGGAACACATCCACCACCGACTTTTACATAAAGGGCTTTCCCACCGTCAAGCCGTAGTTTTAATTTACATTTGGTCTGCTTTTTTAAGCTTAATTGGTTTAGTGATGAGGTTTGCTACTCTCCAAATAAAAGTTACTCTTTTTCTTGTCTTAGGCGTTTTAAGTTTTTGGCTCCTTTGGTATTTAGGTATTTTGGAAGAATTTATTAAAAAATAAATCTTTCCCACCAAGAAAGCAATTGATATTGAGAAAAAAGGGAGAAACCGTTTGTGAAGAAAAAAACTAAAGCAATTTCTCAAGCATGGCAGTATATCCTTCTTTCAATTCTTGTGGCTTTGATTTTAATTCTAGGATTAGTTAACTCTTGGGATCCAGACACACCCTGGCATTTAAAGACAGGTGAAATTATCGCCAAGACAAAATCAATCCCTCATCATGATATTTTTTCCCATACTGCTTATAAAAAACCTTGGATCCCTGAGTCGTGGCTTTTCGAACTTTTAATTTTTCTTTTTTACAACTATTTCGGCTTAAAAAATTTAATTTATTTAAAGGCGCTCTTCCTTTGTATAGTTTTCGTTTTCCTCTTTCAAATTATCTTAGAAAGAACAAAAAGTTTAAATATCTCTCTTTTTGTTACCATCGTCGTTGCACTTTTTTCTAGAGGTCGCTTCACCATCCGCCCTCACCTTACCGATTACTTTTTCTTAGTTTTATTGCTCTTTGCTTTTCAACGATTTAAAGAAAGAAGGAACCCGAAATATCTTTTATTAATACCTTTTTCTTCGATTATCTGGGTAAATTTCCATCCAGGAGCATTCATTGGGTTGTTCGTTGTATTTCTCTTTGCTTTTAGTGAAACAGTAAAGTGGTTGTTGAAAAACAAATTTAAATTTTTTAATCTTAAAAACCAAATCACCTTAAAGAAAAATCACTTAAAATGGATCTGGCTTGCCTTTGCCCTCTCAATACCTTTACTTTTTATCACTCCAAGTAGCTATCATACCCTTAAATTTCTAATAGCTAATGTATCCCCTCCCGTGCCAATAACCGAAATGAGCCCAACAACATTTAAAGAATTTCCCTCCGCCTTTGGTTATCTAGTTATTATCCTCTTAACCTTCCTCTCCTCAATTAATAAAATTGATTGGTTTGAAATTTCCTTAATTTTAATGTACGCTCTTTTAGCTTTTAAATCTATACGCTTCCAAGTTGATTTTTCAATTGTCACTGCCCCTACTTTAGGATATATTCTCAAAGTCCGCTTAGAACAATCTCTATCTATTTTAAGAAAATTCCAACCAGATTTTTTTAAAACGGAACTTTATTCTAAAAGCTCCTTTCTCTTCAGTTTTCTAGCCGCTATTTTTATGATTTGGATAATTTGGTCCCAATCGATAATGAACTTTTCACCATTGTGGGGGTTTGGGACTGGGCAACAACAAAGTTATTTTTATCCTGAGGCTGCAACAAACTTTATCCTGCAAACAAAGCCTCTTCCCGAAATTGTTAATGACTATAACCATGGTGGTTACTTAATTTGGAAGCTTTACCCTCAATATCGTGTCTTTATGGATGGGAGAACACCAATTTATCGTGATTTATTTAACGAGTTAAAAAAAAGTAAAACCATTCCTCAGTATCAAAAGCTTCTCAAAGAAAAAAAGGTCAATATTGTCATCACCCAATTCACCAAATACCATCCGATAAATCTTTATCCAAAGAAGGAGTGGGCACTGGTTTTCTGGGACGATGTTGCTGTTATCTATCTAAGAAGAATTAAGCCCAATGAGAAAATAATTAAAAAATATGAATACAAGGTGGCTTTCCCTAATACAATTTTATATGAGGTCGGAAAATATAAAGAATTTCGGAAGATAGCCCAAGTTGAACTTCGCAGAGCCATTAAAATGAGCCCAAATTCAATTGTCCCTCGAATTTTCTTATCTTACTTTTATGTGAAAGAAAATTTATACAATGACGCAAAAAAAGAGCTTGATGAAGCTTTCAAGGATATTCCAATGGCACGAACCTACTTTGATTACCTTGCACCACTAGAATATGTAATTGGAAACTTTTTTCTGCAAGAAGGGAACATTAAAGGAGCAATTTATCACTTTAAACTTTCCCTCAAATATGATTCTTCCTTTCAAGATGCCCAAGAAATACTAGATAAATTAAAAAAGAAAAAGTAATTTTAGATAACTTCGATTCCCTTCCCTTTTAAATACTCTTTAACTTGGCGAATAGTAAAGGTTCTGAAATGAAAGACGGAAGCAGCTAAAAGAGCTGAGGCTTTCCCCTTAACTACTGCCTCATAGAAGTGCTCAAGCTTCCCCGCTCCACCAGAAGCTATCACAGGGAGTGAAACTGCTTCAGCAATTGAGCGTGTGAAAGGGATATCGTAACCGGCTACTGTTCCATCAGCATCAATACTGGTAGGAAGAATCTCTCCCGCTCCCAGTGCTTCGCACTCTTTAGCCCACTCAACTGCATCTTTTCCCACTGGCTTTTGTCCACCACTCACAACTACTTCAAAACCAGAAGGCATTCCTTGATTACGACGGCCATCAATTGCTATAACAATTCGCTTCTTCCCAAAGCATTTTGAAGCTTCTTTAATAAGTTCTGGCTGCCTGACTGCCGCAGTATTTATAGAAATTTTAGTTGCTCCTGCCTCAAAAAGAGCTTCCATATCTTCTAGGGTGGATATTCCCCCACCAACAGTAAGGGGAATATCAATGACATTCGAAACCTGCTTAACCCATTCAAGACGTGTTTTCCGAGCTTCAACCGTTGCTGCAATATCAAGCATGGCTATTTCATCAGCACCTTCTTTTTGGTAAAAAATAGCGTTTTCAATAGGATCTCCTGCGTTGCGTAAGTCAACAAAGTGAACGCCCTTGACTACCCTTCCTTCCTTCATGTCAAGACAAGGAATAATCTTAATCGCCACTTTCCTTCCTCCTCCCTTTTCCTAATATTATCTTAATAATTTTCTTCATCTTCATTCAAATTTACGCGAAGGGGTCAGGTCTTGCAATCAAGCATTTCTATTTTTATCTTTCTTTTTATCGCTCAAAAATTATTTTCCTGTATTTAGATAGCTCGGTTTAGGAGATTGATTGGAAAATGCTTGTGTTGCATTACAAGACCTGACCTCTCATTCGCATTCAAATTTATTAGACCTTCTTTCACACCTTACCTCTTAACTAATCCGCAATCACTGGTCACTTTAGACTAAAGCAGGTGCTGAACATCGAGGCGGATTTGTCTTTCACGAGATTTAGTGTCTCTGAAAATCATCTCGTCACGAATTTTCTTTCTCAGTTCAACCACGATTTCTTTACCGTAGAGGTCAGCTTTCAACTCAGGAATAAATACTTCCACTCTTAGTTTGTGAATTTGAAGTGATGGGCTTGTTCCAATGTAAATAGCACAGCTATAATTTTTCCCTTCAATCTCTACATAGCCCGCGTAAACACCCTTTCCTGGCAAAAACAATCTTTCATTTACCTCAAGGTTAGCAGTGGGAAATCCAATTTCTCGACTCTTTTTTAAGCCGCGTGTTACCTTCCCATAAATTCGAGGAAATCTTCCCAAAAGGTTTTCAGCCTTCCCTATATCTCCTTTCTTCAAATAATTTCGAATTAAGGTGCTACTAATAAATTCGCCATTAATTTTCAGGAGGGGAATACTCTGAACCTTAAATCCGTGAGTTTGCCCAAAAGCTTTTAAAAAGTTGATGTTACCTTTTCTTCTTTTTCCAAACCGAAAGCCCTCCCCTACCACTAACCACCTTGGCTTTAACTTTAAGATAAGGTCACCAATGAAACTCTCCGGCTCTAAATGAGACAACTCCCGATTAAATTCAATAATAAAAAGGGCGTCAATTCCCAGCTTTTCAATTAAGCTTAATTTCTCCCCTAAAGGAGTTAAAAGGATTCTCTTAGCCTTTTTTAATACCTCTTCTGGGTCAGGTTCAAAGGTAACTACGACACTTTTAAGATTTTCTTTCTGAGCGATTCTTACCGTCTCCTCAATAATTCTTTGATGGCCTCGATGAATGCCATCAAAAACACCAATTGTTAGAACAGTTGGCTTTCGAACCTCCATAAGCCCAAAAAATTTTTCCATCTCAGATTCACCCGAAGTTCATTTTGCCTTTTATGTTAGTATTTTAAGAAAGAACGCATAATAAATTAGCTAATGGTTTTCTTCTCTCGAAAGTTAATCTTTTTGAGCAACAAGCCATAGCGATGAAATTCCCTGAAGCATCAATTACCCTGACTATTCCTCCCTCTTGGAGTGGTTCAGAATTTTTAATCATCTTTGGAAAAATAGGACTACCATTTCTTACTCTTGCCTCTGCTCCTTCCTGAAGCATAATAAAAGGATAATTATCTAAACCACTATTTATTGAAATAATTGCTTCTCCTAACTGACCTTTTGCTTTTAACTCCTTCAAATCTTCTAAGGTGAATGCTTCGTCTAAAGAAAACTTTCCTGCTCTCATTCTTTTAAGTTCACTTAGGTGAGCACCACAACCTAACTTTTCGCCAATATCAGAGCAAAATACTCGAATATAAGTTCCTTTAGATGTAATTATCCGAAATTTAACTTTAGGGTAATCTCCATTCTCAAAATCTAAAAGCTCAGACTCATATATTAAAACTTGACGAGGCTTCCTCTCAATTTCAATCCCTTTGCGAGCTAATCGATAAAGAGGTTTTCCCCCCACTTTAATTGCTGAAGTCATTGGAGGAATCTGAATTAAGGGGCCTTTAAAAGTCGAAATAACCTCTTTGACTGTCTTTTCACTTGCATGACAAGGAGAAGATGAAATAACTTTCCCTGTAGCATCGAGAGTATCGGTTCTTACCCCTAAAACCATTTCAGCGATATATTCCTTAGGGTCAACTAAAAGAAAACGAGAAAGCCTAGTTGCTCTCCCGAGACATAAAACTAAAACACCAGTGGCTAAAGGATCAAGGGTTCCAGTGTGCCCTACCTTTTTTAAACCAAAAATTCTTCTTACTTTATCTACCACATCATGGGAAGTCAAACCTTTTGGTTTATTGACCACTAAAAATCCTTCCCACTCGAATTTTTGCATTTAAACTTATACCCCTCAAAAAATAGTTGTTAGCTAATTTTTAGCCTAGCTGCTTTTCGCTTTCCACTTTCTCCCTTTTCACTGTTAATTGCTTATCAACCAGCTTATAGATTTTTGCGAGAGTTTCATTAACATTTAGTTTAGTATGAAATCCAGCTGCTTCTCGATGACCGCCTCCCCCAAACTCTCTAGCGATTATTTCGACATTGATTTCGCCTTTACTTCTCAAGCTCACTCTTATTTTCCCTTTCTCAAACTCCTTAAATAAAACTGCCAATTTGATACCTTTTATTGCTCTTAACATATCGATGAAATTTTCGGTTTCAAGGAGTGAAACTTTGTGAAAATCAAGGTCTTTCTGGGTAATGGTTGAATAAACAATACCATTTTTGATTTGAGCTTTTCTCAAAATCTCGCCCAAAAGACGTTGAGTAGAAAGAGAAAAGTTCTCATAAACTTGACGAAAAACATACTCTGGCAAGATTTCATATTTAAGAAGTTCCCCAGCAGCTTGAAAAGTCATTGGGGTAGTATTAGAATATTGGAACTTCCCCGTATCAGTTACAATTCCCACATAAAGAGGAAGGGCAATTTGATAATTTAATTTCCTTCCCATCTCCTTTGTTAACCAAAAGACAGCCTCAGAGACTGAAGAAATTGTCTCATCGATTAAGTTGATGTCCCCAAAAGATGTGTTTTCCAAGTGATGGTCAATATTAACTAAAATCTTTGATTTCCTAGCTACCTTTTCTAGCTGCCCCAGTCTTGAAAAATCAGCACAGTCAAGGGCAATAAAAACATCGATTTTTTTAGGTAATTTTTTAGGAAGCTGAATAAGCTCATTTTGAGGAAGGAAAGAATACTGAGGAGGAATTAAAATCTCTTCTCCCCAACTCAAATAAACTTTCTTACCCAAATCTTTAAGAAAAAGCCCCAAGCCTAGAAGAGAACCAATACTATCTCCATCTGGCTGAATATGAGAACCAATCACAAATATCTTTTCCCTCTTAATAAGTTCAATTAAAGGTTGGTAATTCAAGAAGATTCCCTCTCTTCCTTAATTTTCTCAAGAATTTCAAAGATTCTTGCTCCCTCTTCTAATGTCTTATCAGGTTTGAATTCAATTTCAGGTAAAAACTTAATCCTTACCCTTTTGCCAAGCTCGGCTCGAATGTACTTCTTAGCACTTTCTAAACCTAAAAATGAATTTTGCCAATCCTCCTCATTACCAAGAACAGAAATGTAAATAGTAGCATGCCTTAAGTCTTCACTTATCTCAACAGCTGTAATTGTTATCCAGCCCAATCTTGGGTCTTGGAGGTCCTTAAGAATAATTTGACTAATTTCAAATTTAAGAACTTCACTTAATCTTGAGATTCTTCTTGACAAATTGTCCTCACCAAAATGGAGTATTTTTGCCTTTAATTATGAGGAGAAAAAGTTGCGTTCTCTTTTAGTGATAATTACCTCATCAGATTCTTCAAAAAGGTTTTCTACCTGGTTAAAAACTTTTTCAATTGCTTTTTGACTATTAGAAATAGATGACAAGCCTAATGTAGCTCGCTGCCACAGTTCGTGATGGTCAAGTTCAACAATGGAAATATTGAAATTCTTTTGTGTCTTATTAATTAAACTTTTTATTACTTGACGTTTATCCTTTAAAGAGCGACTTTGTGGGATAAACAATTCACATATTAAAACTCCTACTATCAAATACCTCACCCTCAAGTAACTTTCTTTTCCACTACTTTAAAAATTTCAATCTCATCCCCCTCTTTAAAATCTTGGAAATTCTCTATTCTCAACCCACACTCAAGACCTGCTTTCACTTCTCGAACATCTTCTTTAAAACGACGAAGAGAAGCAATTTTCCCTTCAAAGATGATGTTTCCGTCTCTAATTACCCTCGCTTGAGCATCATTAGCAACTTTCCCACTGGAAACATAACAACCAGCTACCTGCCCAATTTTGGATACTTTAAAAGTTGCCCGTACCTCTAAATGTCCCAGTTCTACTTCCTCAAATTCGGGAGCTAAAAGGCCCTTCATTGCAACTTGAATATCTTCAATCAGCTGGTAAATGACCCTGTAAGTTCTCAAGTCAATATTTTCTTTTTTAGCTAAAACCTTAGCATTTTGGTCTGGCCTCACATTAAAACCAATAACTACAGCATCAGAGGCTGCCCCCAGCATAACATCTGTCTCAGAAATTCCACCAACTCCTGTATGAATAATATTAATCTTAACCTTTGTCTGATCTAACTTAGTTAAAGCGTCTTTAATTGCTTCAATTGAGCCGTGGGTATCGCCTTTAATAATTAACTTTAACTCTGAGAGCTCTCCCTCTTCCACTTTTTGGTATAATTGTTCCAATGTAAAATGCTTCCGTCGGATCTCTTGAATTAATCTCTTTTTCAAAGCTCTTTCTTCAGCAATTTTTCTTGCTTCTTTCTCATCAGATACGGCAAAAAACTCGCTACCCGCTTCTGGAACTGCTGAAAGCCCTAAGAGTTCAACTGGTTGAGCAGGGAAAGCCTTTTCAACATTAGCTCCTTTATCGTCAATCATTGCTCTAATTTTTCCGTAAGTTAAACCAACAACAATAGGTGTGCCTACTTTCAAGACACCTCTTTCAACTAAAACTGTGACTACAGGACCCCTTCCTTTATCTAACTTTGATTCAATAACAACACCCCTAGGCCGGGTTTTATAAGGAGCTTTAAGCTCCTGAAATTCGGCTACTAAAAGTATCATCTCTAAAAGTTCTTCAAGATTTGTTCTTTCTTTAGCCGAAATACTAACAAATACTGTATCCCCTCCCCACTCTTCCGGAACTAATCCATGCTCTGTTAACTGTTGCTTAACCTTTTCTGGATTAGCATCGGGTTTATCAATTTTATTAATTGCCACAATTATCGGAACTTGAGCTGCCCTTGCATGGTCAATTGCCTCAATGGTTTGAGGCATAACTCCATCATCAGCAGCTACTACTAAGACAGCGATATCAGTTATTTTTGCCCCTCTAGCCCGCATAGCAGTGAAAGCTTCATGCCCTGGAGTGTCAATGAAAGTAATCCTCTTGCCGTGATGTTCAACCTGATAAGCCCCAATATGTTGAGTTATGCCACCAAATTCTTTTAAGGCCACATCGGTTTTGCGAATAGCATCTAGCAGGGTGGTTTTTCCATGGTCAACATGACCCATAATAGTAACCACTGGAGGACGAGGAGCTACCTCACTTTCTTCTTCTTCTAATATCCTCTCTTGGAAAGGAGAGACTATTTCCGCTTCATACCCCAATGATTCTGAAAGAATAGTAATTGCTTCAGGGCTCATCGACTGATTAATTGTCAAAAGCTCACCTAATTCAATCAACCTTTTAATTATCTCATTTGGGGGCTTTCCAACTAACTGAGCATAATCTTTTACTACTATACCTTCAGGAATCTTCAACTTTTCTAAGGATTTTTTCTCTTTATCTTTTGATTCCTTTTTTTCTAATTTAGGTGAGTGAGGGGATTCGCTTTTTTCTTTAAAGAGAATTTGACGGGCTTTCTCCTCATCAAAAGTAGAGTGAAAACTTGGGACATCTTCCCCTGACTTTCTAAGCTTATCAACAAGCTCTTTTGAATCCATATTGAACTTTTTAGCTAATTGATGTAGTTTTAACTTTGCCAATTGAATTACCTCACTGAGATGATTTCTAAAAATTCCTTTATCAAGTCTTCCTTCTCTTTTGGTGTTAATTTAACTCTTAAAGCATAATCTAACCTTTTTATTCCTCCCCTTAAACAATTCTCATTGGGACAAAAATAAGCACCTCTTCCATTCTTCTTGCCTGATAAGTCTAGCATAACTTGGCCTTCTGGCGTTCTAACCACCCGGATGAAATCTCTTTTATCACCTGAATGCTTACAACCAAGACAGGTTCTAGTAACTACCTTTTTTCTTTTCATTTTTTCCCTGTCTTTAAATGAATTGAGCAAAATTTTTTTCCTTTAACTGCCTTGTTCTTACAGGGATTTCCTAAAGCAGTCACAGCTTGACATTTACCTTCTTTTTTTTCTTTTGCTTGCTTTTTCTTAGTTTCCTTCTTAACTTTTGCTTTCTTCTTTTTTCCTTTTTCCCTTACCTTTTCCTCTGCTTTTAACTTTTCTTTTTCCTCTTTAGCCTGTGATTCACTTTTAATATCTATTCGCCAACCAGTCAGCTTAGCTGCTAACCTCGCATTTTGACCCTCTTTCCCAATTGCTAAAGAAAGCTGATTATCAGGAACAACAACTTCAGCCGTCCGATTTTCCTCATCTATTTTCACTTCAGTTACTTTAGCTGGGCTTAGAGCATTAGAAACAAAGACAACAGGATCATCACTCCATTCAACTACATCAATTTTCTCCCCCCTCAACTCATGAACCACCATTTTAACTCGAGAACCCTTTGAGCCAACGCATGCGCCAACAGGATCAACATTTTTATCATTTGATGCAACTGCTATTTTTGTTCTGTAACCAGCCTCTCTTGCAATACTTTTTATTTCAACAATTTTTTCACTTATTTCTGGAACTTCAAGCTCAAAAAGCCTTTTTACAAGACCTGTATGAGTTCTTGAAACAATTACTTGCGGTCCTTTGGTTGTCCGTCTTACTTCTGAAATATAACATTTTATCCTTTCTCCATGCTTATATGTTTCACCCTGAACCTGTTCATAAGGTGGCAATAAAGCTTCAACCTTTCCTAAATCCACAAGTGTAAACCTTGAGTCATTTTGCTGAACAATACCTGTAACCATATCACCAACTCGGTCTTTATATTCTTCATACATAACTTCCCGCTCTGCCTCTTTTATCCTTTGTTTTATAACCTGTTTTGCTGTTTGAGCAGTAATACGGCCAAAATCACTCGGAGTTACCTCTATTTCTGAAACTTCACCATCTTTGC